>NZ_JMCB01000007.1:0-300000 GCF_000737315.1 Hyalangium minutum
CTCCTCGACGACGAGAGAGTGAAGCCAGGCGAACCAGGGGCTGATCGCGGAGACGAGGGCCAACGCCTGAGCCGTGACGCTGGCGACGAGGAGGGAGATCAGCGCCACCAGCCTGGTGCCTCCGCCGAGGGCAAACCTGACGAGGTTCCACGGCGTCTTTGCCCCAGGCGCGAAAGTGCGGCCATTTCTGCTCCCTCAAGCGGGGGAGGAGCCGGGGATGGAGGAGGAGAGCCCCGCCTTTGGCGCGACGGTGGAGGAGCCGAGGAAGGAGCGCACACCCCGTTTGGACTGCTGCTGCCGAGCTGATAGAGGCCCGAGGCATGCACGAGAAGACCTCGCGAGAAGAGCGTGTCCCGGTGCTCATCGTCGGCGGCGGTTTGGTCGGGCTGTCGACGGCGCTCTTCCTGGCGCATCGCGGGGTGAAGGCCCTCGTCCTCGAGAAGCACGAGGGCACCTCCATCCACCCCCGAGCCCGTGGATTCCACGAGCGCACCATCGAGCTGTTCCGCTCCACGTGCGCGCGAGAGGAGATCGAGCGGGTAGGGGGCGTGCCTCCCGATCTGGGCGGTGGAGGCCAGTTGGTGGCGCTCACGCTCGCGGGGCCCGTGTTGTCCTGGATGCCCGCGGCGCCGGGAGCACATCGGTCGGACCTGAGCCCGTGTCCGCACGTCTACCTGGGACAGGACAGGCTCGAGCCCATCCTGCTGCGAGCCGCGCGCGAGCAGCAGGCCGAGGTGCGCTTCCGCCACGAACTGAAGGCGTTCACCCAGGACGTGAAGGGAGTGACCGCTCAGGTCCTCGATCGAGCGACGAGAGAGACGTACACGGTTCGCACCGACTACCTGGTGGCGGCGGATGGTGTGCGCAGCTCCGTTCGCGAGGCGCTCGGCATCGCGCAGCGGGGGCGTGGCTCACTGGGGCACAACGTCTCCACCCTCTTTCACGCGGATCTGTCTCCCGTGCGAAGGGAACACCCGTTCGGCTTCGCGGTGCTGAAGCACCCCGAGGCGGGCGGCGTCATGGTGGCCACGGACGTGAAGGACCGGTGGATTTACGCCACCCGGTTCGACGTTTCGCGAGAGACACCCGCGGACTTCACCGAGGAGCGCTGGACGCGTCTCATCCGCCTTGCCACGGGGCTGCCGGAGCTTGTCCCGACGCTCCTGGGCACGTTTCCGTGGGAGGCGGCGGAGCGGGTGGCGGAGCGCTTCTCCTCGGGCCGCGTGTTCCTGGCGGGGGATGCAGCGCACCAGATGCCGCCCACGGGAGGGCACGGCGCCAATACCGGCATCCAGGACGCGGCCAACCTGGCCTGGAAGCTCGCGGCCGTGCTGAAGGGACAGGCCGGGCCGTCGCTGCTGGAGACCTATGACTCCGAGCGCCGCCCGGTCGCCGCAGCGACCGCGAACCAGGCCACCCTCCTCGCGCTGCGTCTCGAGAAGGGAGCCGCGATGCCGGAGGACGACGGGGCCGTCAGTGCCAGGGTGATCATCTTCGGCTATCGCTATGGCTCCGATGAGCCGCTCCCTCGGATGTTGACCCTCAACGGTGAGCCCGGCACGCGCGCGCCGCACGTGTGGCTCTCGTCGGAGGAAGGCCCGGTGTCGACGATCGATCTGTTTGGCGGAGGCTTCGTCCTGCTGGCGGGGGACCGGAGCTGGCTCGATGCGAGCGAGGCCCTCTCGAAGCGCGCGGGGCTTCCGCTCCAGGCCCACCGTGTCGACGGCTGGCAGAGCACCTATGGCGTGGGAGCCTCGGGCGCCTCCCTGATCCGTCCCGATGGAATGGTGGCGGCGCGGTGGAGCGAGGCCTCGAGCGATGCGGAGCGTATGCTCTCCGCGGCGCTCGCGGCGGCTACCAGGACTCGTCAGGCCGCCCTCCCATCAGGTGTGCGGCAGGAGTCTGGGCGCTAGTCCCGCCGCCGCTCCACGCGCCGCTTGATGCGGCTGTAACCGCCCAGGCTGGGGCGCATGACGAAGTTCCAAAGCGTCGCCGTCCACGATTGGTGCGCCAGGAGACCGTCGTAAAATTCCGGCGCCATCGCTCGTAGCTTCGGCAGGCGCGAGCCAGGAACGTAGGGGAAGTCGTGGTGCTCGTTGTGGTAGCCGACATTGAACGCGAGCACGTTGAGCGGCCCGTAGTACGAGTAGGTCTCTTGCCCTTCGCGGAAGACGTAGTGCTCCGAGATGTAGTGTCCGGCAATCGGATGGAGCCCCATGACGATCAGTGAACTGATCGGCAGATAGGCAAGCGCTTTGCCGCCCCAAAAATAGAACACGGCCACGTTGAACGCGACCTGCACGAGGAGGTTCGCGATCTCGGAAGCCCCCGGCTTCTTGGGATCCACGAACAGCGGGCGGAGCGCGTAGGCAAAGCCTTGGCAAGCGAGCCAGAGCAGTTTGCTTGCGCGATGGCGCAGCAAGCGCGCCTCGAACTCCGTCGGTATATCCGTGTCGAGCCGCTCGTCACCCTGATGGCTGTGATGGCGCAGGTGGTAGTAGCGAAACGTTTCTGAGACCGGCACACCCACGGGCAGATTGATGAAGACGCCGAACACGCGATTGTGCCAGGGCTTGCGGAACGCGAGATTGTGAGAGAGCTCGTGAATGGCCAGGAGTAGCGCCTGGTTGATCACTCCGCCCACCGCATAGGCGACCAGAACAATCAGCCACCAGGGCGCGTCACGCAGCAGGAAGGCGAGCGAGAGTTGCAGCCCGACGAGCAGCGTGCAGACGTACTTCGTGCGCGAGCACGGGCCGTAGAGTTCCTTGATCTCGGGATGCGTGCGAAGCAGCTCGCGCCGCCGCGCGGCGTGCGGTTCGTCCTCGCTGGACCAGATGAAGCCATTGGACATGGCGCCCACGGTACCTCAGGACCCAAGGGGATGGGCAGTATCAGTTCGCTGTACCCCGTCGTCGTGCCGGCCAATCAGGCGAGCCACGAGGTGCGGCCGACGCCGAAGCAGGGCCTGCGGGGAGCGTGAGAGAGGGCGCGGCGGGTAGCGAGGTGGTCCCGCCCCGCTCGTTGATGATGTCCTCTTCCGTCACCATGTTGGGCGGTAGCTGGTTCTCGCTCGTGGGCCCGAGAACGCCCCGGCTCATGCTGGCCCCCGTCAGAGAGATCAGCACCTCGTCTAGCGCCTCCTTGGGCCCGTAGGGGGCTCCCAGCGCAGCAAGGCCCGCCCGCAGATCGGCCTCTACTTCAGTCGCCGACTGATAGCGGAAGCACTCAAGGCCCACCGCCACCTGTGCGGCTCTTACGTGTTTCAAGAGTGGATGGGTCACGCCACGATTCAGATTGCTGGGCTTCTCGGGATGGAGGCGGCGGGAATCGAACCCTCTGCGCGGAGCTTCTGGCGAGATCGATCCAGAGCGCCGCTTCCGTCATCCTCTTTGGACGGGCCACGAGGGGGACGCGCGGCTCGTGCCGGGGGAGCGGCAGAGGGCTACAGTCGGCCCGCGGCCTCCAGCACATCGGGGACCTGTTTGGCTTTGGCTCCGGCTTTGCCTGTCACCAGGGACCAGGACGAACACCGCCGCCCACTGCCGGATCGAACCCCATTCAGAAGTGTCGAAGAAATCACGATTTACAGCTATTGCTGGTGTTTGGACCGTGTTGGTGCATAAATTCGCCTGGAAAGGAAACTCATGCACCTCCAGCGGGTTTCGTTCGCGGTCCTCGGGTTGAGCTTCTGTCTCCTGGCGGCGGGGTGTGACAGTGCCCCACCCGAGGTGCTCCCCGCCGTGGCTCCCGAGGAGGCGCTGCACTCCGAGCGTGGCGGCATCGGCACGTCCTCGCAGGCGCTGCTGTCCTCATCGCCGCGGACGATTGATCCCCGCCGCTCGCTGGCGGTGACGGATGAGAGCATCCTGGCGCAGTTCAGCTTCCAGAGCGTGATGCAGCAGTTGGTGACGCAGGCGGGGGTGGCCGGGGTGGACCGGATGACGCTCTTCCGCCAGCTGTGGGACACGCAGAACCCGGCGCCGGGGCTGAACCTGGGGCCCCACTGCGACGATGTGCGCGATGGCGCGCTGCAGCCGATCTTCAACGGCTATCCCATCGACTGCCCGCGCGCTGAAGGACTGGAGACGCAGATCGATCCCTTCTCCAACCCCACGACGAATGCCCAGGCGTACATCCCCATCGGGCTGTTCAACCGCTTCGATCTGGCGCCTGCCAGCGGAGCCAACTGCGGCGAGTACCGCATCGCCTTCGGGAAGCGGGGAGGCTTTGGCCGCAACCTCCTCATCTTCGAGGCGGTGCTGCCCAACCCGCACCCGGAACAGGGGCTGGAGGGGTGCCGCCCGGTGGTGGAGTTCTGGGCCGGCCTGTCGACGCCCACCCGCACCAGCGCGGACCGGGCCACGGCGCTGCGCAACTTCTACTTCACGGGCCTCGCCGGCTTCCTGCCCGTCATCCACCTGGACAATTACGGCAACCGCGCCACGGGAGCCACGGGGCAGCTGCGCACCAACCAGTTCATGGACTCCACGTGGAACCTGCGCGAGTTCAAGCTGAAGAAGACGTGTGGCACCTCTTGCACGCTGCGGTGGATGCCGGCCACGGACAAGACCAACCCGGCGGGCACGCTGTTCGATCCGGCCTCGCCGCACGCGCTGGCGGATGACTTCCGTGCCGCCTTCCTCGCCACGGAGGTGTCGCGGCTGGCCCTCAACGACATCAACCGTTTCAACATGGTCGTCGCCGACAAGTTCAACAGCGGCCAGAGCGAGGTGGAGTTCGGGGGTGACACGGACTACGACTCGATTTTCGGCGGCGCGAGCGCCTTCCGCACCAGCATCCAGTCGAAGCTCACCAGCATCGGAAGCACGCTGACGCCCGACCACATTGTCCGCCGGGCCCAGGCGCTCTCGTGCGCCGGCTGCCACCAGCTCAGCAATGGGCGGGATCTGGGCTTTCGCACCGGCTCGGGCAGCACCATTCCCTGGCCCAACTCGCTGGGCTTCACCCACGTGAGCGAGCAGCTGCGCGAGCCGAGCCCGGATGGGGGCAACCGCTTCGTCATCTCCCCGGCGCTCACCGACGTCTTCCTGCCGCACCGCAAGCAGGTCTTCGAGGACTTCCTCAACACCCTGTCGTACACCTTCACGGGGGCGGTGGGCATCTCCGGCAGCGACATGGTGGGGCCCAACCGGCTGACGAAGGGCCCCTGCACGGGCCAGCCCTTCACCACCCCGGATCCAGAAGGGGCGACGCTCGCGGTGACCAACAGCGAGCTGGGCACGGCGAGCTGGGACTGCGCGGAGCCCAACTTCTGGTTCGGCTCCAACCTCGGGCGGCCGCTGAGCCCCAACGCGGCCACGCAGGCGTTCACGTTCAAGCCGCCAGCGGGCTACACGTGTGACGGGTATGACTTGTACGGCCCTTACGCGAGCCACACGTTCAGCAAGTCGGGCAACAACTGCACGCTGAGCATCACCCTGGGCACGCCGGGGGATTTGTTCCTGTGGTTCTACGTGAAGCCGACGCTGGCCTACAAAGTCAGTGGGGCGGTGGCGATCGACGGCTCGGATGCGATGGGGGCCAACCGGGTGACGCAGGGGCCGTGTGCGGGCAAGCCGTTCATCACGGGCTCGACGACGCGGGTGAACAACGCGCAGTTGCTCAACTCGCGCTGGGACTGTGTCGAGCCGAGCTTCTGGTTCGGCGATGTGCTCGGGCAGCGTGTCTCGCTGAGCGCCACCAGCCAGTCCTTCACCTACACGCCGCCCGCGGGCTTTGCGTGCACGTGGTACGGGCTGTACGGGGACAAGACGGGCGAGAGCTTCACGCGCTCGGGCAACAACTGCACGCTGACGTTGCAGCCCAACGCGGCCGTCAAGCGCGGGGAGCTGTTCCTCTGGTTCTTCGTGCAGCCGCTGTAGCTGCTCGCGGGCCGGGTCGCGCCGCTTGGCAGCGGTGAGCATCAGCTCTGGAGCCGAGCTGTAGCTGAACTGGGGCGCGGCGTGGTCCAGTGAGCCACTTCTATCTCGAAGCGCTTGGCCTTCAGCGTCAGCAACAGACGGTAGAGCCGGGGCGAGATGAGCAGTTGCTCCCTCGGCCGTAGCACGCCCTGCCAGGCCCCGATGAGTTGCCGTGTTCGCACCCAATCGCTCCCATCCTGCCCTTCCTGCTTCAACCACAACTCCGAGATGCGGTTGAGCCCAGCGACATGCTTTCGAGGGCACCGGTGCCGACCCTGCTGATCCAGGTTGAAGGGATCATCTCCCACGCGGGTGGGGGGAACGATGTCCACTGGCTTCGAGGTGACGACAAGCTGACGCCACTCCTCAGCCAGCTTCCCTGTCTTGTGCCTGACCGGCCGGTATTCCGCTCCGGTGATGCCGTGCTTGCGCAGAGCCTCGGTCAGCCGGGCCGAGACGACGATCTCTCCCGCAATGGTGACAGCCAGATCCTTTTTCTTGGGGATGTGCGGCACATCCAAGTGGAGATCCGTCAATTGCGGTGCCCCTGCTCCGCAGTGAGGGCATGCCGCCGCATCGTCGTACTTTGTCCCGCACATCTCGCCTGGCGGCTCGAACGTTGGGCGGATGATCAGTTGGAGTACCTCTGCGGTATCCAACTCCTTTCGCGTGTAGTGCCTGGAGATGTGTGAGTACGTGAAGAATGCTTTACCTTTCTTCAAGAACTCACGGTCAAGATCAGCAATGAACTTGACGCGAGGATCATCCATCGGAAGCACGATCTTCCGGACGCTGTCTCCCAACAGGGTCCCCAGCCCAGGCTCAAGGAACATGTCCGCATGGCCCGCAGGAACTCGAAATTCGATGGTCTCTCGCATGGCTCTCAGGGGTTGATGCCAATGAGCTGAGGGATGGGGTATCGAGAGTAGACCTCAAAGAGGATCTGCTGGAGCCGCTCTGGGGGGGCTGGCCCTGGCCATACGGCCATTGCCTCCGGAACTCCTGGGTCATGGACTGGTGATAGGCGGACTGAAGCCGGTACGTCGCTCCTGCTCTCGGCCCTCCAAGGTACATGGGAATGAAGTGGTGCTATTGATACCCCTGGAGATTCGGGTAACGGGCTCTTGCATCTGCTACCGACTGGAAGTATCGCTCCCGCGCCTGTTGAACCAGGTGGTACTCCTCAGTTTGTCGCCGCCTCGCCGCAATCTCCTCTCGTGTGGGCCGAGGGTTGAGGAGTGGAGGTTGTGTACGTACGCCCAGCCCGCCACGGCCTCCCCTGCGTAGCGGACGGCGAGTCATCACCGGCTCCACTACGCCCTCCGATTTTCCCTCTACGAAGAGGACGTCCCACCCTGCTGCTTCCAAGGCCTCTTCGCCCCCAGGCTCCCACTCCAGCATTGCTACCGGCAGGAAGACGCTAGGAACTTTGCCGTGCTCCGCCCCAGGGGTATGGCGCACCAATACAGCCGTCCCAGGTGGGAGCCTCCCGGCAACCTCCTTCACCGGTGTCCCGACTTCTCGTATCAGTTCGCCGATCCCCGTAGAGGGCAGGCGGTCGAGCAGGGCTGCTGGCCAGGGGCGAGCGAGCGTCAGTCGTAGCCTTGAGGAAGAGTGACGGTGCCCGGATTCTCGATGGCGGCCCGGGCCGCGCGCAACAGGTAGTCGCCCGGATCCTCCCCGCGCAGCTTGGCCGTCTCGATGAGCGAGTAGAAGAGAGCAGCTACCTCGGTGCCGCGCTGGGACTTGCTGCCGTAGTGGTTCTTGCGGCCGAGCACCACGTCTCGCATCTGGCGCTCCACGGGGTTGTTATCCAGCGGCACCCGCGGGTTGTGCAGGAAGACCGTCAGCCCGCTCCACAACTCCAGCATGTACTCCAGGGCCTTGCGAAAGGTGCTCTCGGGCAGCGCCTTCTGGGACAGGGCCCACGCTTTGATTTGCTCGATGAGGGGGGCCGACTGCTGCTGACGCACGGCGAGCCGATGGGCCAGCGCCTCCTGCTGTGCCGTCCCTTCCAGGGCATGCCAGTCCGGCAAGTCTTCTTCAAGGGCATACAGCTGACCGATGAGTTCCAGCACGTGCGCGCAGGTCGGCTCGAATTTGAGCGCCTCCACGAATTTGCGCCGCACGTGCGCCCAACAGAACGCCAGAGTCGCAGGGGCCGGCCCGTCCGCGCCGGACTTCGTCGCCGTCTGGTAGGCCGCATACCCATCCACCAGCACGACGCCCTTGAAGTCTCCGAGGACCGTCTTGGCGGTGGCCCCCGAGCGGCTGGGCAGAATCCGGTGGTACACCGCGTCCGGGGAGGCCACCGTCCACGCGTACCACTTCTTGCCGGGGCCCTTGTCCAACAGGTACCACAGCGTCTCATCGGCGTGGATGAGCGGCGAGGTAAATACCTCGGCCAGCAGCGCCTCGTCGCTCTTGTTCAGGTGACGGGCCAACGCCTCTATCTGGTCCCACAGCGTCTGTCGCTCCACCACCAAGCCCTCACGCAGGAACATGCGCTGCTGGCGTGCCAGGGGCAGGTGAAAGGCATACTTCTGCAGGGCCACGTGGACGGCAAACTCCACCGAGTAGCGGCCTCCCTCCACCAGCCGAGGCGGGGCAGGCGCCGTCACCGGTGCGCACCCTTGAGGGCAGCGGTACTTCTGGCGGTGCAGCTTGCGCAGCACGAACTGGCGCTCCACCACGGTGACTTCTTCACTGTCCTCGGTCTGCCCCTTCCACTCGTGCAGCGCAGAGCCACACAGGCCACAGAGCTGGTCGGCCTCGTCCAACGGCAGCAGCACCTCTTGGACAGGCAGCTCGGGCTGAGCACGGGGACCATGGCCCTGGGGCTGCTGCGAGCTGTGCCCTGGCTCCCACGGAGGCGACACCTTTCGCTTCTCGCTGGAGGCGCCGAACTGCTGCTGCTGCATCAGCGCCACCTGCTCTTGAAGCTTTTGCAGCTCGCGCTGCAGCAGCACCTGTGCCTCCTTGCCCTTGAGCCGCGCATTCTCCGCCACCAGCTCCTCCAGCCGCCGGTGCAGCCGCTCATTCTCGGCCTGCAGCAGCCGGGCGACCTGCTTGGCCGTGTCCAAGTCTGCTAATTCGTCTATCGGCACCATCCTACTCTACAGGTGCTACGGAGGGCTGCCCACCGCCAGGGTTTTTTCGTCGAACGCGGGAGGCGACAGCTTCCAGCGCCCCGCCAGCTCGCAGCCCTCCAAAAACAGCGACAACTCGGCCACCGTCAGCTCCACCGAGGCGGCTCCTTTGTCCGGCCAGGGCCGGGCAAACCTCCCCTGGAACAGCCGCTTGGTCAGCAGCACCAGCCCCGTCCCATCGAAGTAGAGCACCTTGGCCCGGCGACGGCTTCTGCCCACGAACAGGAACACGTCCCCCTTAAGCACCTGCCCTCCCAACTGCTGCTCCACCAGCGCGCTGAGCCCGTCAAACCCCTTGCGCATGTCCACCGGTGCTGCACACGCGAACACCCGCACCGCTCGGGTGAGCGTCAGCACCCCAGTTTCCGCAGCAACTGTGCTGCGGCCTCCAGGCTCAACCCCTCCACCCGAAAGCCCCCGGGTGCCACCACCGCCAACGGCCCGGCCTGCGCCACGGCGGCCTGCGCCACCGCCGGCCGTCCCGGCTTCTTCGGCTCGGACACCACCACGGGTACCAATCCCTGCGGCTCCGCACCCGCCTTGGCTCTCCGATGCGCCGCTGGCTTGCCCTTCCTCCAGGCTTGCAGCGTCGGCTTCGAGACTCCAAGCGCCGTGGCCGCTGCCTCAAACGTCCCGCCTGTCTCCAGCACATGCGCCACGTACCGCACCGCGAACGCTCTCAGCACCTCGGGGTAGGGCAACGAGCCTTTCTGCCTCCCGGCCCTCAGTCGCTCCACCTCTTGCCGGAACTGCTCCAACTCCTTCTCCATGGACTCCTCCTCGTCTGGAGCCCATGAGGTGTCACACCGGGGAGCACCTCGTCACGACGGGGCACGGCGAACAGATACGTTTTACCGGCGCTGAGCCCGGTGCTTCCCGGGACTTTCACCGGGGCCACCGCTGGCCCACCGCTGGCCCCACCGCTGGTCGCGTCGACGCGGGCCTCGCAGTGAGCGTTACGGGCCTCCTGGCGCGTCCAGGCGGGCCAGACGGGCCACGTCGACGCGCGCCTCGTGGTGCGCGCTCCGGGCCTCCTGGCGCGTCCAGGCGCGCCAGACGCGGGCCAACGTCGGCGCGCGCCTCGTGGTGAGCATCCAGGCAGGCTGGACGCCGGCCACTTCGCGCGGTTCGCCGGTGCGAATCGTGAGGCGAACGCTCAGATCGTCGCCGGTCTCCAGGGCCTCGCGAAGCGTTGGGGCATCACGGCGGGTCAGCTTGCGATCGGGTGGGTGCTCGGCAAGCAGCCGCGGTTCGTGCCGACGCTGGGCATGCGCACGCTCCAGCAACTGGACGAAGCGCTCGCTGCGAAGCCGTTGACCGCGGAGCACCTCGCCGAGGTCGAGGCGATCGCGCCGCGCGGTGCGATCGCGGGCACCCGCTACCCAGCCGCGCACATGGCCGCGCTCGATAGCGAGAAGCGCTAACCCTCTTCGAGAGAAGCACCGAACAAGAGCGTAAGTCGCGGCGTCCGCTCCTTCTTCGCTTCCCCATTCTCCGCTGCCTCAGGCGGTGGGCTCGCTTCTTGTGGCTCCGGCCCTGCATGGCCTCTATCCTGCCTATACGCGGCCTAAGGTCCGCGACCGGTGCCTGGTCATCAACGAGTCGAGGGGGTTGGAAACAATGAGAATCGTCTATGTGTCTTCGTTGCTGGTGAGTATGTGCCTGATGGGATGCCTCGATTCCGAACTCGAGGCGCAGGCGCCGGGTCGGGAGCTCACGGAGAGCGACCGCGATGCCGCTCGACACGGGCTCAAGGATGCCGTGAGGAGCGCGCACCTGGAGACCATCGACGTGGGTGGAATGACCGCTGGGCTCTCGGCTGGGCGCAAGGTGCAGCTCGCGCTACCCGGCGCGGGTCAGGCCGTGCTCGTGATTCAGAGCGTGCGAGAGCTGTTGCCCGGCGTCACGACCCTCTCGGGGCACCTCGCGGACGACGAGACCTCCGACTTCACGCTCTCTATCGAAGCCGGCAAGCTGGTGGGCTCGATCCGGCAAGGGAAGCACGCCTGGCTCGTGGAGCCGCACACCCGCTCGGACCAGCACTTGATCCGGACGATCGATCGGACCCTGCTGCCCAAGGATGAGCCGGCCTTGGGGCAGCCGCGGCAGCTCTCGGAGGCGCCGAGGAGCATGGATCAGCCCTTGCGCACGTCATTGTCCACGGGCACGGGCAACGTGCGCGTGCTGTTCCTGCACGCGAACAACGTCACGAACGCGAGCGCCCAGGCCGCAAACATCGTCACGGCCTTCAACTACTCGCTGAGCCTCAGCGGGGTCGCGGGCAACAATTATCTCACGATCGCGGGTGTCCAGGAGGTCGCGGCCAACTTCAACGGGCAAAGCAAGACGATGATCCTCGATGCGATGAGAAGTCGAGCCGCCCCGTTCACGGACATCAATGCCGCCATGGCCAACACCAACGCGAACATCGCCTTCTTGCTGGTGCAGGAGGATCCGACCGCATCGGGCGACGGTGACTTCGGACGGGTGGGTGGCGTGGCCCGCAAATTCGAACGGGACAACCCTTTCGCGCTCTCCACGGATGACTACTCGTTGGGCGACTTGACCGCCCTCCACGAGATCGGTCACGTATTCGGCGGCGACCACGAGGACACCGCGGGCAGCGCGCGACCCGTCGTCGCAGCCGATGGCACGTGGATGACGGTGATGGGCGGGTACGTCCAGTGCCCGTTCACGGGTCGTTCGGCCACGTGCGTGCGGCTGATTCGCTGGTCGAATCCCGACCCCACCCATACGTACCTGGGCCATCCGCTGGGGGTCGCCAATGAGCGCGACATGAAATCGCACCTCGAGAGCAGCATGCCAACGGTCTCGGCCTGGACGTGGACGGTGCCGCCCTCTGCCACGTTTCACATCAACGGCCAGGTCAACGGGAGCCTCATACTGACTGCAAACACGCCATTCACACTCAGGTATACCTCTACCAACGCTGTGTCATGCGACCTGACGGCATACCGGAACGGCTCCGTCTGGTACTCCATTCCGAACTTCAACCCTTCGCACGACTGGGGCACCGTCACAGGCCTGGAGCCCGGCAGCTATAGTTGGAACGTCGTGTGCCGTGACGCAGCAGGCTGGACCGCATCCGCGACCTCGCGCTTGACGATTACGTGCGATCCGCGAGCCGGGACTCAGGGGCAGATGTGGATCACGGGTGGCGGTTATGGCCAATACGTCTATCATGGCGGTTGGTGCAGCGTTGGAACCCAGTTACCGCCCATGTGTTGGGAGGGCACTTATTTCCATTATCAATATCTACTGAGTTCCTCCTGCGCGAGCGGCGGAAGCGGCGGCTCGTGCTATGACAACGATGCTTGGTGGTGGGTGTCCTGTCAGTCGCTCGTCGACTGTGTCTACAGTTGCAGTGGACAGTGCGTGCAATCGAGTTGCTGAGCACAGCACCAGCCTCATCGACAAGGCGCCGGCCCCTCCGCTCCCGTCCGTCACCTCTCAACAGAGCTTCAGTCCTGCTGGAGGCGCTTACCGCTCTGGCAGGTCCGGAGCGCCAGGTCACCCGGCGCACCCCTCGGGTATGTCGTTTGAAAGCACCCACACGCTCCGTCGCTGTACGGCGTGTTGTCGCGCGGACTGCTCGCGGCCAACCCGATTGGCGCCGACGACTCGCGCGCCCACATGCCGCGGTTCGCCGGTGCGAATCGTGAGGCGAACGCTCAGATCGTCGCCGGTCTCCAGGGCCTCGCGAAGCGTTGGGGCATCACGGCGGGTCAGCTTGCGATCGGGTGGGTGCTCGGCAAGCAGCCGCGGTTCGTGCCGACGCTGGGCATGCGCACGCTCCAGCAACTGGACGAAGCGCTCGCTGCGAAGCCGTTGACCGCGGAGCACCTCGCCGAGGTCGAGGCGATCGCGCCGCGCGGTGCGATCGCGGGCACCCGCTACCCAGCCGCGCACATGGCCGCGCTCGATAGCGAGAAGCGCTAACCCTCTTCGAGAGAAGCACCGAACAAGAGCGTAAGTCGCGGCGTCCGCTCCTTCTTCGCTTCCCCATTCTCCGCTGCCTCAGGCGGTGGGCTCGCTTCTTGTGGCTCCGGCCCTGCATGGCCTCTATCCTGCCTATACGCGGCCTATACGCTCCGGTTTGGTCTTTTTTTGGTCCCAAAAACCGGATTTGGTCCCGAGAATGCAAGCGCAGCCCCCGTTCTCAGAGGGCGGCGCCTTGAAAGCGGCGGGTTGCTCGGCTTGGAAGCGGCGGCATTCGAACCCGCCGCTCCGAGCTTCTGGCGAAAGCGATCCATCGGTCGAACGCGGTTTCCGTTAAGACTTCCCAGCACGGCGCTCAGCGGGCCTGGCTTCCATCGGCCCGCGCAAGGGTTCTCGCTACTCGGGCAGCAGGCCCAGGGCATCCAATTGGGCGCAGCGCCCAGAGCGCCACGTCGTCTCCGTGGAGCCCGGTGACTCCCAGGTGAGGAACGAACCGTCCGGAGTGAAGGCGGGCCACGCTGGCTGGGTCGTCGGCACTCCTGTGCGCGCCAGCGAGCCCCAAGCGCCCTGCACCCGCGCGGACAGTTCCAGATCCACCTGGGTCGGCGTGGTTCCTACCTGCTCGAACCGCCCGAACAGGTAGAGGATATCGGTGCCATGGACGGCGCCCAGGGGGGCCAGGACTCCATTGGGGAGGGCGTGGGCGAAGCGGTAGAGGTACGCGGGAGCGGAGCCCGCGGTGGCACTCGCCGTGGCCAACTTGAGCGCGGGACAAGTGAACGAGACATCCGTCCCCAGCGCCGTCGCGGCCGCCACCTCGCCCACGACGGACGGCTGGTAGAGCGCGGTGAGCGGCTCCTTCCGCGCCGAGGCCCCTATGTAGTCGACGTAGCGGCCGAAGTCGCCCGCGTTGCCCACCACACCCAGGGCCGCCATCACGAAGCTCAGCTCGGCGTCATTGGCGCCCACCACCATCGGCACGTCACCCGCGCCCGAGCGCACCTGAGCGAGCGGCCGTCCCGTCAGCACGACGCCGTCGACCACAGGCAGGATGGGAAGCAGGGGAAAGCCCATCTCGGACACCGGGGTGTAATGGGACTGGACCTCCAGCACTTGGGCGGTCGTCTTGCCGCGCAGACACGCTGCGATGTCCCCACGGGTACACCCCAGCCCCACCGCCGTCACGAGCCCCACGGAATAGGCGGACGGGAAAGCGCCCACGGCCTCTTCCCGGGCCAGCACCGGCCGATAGGTCCCTGACTGCACCGCGGCCCGCTGAAACAAGCCCTGCGCCAGGGGTGAGGCCAGCAGGGCGGCCATTGAGGCGCCGCCCGCGGACTCTCCGGCGATCATCACCCGGGCGGGGTCTCCTCCGAACGCGGCGATGTTGCGGCGCACCCACTGCAACGCGGCGATTTGATCCCTCAGTCCCCAGTTGCCCGTGCCCGTGTCCGGCGCGGTGAGCTGGGGGAGCGCGAGGAAGCCGAGCGCGCCCAGCCGGTAGTTCACCGACACCACGACCAGGTCCTCGCGGAGGGCGAGCTCCGCACCGTCGTACCAGCCCTCTCTCGAGGCTCCCTCGACGTAGCCGCCCCCGTGGATCCACACCAGGACGGCACGCGCCGGGCCCTGGGGATGTGCCCAGACATTGAGGGAGAGGCAGTCCTCGTCCTGGGGTGTCAGGTTCCGGTTCTGGGGACACGCGGGGCCGAACTCGGTGGCCTGTCTCGGGGTGGTCCAGGGCTGGGGGCGCACGGGCGGAGCCCAGCGCAGGGCGCCCGTGGGCGGAGCGGCGTAAGGGATGCCCTTGAACACGACCAGCTCGGACGCGAGGCTTCCGTGGACGGGACCCTCGTCGGTGGTCACGTCCACCCCAACGATGATCGAAGGAGGTGGATGGGGCTGCTCACCGGCATCCGGGCCCTGCGAGGAACCTCCGCCACATCCCCAGAGCCACATGGCCAGCGGAAGAACTCGTCGTGTCGTTGACCCGATTATTTCGCTCATTTTCTCTCTATCCCTGAAGCACGCGGAAAACGGTTGAACCCCACAAAATCCGGAAGTCGCAGTCCGGAGACCCCGAGGCCCGGGGTCTCCATCCCCCTGGCTCTGTCTGTCCCTCCTACCTCGCAGGTTGCCTGGAAAGGTGTGTCCCATGAAACCCCTGAAGTCTCCTTCTCGCTCTTTCGTCCGGCCATCCCCCACCTCTGCCTCGAAGCTGGGTGGGCTTATGTTGAGCCTCTCCGCGCTGGCCAGCGGGTGCGGCCCCCTTCCCGAGACGTCCATGCCGCCGGAGAGCCCTTCCCAGGCGCAAGAGGAGCTTCGGCTCGCGGCCCCCGTGACCATCCACTCGGATAGCTACTACCAGGGCCTGTCCCAGACGCTGCAGGTCGGCTGGTACGACATCTGGGATCTGACCATTGGGAACGACACCCTCAGCTCGCTCCGGGTCCCCGCCGGTTACAAGGTCACGCTGTACTCGGACGCATACTTCGCTGGCGAGCAGCGGGTCTACACCCAGGACACGGGCTGGGTGGGGTTGGACTTCAACGACCTGACGTCCGGCGTCCGGGTGGAGCAGATCGGGTCTTCCTATGCACTGGCGCAGCGCTTCGCGCCGCGGCTGCGGTTCGACGGCTCCGGCCACGGCTACCCCATGGCGGCGCAGACGTTCTACGACACCATCGTCAAGACCGGGTCGTCCTCCCGCCTCGAGAACACCGACGCGTCGACGCTGGGCACGGGACAGATCCCCACGTACTACCAGGTGATCTCGTGCGGAGCGCAGGTGCGGATCAAGTACTGGTGGTTCTACGGCTACCAGGCGCCTTGCGACGGGACCAGTGGCTCGCACAACGGTGACTGGGAGAACGTCGTGGTGACGTTGAGCGAGGACCAGTCCAGGATCGCGGCCGTCACCTTCGCGATGCACGGCAAGTCGTACACGCGGCTGGCGAACCGGAACGGCTTCTCGCTGGAGGAGGGCACGCACCCCGTGGTGTACGTGGGGAAGAACTCCCACGCTGCGTTCTTCGAGCAGGGCGGCAGCAGCACCTCCTGCCTGGTCTGGGAGGAGTACCGCAACAACTCCACGGGACTGCACCTGAACAGCTGGTCCAACCTGGTGAGCCTCGATACCGAGGTGGACCCGTCGGACTGGATCGCCGCCGATCGACAGGGCGGCTTCGCGTGGGGACGCGACGGCGTCAGCACCCATCCGACGCAGAGCGGGCCGAACTGCTCGATGAAGGCGGCCGAGTGGTCGAACGACGTCCCCACCTGGTGGCACAGCCAGTGCAAAACCGGCGACCGCGATGATGGCAGCAGCTGCCATGTCCAGTGCAGGCCGGGGTATACGGACATGGGCCTCACGTGCACGAACTGGTCGACCTGGAGCACCTACAACCAGACCCTCTACAGCTACGGCTACACGCTGCCGACCTCGAACGTCGGTCTCCTGACGAACGACTACGACTGACGCCGTACCGTCGTGAAGCCCAGGTCCACAGGCTGGGGAACGTCGATTCCCCAGCCGTACACAGAGCTCTGGGACGCGCGGCTCAGCGGCCCTTGAAGTTCTGGGCGACGAAGTCCCAGTTCACCAGCTTCTCCAGGAACGTCTCGATGTACTTGGGCCGGGCGTTGCGGAAGTCCACGTAATACGCGTGCTCCCACACATCGAGGGTCAACAGGGCCTTCTGTCCGTGCTTCATCGGCAGGTCCGCGTTGCCCGTCTTCGTCACGGCGAGCTTGTCCTTCTCCAGCACCAGCCAGGCCCAGCCGGAGCCGAACTGCGTCGCGGCGGCGTTGGCGAACTGCTCGCGGAAGCGCTCGAACGAGCCGAAGTCCCGGACGATGGCCTCCGCCAGCTCTCCTGTGGGGCGCCCGCCCCCGTTCGGCTTCATGCAGTGCCAGTAGAACGTGTGGTTCCACACCTGGGCGGCGTTGTTGAAGACGGCCCCCTCGCTGCCGAGGATGACCTGCTCGAGCGTCTGGTGCGCCTCCGGCTTGCCCTCCAGCAGCTTGTTCAGGTTCGTCACGTATGCGGCGTGGTGCTTGCCGTGGTGGAACTCGAGCGTCTCCGCGCTGATGTGCGGGGCCAGGGCATCCTTCGCGTACGGCAGGTCGGGCAGGGTGAACGGCATGGGGTGCGTCCTTTCGAGGTGAGAGGCCCTGCTTAAGGGAGCACCGCGCAACTGTCAGCCGATGGGCCAATCTGTTGGCATCGTGCCAACGCGTTGGCGGAGAGAGTGCCGCCGCGCGCGCAGCCGCCTCTCGCGGGCGCGGGAGGTTCGTGAGGGAGACGGCTGGCGGCAGAACGGACAACTGCCAGGTGGCCGTTATCGTTCGCAGGCTTTGTCTGCAGCAAATTCGCCGAGTCGGGATAGCAGCGGGCTCCCCAGGAGCCTGAGATATGATGCGGCAGCGGCCAGAGCGGATGCGGCAGACCCGGCAGGAGCACGGCGTGCGGAGAGGTGCCCGCGCGGATTCTCCAGAGGAGGCTGGGGCTGGAGGGGAGCACTCCCACGAATGGGCACGGCATGGCCGCCTGCGCTCCGCTGCGCTCGTGGGCCTGGCGTGTGTGCTCGGGCTGGGCACTGTGCTGTCGAGCTGCGAGCGGCCAGAGAAGGGCGGGGCGTCAGCATCGGAGAGGCAGCATCCTCCAGGCGTGTCTGCCCCCTTCGACGTCAGCGAGGTGATGCGACGGGTTCACTTTGCCTGGCGCCCGGAGGAGGGGGGCTTCTCCGCCGGCCACTCCACCTACGCGGCGCGTGCCAGCGGCAGTGGCGCGTGGACCTTCACCGGTTTCCATCAGTCGGCGGAGCTGGGGCAACTGCAGAGCGCTCCCCTGCGCATCGAGACGGGCTCCCTCGAGCGAGGTGGCCGCCTGCTGACGCCCCCCGGGAACGCCGGAGTCTCCGAGGATGGCAGCCTGTCCATCGCCCGTGGGGCTGTGGTGGAGCGGCTGCGCAATGGTGAGGAGGGAGTGCGGCAGAGCTGGACGTTCGCGCGGCGTCCCGGTGGGGCTGGGCCGCTGACCGTGCGGCTGAGGGTGGAGGGGCTGCCCTTCGTCGGCGAGACGGCCTTGGGTCTGCACTTCGCGGATGCGAGCGGCCTGGGCGTCCGCTACGGCGCGGCGACGTGGACCGATGCGAGGGGCTCGAGCACACCCGTGAGGGTGCGGTACGAGGCAGGCCAGGTGCTGATGGAGGTGCCCGCGGAGGTGGTGGAGGCCGCGGCGTATCCGGATGTCGCCAGCGGTGGCCTTCGACGGCCAGAACTACCTGGTGGTGTGGCAGGACGGCCGGGGAAATGGAAACCGCATCTATGGGGCGCGCGTGACGACGACGGGCGTGGTGCTGGAGCCGGAGGGCATCCGGCTCAATGGGGGGGGAGGACTCGCAGACCGGGCCCACGCTCGCCTTCGATGGGCAGAACTATCTGGTGGCGTGGCAGGACTGGCGGGCCTCCTCGCACTCGGACATCTACGGGGCACGGGTGCTGCCGGATGGCACGGTGCTCGATCCAGGGGGATTCTCCGTCTCCAGCGCGCCCGGTGAGCAGCTCCTCCCCACGGTGGCCTACGACGGCGAGGACTTCGTGGTGGTGTGGCAAAACGCGCAAGGGTCGGGACCGAATGATCTCTACGGCGCGCGGGTCACGCTGGGGGCGGCTGTGCTCGATAATCCGGGCTTTGCCATCGCGCAGGACGCCAGCGACGAGCTTGCGCCAAGGCTGAGCGCTGGAGGCGCGGGCCGTCTGCTGCTCGTATACCAGCGCATGGAACTCCAGGCTCCGTATGGGACCCAACGTGTTCGCGCTCGGCTCCTGACGACCTCTGGCGAGCCTCCCGATGCAGGAGTTCCGGATGCAGGTGCGCCCGATGCGGGGATTCCGAATGGAGGATCCTCGGGTGGGGCTGATGCAGGCCCGCTCGATGCGGGTGCTCAGGATGCGGGCGCTCCGGACAGCGGAATGCGGGTGTGGTGGATGGTGGCACGCCGGACGGGGGTGGGTCCGATCCGGGCAATCCAGACGGGGGCGGCTCCGATCCGGGCACTCCAGACGGGGGCGGCTCCGATCCGGGCACTCCAGACGGGGGCGGCTCCGATCCGGGCACTCCGGACGGGGGGGGCTCCGATCCAGGCACGCCAGACGGGGGTGGCTCCGATTCAGGCACGCCAGACGGGGGCGGCTCCGATCCAGGCACGCCGGACGCGGGAGGTACGGATGCAGGTGGGCCTGGAGAAGAAGGGTCGGACGCGGGAAGGCTGGATGCAGGAGGCGTGGATGCCGGCAGGCAGGACGGTGGAGATCCCGATCAGGAGCTTCCGGACGCGGGCTCACTCGATGCGAGCGTTCCGGACCCGACCGATGGAGGTAGAACGGATGCGGGAATCCCGGATGCCGGCGGAATGGACCCGGAGGTCGAGGCACCCGGAAGTTGCGGCTGCACGGGAGGAGGCCCCTCGTCGAGCCTCTTCTACGCGGGGCTGCTGCTGGCGTTCGCGTGGAGGAGGCGAAGCCGCGTTGCCGGGTGAGTCCGAAGGGGAGGAGAACCTGGCGGACAGCCCTACCGGTTGGGACTCCCCTGTCGTCCGTGTTGCCTGGGGCCTCGCTCGGCTTACAGATTGTTAGCGTCCACGGAGGTTGACAGGGTTCTGCACGGAGTAGGTTTCCGGCAGCGGCGCTCCCCTCCATGGGAGCGCTGAGAGCCACGGAGTCACCTCCGCGAGTGGAGGCTCCCAGGTCAAGGCGCTCTCTGGTTTGAATTCAAACGCTTGCCCTGCAGTGAAGGCCCGTTGGATGGCGCGGTAGGTGCCACACGCTGGATGGTCCGCGCGGGCTGACCAGCCGAGGTCCACCTGTGCGGCGTACGAGACGTAGCGTTCATCTGGGTATGTGTATGAACGCGTTGTGTCGAAGTGCAAGCCGTATTTCTGGTAGAAGGGAAGAACTTTCTTGTGTGCGAAGCCATAGGCCTGCTTGGAGCCGAGGACACGGCAAGCCACCGCAGCTCCCAGGAAGACGAAGTCAGCAGCCCCGCTGTGAGCGACCTCCCGATCCACCCAGACGCCACAAAACTCTGCTGGGACATCCGCCAGTTGGCTGAGGATGAGCGCAGCCAGCAGAGGTTCCTGCACGCATCGCTCGATGGGCAAAGGCGTGAGCGCAGTGCGCAGGTGCACGCGGGTGCCGCCCACCATCACGCCATCCTCCCGGTAGGCGCCAACCGCAAAAACAGCTCCACGAGGCACCACCATCCACGACGGCTCCGCCACGGACTCCACACCATAGGCAGCGTAGGCCCTGCGCTGGCCTGCCAGGTAACACCCAGCCTGCTCAGGGTTCTCACGCGTATCAAAGAGTCGAAGTTCCATGCAGGCCCCCTGAGAGAACGGAGAAACGCCGCTCCCAGACTTGTTCCTTGTAGGGAATCCAGGCGGCCGCCATTCCTGACGGCAACGCCACGGTGCCTGCCTTTATCAGCTCAATGGAAGCCCTCAAGAAAACATCATCGTCCCAGCTCTTGTTATCTTGAAATTGAATTGCCGTTTCAGGTTTCTAGCCAGTCAGGAATCCAGGACTCTGTCGGCTCGTAGACAGTACAGGAATTCAAAAGCCCTCCCATGACCAAGGAAAAAATTGAAAGTCCATAGCCCGGACTTACCACCAGATGATCATCGATCGATGATATCGCGGCGGGTGAAGACGTTCGCCGCGTCGCTACGCGAACTTCATCGGCGACGCGACCTCGCTTTTGGCTTGCCGCCCGAACCGGCGCAGCGATGGACGTGCTGAACGCGTCACGGTGGAACACGGACCGCGGTGCCGTTTTGCGTCAGGGTTACCGAAGCGGCTGCGCGGAACAGCCTGGCGACTTTTTATGCATCATTGACTTACCTGCCGGCTCATTCACTTCGCTGGACCTACCTGGACCTCTGCGAAAGCGAAAACATGCCGAGCCTTCGAAGTCTCCCCTCTCTCGCCGCAGCCCTGCTGCTCTCCCTCGCAGCCTGCACTTCCGAGCCCACCGGTGAGCCTACCGGCTCTGTCCAATTCGCCGCCACCGCCCAGCAGGCGCTCTCCGCCAATGATGCCACCCGCGTCAAGGTAACCGTCTCCGCCACGGATATGAGCTCCCTCGTCGTCGAGCTGGCCAAGGTCAGCGGCGCCTGGGGCGGCATTATCGGCAACATCCCCGTGGGCTCCAACCGCACCTTCCTCGCCGAGGCCTTCGACTCGGCCGGCACCAAGATCTTCCAGGGCCAGACGTCGGGCGTGACCATCACCGCCAACCAGACCACCGCCGTGGCCATCACCCTCCAGGAGATTGTTCCCCCTCCTGCCTATGGCAACGAGGCACCCCTCGTTGAGTCCGTCGTGGCTTCCGCCACCACTGTCCAGACAGGCGCCTCCATCACCCTGAGCTCGACGGTGCGTGATCCCAACACGGGGGACACCCTCACCCAGGCATGGACGGCCTCCAGCGGCTCCTTCTCCACCCCCACGGCCACGTCCACCTCGTGGACGGCGCCTTCCTCCACTGGAATTCAGACCCTCACCCTGACCGTGACGGACTCCCAGGGGGCTGCCTCCTCCTTCTCCCTGTCTGTCAACGTCGTCTCTGGTGCCGCCACCGGTAGCGGGGCCGTCAACATCTCCTTCAACCTCTGGCCGGTGGTCTCCAAGGTCTCCCCCTCCCGCACCCGCCTCGACGCGGGACAGTCTGTCTCTGTGTCCGCCAACGCCTCGGATGCGAATGGAGATACCCTCTCCTACCAGTGGGCCACGAACGCGACGTGCCCCGGCACCTGGACGAATGCGACTTCCAGCGCCGCCTCCTTCGTCCCGTCCTCCGTTCCGTCCGCCGCGTGTAACAACTGCCAGCTCACCGTCACTGTTCAAGATGGCCGCGGGGGGCAGACCACGGGCTCGATCAACCTCTGCATTGCCGCCGCGTCCACCGAGCGCTTCGTCCCCACCATCACCAACTTCTACCAGACCGCCAACACCACCTCCCCGGGACAGACCGTAACCTTTAGCGTCACCGCCCTGGACCCTCAGTCCAGCGCCCTGACGTTCGGTTGGAGTGCCAGTATCGGCTCGCTGGCCACGGCGCAGAACACCGCCAGCACCAGCCAGATCGTGTGGACGGCGCCTTCCTGCGCGGTGACGGGAGCTCCCCCCTCCGTCACGGCTGGCGCCACCAATACCTACGGCCTGACGGCCTCGAAGTCCTTCTCCGCCTCCGGCCTGCCAGCGTGCGCAACTGGCTGGGCGGGCGCAGGCACTCTGACCGCGGCCCGCCAGTACCACACCGCCACCTTGCTCTCCTCCGGCAAGGTGCTCGTCACGGGGGGCTCCGACAACCTCAATAGCTACCTCGCTTCCGCAGAGGTGTATGATCCAGCCACCCACTCCTGGTCCTCCGCAGGCACCATGGCCACGGCCCGCCGGAGCCACACCGCCACCCTGCTCTCCTCCGGGAGAGTGCTCGTCACGGGGGGCTCCGGTAACAGCGGCCTCCTCCTCTCCGCGGAGGTGTACGACCCGGCCACCCACTCCTGGTCCTCCGCAGGCACCATGGCCACGGCCCGCCAGTACCACACCGCCACGGCCCTGCTGCCCTCCGGCAAGGTGCTCATCTTGGGGGGCAGCGGCAGCAACGGCTACCTCGCCTCCGCGGAGGTGTACGACCCGGCTACCAACTCCTGGTCCTCCGCCAGCTCCATGACCACGGCCCGCTACCTACACACTGCCACGGCCCTGCTCTCCTCCGGCAAGGTCCTCGTCACGGGGGGCCTCAATAGCAGCGGCACCATCGCCTCCCCGGAGGTGTACGACCCGGCCACCAACTCCTGGTCCTCCGCAGGCACCATGGCCTTGGCCCGCCGGCTCCACGCCGCCACCCTGCTTCACTCCGGCAAGGTGCTCGTCACGGGGGGGATCGGTGGCGCCCATCTCACCTCCGCGGAGGTGTACGACCCAGCCACCAACTCCTGGTCCTCCGCCGCGAGCATGCCCATCTACCGCGAGTCTCACACCGCCATCCAGCTCTCCTCCGGCAAGGTGCTCGTCGCAGGGGGCCACGACAGCATCAACTATCTCTCCTCCGCAGTGGTGTACGACCCGGCCACCAATGTCTGGTCCTCCGTCGGCGACATGCCCACGGCTCGCTACAACCACACCGCCGTCCTGCTCCTGTCGGGCAGGGTCCTCATCGCGGGGGGCGTCAATCCCAGCTACGTCCCCGCCGCGATGATCTACACGCCCTGAGCGCACCTTCGCTCTGTAGACACGCACGGCGCTGAAGTGACGCGGCCCGCTCTCCTCACGGATGGCGGGCCGTTTTGCGTCTGAGACGTGGGAGCACCGGAGCGCTGAACCTGCCGTACCCTGGCTCACGATGGCACCCCACGCGAATCCCGGGCGCCAGCTGCAGGTCCAACGCCGAGGTGATGTCCGCTCTCGCCGTGGCCCTGTCCCCCCGCACGGTAGGCCGAGGCTCCCTCCATGAGCCGATCCGTCTCGGGCCCGTCATTCTCGACCGCCATGAGCGCCCCCGGATGAGTACCTGCGCGCCCGTGATACCGGTTAGGGTAGAACGGCCCAGCCAATCAATGAGCGGGGGGCTGGATGCGTCCGACGCGGCAGGGCGGGAAGACGAAGAAAGCAGCGACAGCGAAGAAGACCACGGCGAAGAAGACCACGGCGAAGAAGGCCATTGCCAAGAAGGCCGCCGCGAAGAAGACGACCGCCAAGAAGGCCGCCGCGAAGGATGAGCTGCCGGTCCTGTCCTTCGCGAAGCAGGATGCGTGGTCGGAATGGCTCGCCAAGCACCATGCATCATCGCGTGGGGTGCGGCTGAAGTTCGCCAGGAAGGCATCCGGCATCCCTTCCATCACCTATCAGGAAGCGCTCGAGGTGGCGCTCATGTGGGGATGGATCGATGGCCAGGGGCAGAGGTTCAACGATACCTTCTGGCTCCAGAGGTACACCCCGCGCGGGCCCCGGAGCATCTGGTCCAAGATCAATCGCGAGCGGGCGCTGGCGCTCATCGCGTCGGGGAAGATGAAGCCGGCCGGGCTCGAGCAGGTCGAGCGCGCGAAGAAGGACGGACGCTGGGAGGCAGCCTACGACTCTCCGAGGAGCGCGACCGTGCCCGACGATCTGGCCGCGGCCCTCGCCGCCAACCCGCGCGCCGCCGAGTTCTTCGCCACGCTGGACGCGAGGAACCGCTACGCCGTGCTCTTCCGGACCCACCACGCGAAGAAGGCGGAGACTCGCGCCCGGCGCATCGCGACCTTCGTCGAGATGCTCGCCCGGCACGAGAAGCTGCACCCCTGAGGCACGGGAGCCCTACGTCTGGTTCCGGCGCTTGTTCTGGCCCTATGGATGGGGCCAGCTGGAATGCTATCAGGGCGGTATGAGACACCTCCCTGACCGGCACCGTGAGTTCCTCGCCACCGCGCTCGACGCGTGGAGGGCGCACTCTGGCATCCTGGGCGTCCTGGCGGGGGGCTCGTATTTGCGCCGGAGCATGGACGCGTTCTCCGACCTGGACCTCGTGCTGGTGGTCTCGGAGGCGCTGCGGGCCACCATCGCCCAGGAGCGCCTCGGGCTCGCGCGGGCGGCGGGGCCCCTGCTGCAGGGCTTCACGGGGGAGCACGTCGGCGAGCCCCGGCTGCTCATCTGCCTCTATGGCCCGCCGCTGTTGCATGTCGACCTGAAGTTCCTCTCCGTCGCCGAGCTTGACGTGCGCATCGAAGACCCGGAGGTGCTCTTCGAGCGGGGGGACGCTGTCACGCAGCGCCTGCGCTCGACGCGGGCGAGCGCCTTGGAGGCTCCGGCGCCCCAGTGGGTGGAGGACCGCTTCTGGGTGTGGATCCACTACGGCATCGACAAGGTGCGGCGAGGGGAGCTGTTCGAGTGCATGGATCTGCTGGCGTTCCTGCGGGCCCAGGCCCTGGCGCCGCTGATACAGCGCCTGGACGGTGGAGACTGGCGGGGAGTGCGGCGGCTCGAAGCCTCGCGCCATGCCCCGGCGCTCGCGCGAGTCTGTGCGCGCCATGATGCGCAGGAGTGCTTCCAGGCGCTGGCGGCCGCGGTCGAGGTCTACACCACGCTGAGAGGTGAGCTGGACGCGCCGCGAGCCCCCCAGCCCTCACCGGCGGAGCCCGCCGTCCGCGCCTACCTGGCAGAGGCCCGCGCAGGGAATTAGATGAGCCGTACCAGCCCTACGGCGAGCCCCAGGCCCAACAGCGCGCCACCCGTGAGCAGCAGGAACCGCTTGCTGCTGTTGACGGGGAGTTCGGTTGGCTCCGGGCGAGGCCAGCTTCCTCGCCGCACCAACTCCTGCCAGCTGCGGATGTAGCGCACCCAGGCCAGGGCCGTGGAGGCAGCCCACTTGCGCCCCAGGCTCCAGCGCCTCCGTGGGCCGAGCACCCGCGCGAACTGCACCTCATGGAGGGCTGCCCACGTCCCGACCGCTAACGCTTGGATCCGGCGGCCTTGCGTCCCCGGTCACTGACGGCTCGGGTTGCGTCGAACAGGCCGGCCAGGTCCTGGCGTTTGAACTCGCGCACGACGTAATCCACGAACACGCGAGTCTTCGCGGGGAGCTGCCGGTGCCCTGGGTAGTAGAGCGAGATCGGGCCGGCATCGGCGTACCAGTCCGGCAGGAGCCGCACCAGCGTTCCCTCGCGCAGGTGGGGCAGCGCACTGAGCGTCGAGACGAGGGTGATGCCCAGGCCCATCAGGGCGCAGTGACAGAGGGAGCCGGGGTCATTGAGGATCATGCGTGGCTGCAGCTCGACGGCGACCTGCTCTCCCGCGCGGTTGCGCAGCGTCCTGGAATGGAGGCGTCCCGTCAGCGGAGAGCGCAGCAGGATGCCTTCGAGGCGCTGGAGGTCGGCGGGCTCCTGAGGTGGAGTGATTCGCGCCAGATAGGAGGGCGAGGCCACGGCAATGATGTGCACCCGGGCGAGCTCGCGCGCGGCGAGTCCCGAGGCAAGGTCGAAGCCGCCGCCAATCGCGGCGTCGAAACCTCCCTTGATGAGATCCACCGGCTGGTTGTTGAAGTCCCAGTCCGGGACGATGCCGGGATAGCGGGCGAGGAAGTCGTGGAGCAGCGGCAGGAGGTAGCCGCTCCCGAGGACGGGCGCCATGCTGACCTTCAGCACTCCGGCCGGTTTCTCGGCGGCATGTGAAGCGTTGGCGATGGCGGCTTGGAGGGTGTCGAGACTGCCACTGACCTCGCGCAGGAATCGCTCGCCGGGCTCGGTGAGGGTGAGGGCGCGGGTGCTGCGCTGGAACAGACGCACGCCCAGCCGGGCCTCGAGCCGCGCGACGTTCTGGCTCACGGCGGCAGGCGTCAAACCGAGCTTGCGAGCGGCGGCGGAGAAGCTCGAGGACTGAGCGCTGCGGACGAAGGACTCCAGGGTGACGAGGGTCTCCATGCTTTAAACGTCCTGTTGAAAGTGATGCTGGAGACGGCCCTCTACTGCGAGGAGCGTCGGGCATCCATCATCGTCTCCAACAGCCCACGGGCGCGGACCGAGGTGTCCGTGCCCTTTCCTGCTGTCCTTGGAGAACACCATGAGCCCTCCCCACAACCCGAAGACCGGCCTGGATGCGCTGCTGACGCCGGACAACTGCGTGTTGATCCTGATCGACCACCAGCCGTTCCAGTTTGCCGGCCTGCGCAGTCACGACACACAGACCATCATCAACAACGTGGTGGGGCTGGCCCGTGCCGCGAAGCTGTTCAAGGTGCCGACGCTGCTGACCACGGTGTTGGAGGAGCGCGGCGGTTACATCATCAAGCAGTTGCAGGACGTGTTTCCTGAGCAGAAGCCCATCAACCGCACGTTCATCAACACGTGGGAGGACGCGCGGGTGGTGGAGTGGGTGAAGAAGACAGGGAAGAAGAAGATCGTCATGGCGGCGCTGTGGACGGAGATCTGCCTGGCGTTCCCGGTGATTCACGCGCTGGGCGACGGGTACGAGGTCTACATCGTCACCGACTCCTCGGGAGGAGTGTCGGTGGAAGCGCACGAGGTGGCGATTCAGCGGATGGTGCAGGCGGGGGCGGTGCCGCTCACGACGGGGGTTTTCGCCTCGGAGCTACAGCGCGACTGGGCTCGGACGGCGACGGTGGAAGGCCTGGCCGAGCTGATCATCGACCACATGGGCTCGGTGGGCACCAGCTACGTGTGGGAGCAGCAGCTCCTCAACACGCCCCCGCCGAAGTGAGGTCGCTGCGGCAGGGGCGATTCTGGGCTCTTGCTGTGGAGGCAGGCTTAAGGGGCTTGGCGTCCGTGAGGGGAGCACGGGCATCCTTCCCTCACTGGAGCCCGGCCCTCCCACCCTCCGGGCTCCGGGCGTCCAGGATCACCTGGCCGTCCTTCATGACGAAGCGGACCTGCTTCAGCGCCCCGATGTCCTTCAATGGGTCGCCCTCCACCGCGAGCAGGTCCGCGAGCTTGTTCGCCTCGACGGAGCCGATCCGGTCCTGCATGCGGAGCAGCTCCGCCGCGTTCAGGGTGGCCGCGCGCAGCACGTCCACGGGCTTGACGCCCGCCTCGACGTAGGCGCTGAAGCCTTGCACGCTGGCCTGGCCTCGTGTCAGCCCGGGTATCGCGATGTACATGTCCGAGCCCGCCGCCAGCCGGACGCCCGCGGCCACCGCGCGCCGGATGCGGTCATTCGCCTTCGTGATGAGCTTCCTGCAGCGCTCCCGCATGCGGCGCTGGCGCTCCGCGTCGCCGAGCTTGGCGCCGAGGCTGTCGCACTGGTCGATCGGGCCCTCGGTGGGCACCAGGAAGATGCGTTTGCGCGCCATGGGCGCCAGCACATCATCCGGGAGCGAGTACCCGTGCTCGACGGAGTCGACGCCGGCCTCGACCGCGTTGCGGACGCTCTCATCGGTGGTGGTGTGTGCCGCCACCGGGCGCTTGCTGCGGTGGGCCTCCTCCACGATGACCTTCAGCTCCTCCACGGAGAGGAGGTTGTGGCCGTTGTCGACGATGACCTTGATGCAGTCCGCGCCGTCGGCGATCGCCTGCCGCACGGCACGCCGGGCCTCCTCGACGCCCGAGAGGGTGACGTACTCCTGCTCGATGAGGTCCTGAGCCGCGGGCTGGAGCGTGGCGAACTGCCCGCCGTGCGGCGCGAGCGCGCGCGTGCAGGCGGAGATGCGCGGGCCCCGCACCCAGCCACGCTGGATGGCGTTGCGCAGCGCCACGTCGCCATTGACCCCAGAGTTGCCGACGTCCCGCACGGTGGTGACGCCCGCCTCGAGCATCTCGAGGCCCAGCTTCACGCCCAGCAGCGCGCGATCGGCGGTGCTCTGCTGAACGATGGTGGAGATCATCGCTCCGTCTCCGCTCTCCTCGTGAAGGTCCAGCAGCAGGTGCGAGTGCGCGTCGATCAGTCCGGGCATCAGGGTGACGTTGCCCAGGTCGATGACCCGAGTTCCCGCAGGAATGGCGAGGCCGGTGCCCACGGCCTGGAGGGTCGAGCCCTCGATGAGCACGACCGCATCCGGGAGGAGCTTGTCGCTCTTCCCATCGAAGAGCCTCGCGGCGCGCACGGCGATGCGCTGGGGCTCAGGAGCCGCGGCCCCTTGAGCCCACGACAAGCCAGGAATGCCGCAGAGCACGACAGCGCCAACGATTGTCTTCAGGAGTTGCCAGGAGAGAGAGGTCAAAGTGTGGCTCCTTTGCGTGGCCTCATGGGAGAGCGGCTTGAGCAGGCGTGTACCAGCCCTAAGCACTAGGTCCAATATCCATGACCTGACACTTTGATTAGGTTCCTCGCTCGCGACAAATGGAACTTCGAGCGAGCCGCGCTCGAAGAAGAGGAGCCTATGGCGACAAGCGCTGATTTGGACTTAGAGACTGCATACGAGATCGGCTGCGAGGGATACACATATCTCTATCCCATCGTGTTGATGGACGTGACGCGCCGGCAGATGACGAACGTCAAGGAGATCGACCTCCCCACCTGGCGAAGCCCGGCCAACGTGTTCATGAATAACCCGACCTTCCCGGGGCCGGAAGACCGCACCGTGGTGCGACCCAACTTCGACACGCTCTATTCGAGTGCGTGGCTCGATCTCGTGCGCGAGCCCATGGTCATCAAGGTCCCTGCGTCCGATGGGCGCTACTACCTCTTGCCCATGCTCGACATGTGGACGGACGTCCTCGCCAGCCCCGGCCCCCGCACGACGGGGACCGCAGCCCAGGAGTTCGTCATCGTCGGCCCGGGGTGGAGCGGGACGATCAACCCGGCCCTGAACCTGCAACGGATCGACGCGTCGACGCCGTATGTCTGGATCATCGGACGAACGCAGTGCAACGGTGAATCGGACTACGCCAGCGTGCACGAGTTCCAGAATGGCCTCCAGATCATCCCTTACTCCGCCTACGAGGCCGGGCAGCCGCCGCCGCCGCCCATCGGGTCAGACACCGATGACATCAGCCTCGAAGAGCCGTTGGTGATCGTAGAGAAGATGACGCCCGAGGCGTTCTTCGCCTATGGCGCGGACCTGATGCGCCAGAATCCAGCGCACTTCAATGACTACCCCATCCTCGCGCGTCTGGCGCGGGCAGGCTTCGTGGCGGGCCAGCCGTTCGACCTGAACGCAGCCCCTGCGGCGGTGCAAGACGCCTTCAGGAGAGCGGCCCCCGATGCCCTCGCCCGGATGAAGGAGAAGCAACTCACCCTCACGCCGCTGACGAATGGCTGGGTATACCCGAACGAGATGATGGGGACCTACGGGACGAGCTACCTCCGCCGCGCGATCATTGCCCTGATCGGACTGGGAGCGAATCTCCCGGAGGACGCAATCTACCCGACCGCCTACGTGGATTCCATGAGCACCGCGCTGGACAGCGCCGAGCGTTACACGCTGCGCTTCGAGGCCAACAGCCTGCCACCGGTGAACGCCTTCTGGTCCGTGACGCTGTACGACGAGCAGGGATTCCAGGTCCCGAACGCCATCAACCGCTTCTCGCTGGGCACGCGAAACAACCTGGCCGAGTCCGATGGCTACGTGACGTTGTACGTCGAGCGCTCCATGGACGAGGCCGATCCGAGGCGGTCGAACTGGCTGCCGGCACCACAGCAGGGCGTGTTCAACCTCACCCTGAGGCTGTACTCGCCGAAGCAGGAGGCGATCAATGCAGATTGGCACCCGCCCGCGATCTCGCGAGCGACGTGACCACCACTGACATGCGCTCACCTGAGATTCCACATCGCCTGGGGTGGCTGAACTCCTGGTCTACCGCCACCGCGCAGGCCATCGGGTTCCCGACTCCTGCTTGCGACGCCGAGTTGCTCACGCGGGCGCGGCGCAAGCCGTCGGGCGGGTGAATCGTGCAGCTCACGGATACGCCGCTCGACCTCGACAACCCCGCCCACTTGGGCGCGCTGAGGCGGGGCTACGAGCGGTTCCCGGAGATCGGCGGGCGCGCGGCATCTTGACCGCGGATCCCATCGGGCTTCGCGCCCTGCGCTGCCGCTATGCCGCACTGCACTATCGGTTTCAGAGACTCACACTCTTGGAATGCGCGAAAGAACCTGCTTGGGTAGAGACCTGAATCACCCCTCATGTTCCGGAGTGCACGATGCGCGTATCGAGAGTCCCGGTAGAGATGCGGTGGCTGGTGGCGGCAGTGGCGGTGGTGACGGGCTGTGGTCCCGAGGAGTCCCTGGAGGAGCGGGAGGCGCCTTCGCTGGCCACCCAGCGCGCGGGGCTGACGCAGGTGACGAGCTTTGGCACCAACCCTGGCAACCTGAACATGTACAAGTATGTGCCGGCTGGGGTGCCCGCCAACGCGCCGCTGGTGGTGGCGCTGCACGGCTGTTCGCAGACCGCCACCGCCTACGAGGGCGCCGGGTGGAACAAGCTGGCGGACCTGAAGGGCTTCTACGTGCTCTACCCGGAGCAGAAGAGCGCCAACAACTCCTCCGGCTGCTTCAACTGGTTCGAGGTGGGGGACATTGCCCGCGGTCAGGGCGAGGCGCTGTCCATCAAGCAGATGGTGGACAAGATGAAGGCGGATCACTCCATCGACAGCTCGCGCGTGTTCATTACGGGCCTGTCCGCGGGCGCGGCGATGACCGGCGTGATGGCGGCCGCCTATCCGGACGTCTTCTCCGGAGCGGCCATCATGGCGGGCATCCCCTATAAGTGTGCCACGTCGATGACGGGCGGCTTCAGCTGTATGAGCCCGGGCACGGACAAGACGCCCGCCCAGTGGGGTGATTTGGTGCGCGGCGCCTACTCGGGCTACGCGGGGCCCTGGCCGAAGATCTCCATCTGGCACGGCACCTCGGACTTCACCGTGAAGACGATGAACGCCACCGAGCAGATGGAGCAGTGGACGAACGTGCACGGCATCGACCAGACGGCGGACGTGAGCGAGACGGTGGCTGGCTTCCCCCACAAGGTCTACAAGGACGGCGCGGGCGTGGCGCGCGTGGAGACGTACGAACTGACGGGCATGGGGCACGGCACGGCGGTGGATCCGCAGTTCTCCTTCCCCGGCTCGGCGGTGGGGTGTGGCACGGCGGGCTCGTACATCCTGGATGTGAACATCTGCTCCACGTGGTACGCGGCGAGCTTCTTCGGCCTGGCCTCGGGAGGCGGGGGAGGCGGGGACACCACGGCCCCCACCGTCAACGTGACGGCGCCGGCCAGCGGGGCCACCGTGAGCAGCACCGTGACGATCACCGCCAGTGCCTCGGATGCCGTGGGGGTGAGCCGGGTGGAGTTCTTCGTGGACGGCGCGCTGGTGGGCACCGACACGGCTTCGCCCTATTCCTTCGCGTGGAACTCGGCCTCGGTGGCCAATGGCAGCCACGCGCTGATGGCCAAGGCCTATGACGCCGCAGGCAACGTGGGCACCGACAATGACACCTCCGTGACGGTGAGCAACACGGGCGGGTCGACGACCACGACGGTGACCTTCAACAGCATCTCCGCCGAGGATGGGTACGTGAAGGCCAACGCGGACGGCAGCTCGCCCGCACTGGGCACCTTGACCAGCTTGGCGGTGGGCCGCGGGACGGACGGCAAGCAGAACCGGACGCTGTTGTCCTTCGACACCTCCTCGCTGCCGGACACGGCGGTGGTGGTGCGGGCCTATGTGAAGGTGACGTGGTCCTCGGGCATGGGAGACCCCTGGAGCAACCCCGCGGGTAACACCCTGCTGGTGGACGTGAAGAACGGCACCTTTGGCGCGGCGGGCACGGAGACCACGGACTTCACGGCCGCGCCCACGGCGAGCGGCGTGGCGAGCATCGCGCAGTTCTCCACGGGCTCGAAGACGTCCTCGGACTTCAGCTCCGCGGGGCTGTCCTCGATCAACAGCACCGGCCGCACGCAGCTCAAGCTGCGCTTCTCGGTGGACCCGAGCACCACCCAGTACGCCTTCTTCACCGAGGGCGCGGGCGCCGTGCTGACGGTGGAGTACCAGTAGCGTCCCGCGGAGAGCTGCTCAGATGTTGATGCGGGAGCTCACCGTCCCGATGTCCAGGCCCCACGCTGCGAAGTTCGCGGCGTGGGAGCGCAGCAGCTCCGCGAGCCTTGGGTGCACGTCACTCTCTTCGTTGGCCACGATGAAGCCGTAGTTGGTCTTGGACAACATCCAGGAGATCCACAGCATCTCGGTGGCTCGATCCGGGGCGGGAGCCACCTCGGCATCATCCTCGCCCACGAGGATGCCTTCCTTGCCCCAGCGGAGACCCAGGCAGGAGTACAGCACCTCGCCCGCGTCCTCCCACTGGAGGTTGTTGGCCCAGGCGTGCCGGAACGTGGCGAAGTAGATGACGTAGCGGCACAGCTGCTTGAGCGCCTCCAGCTCGCCGGGCTGGGGAACATCGGTCTGGGTCACCGGGCTGATGGCCTTCGGTGCCGGGTCGGCTGCCTTCTCGTCCAGGTTCATGCGCTCGGAGCGCACGAACCACGGGGCATCCTTTCCCGCGATCCGCGCCCGCAGATAGCGGCACACGAAGGCGGGCACCGAGTGAGCCACCAGCTCGTCCGAGAGGCGCCGCACCTCCAGCCAGTGGGCCTCCACCGCGCTGCCGTGCTCGGCGAAGAACGCGTCGATGTGCTCTCCCAGTAGCCGCCAGAACAGCTGCGCGGCGTGGCCGTAGCGGTGCCCCTCGCACACGGGCGCCGCGGGCGCGAAGCCCCGCCAGTCATAGCTGCCCAGCAGATGCTGGAGCCGCGTCTCCACGCCCCGCTCCGTCAACGCGCTGGCGCGGGTGATGTAGCCATGGGGTCCGACCAGGAAGCTGCTCGCGGAGTGGTTGATCAGCACCACTTCACGCAGGTGAGGCATGAGCAGCCAGCGCAGCGGGTTCCGCCGCAGGTTGCGGTGCGCGGCGATGGCGTACTGCTCGACGTTGAGGTGGCACTGCCCCAGGTGGTTGCCCAGCTCCGTGTCCAGCGTGGCGCTCACCCGCGCCATCCGCTTGGCGGCCTCCCACTGGGCGCCATCCGAGGGCGTGAAGGTCTGGCGCGTCACGGGTGAGTGGGCAGCCTTGGCTCCCATCTCCCGCAGCCCCAGGATGATGCGCATGGGCATCAAGCGCCCCTCCACCAGCCGCAGCCGCACGTCCACGTCCGGGAGACAGTGGATGCCGTCCTGCTCGTAGGCGTTCCAGGGGAAGTAGAGCCGGAAGGCGTGTGGATCGCCGGAGACTTCGGGATCCCGGTCCAGGATCGTCGAGAACATGCCGTTGAGCAGGCGCTCGCCGAAGTAGGCGTCACTGCGCGTGGAGCCCGGAGACTGCCGCTCCAGGCGCATGGTGGTGCTCTCAGGGTAGTCGGCCTGCACCTCCGCCAGGCTGGGCGCGTGCCCCAGGCGGACCCGGAGCAGGTGCTGCCGCTTCACGAGCTCGATGGGCGCCACGGCCTTGAGCATCGCCATCGAGCGCCCCGGGGCGTACGCCGTCGGGGGCGTGCCCTCCTCGGTGACGAGCAGCCGGGCCAGCGGCGCCGCTGGGTCGTATTCCCAGTAGGGCAGCCGCAGGGTGCCGAAGTCGTAGAAGAGTCCGCCGTGGTCGTCGGGGCCTCGCTCCGAGCCGATGCGCCGCCAGCTCTCCACCACCCGCCCATCCTTGCGGAAGGTGTGCTGGGGCTCGAAGAAGCGGAGCTCGAGATCCGGCAGATCGCCCATCCCTGCATCGGCGGGGTCGTAGCGGATCTCGAAGCGCCCCTCGCTGTCCGTGAAGCCCTCGCCCAGGTAGTCGTCGGGAGAGCCCGGGTCCCGGTCCCACAGCTCGATCTTGAGGTGGTGCAGCGGGAGGGGGCCTTGGGGACCGTCCTGCTCGAAGACGAGGCGGCCCACGGCGACGGCAGGCAAGGTCGCGGGATCCCGGACGGCCTGAGGACGGCGCACGCGTGGCGCCAGCTCGCGGCTGACGGCCATCCGTTCCTCGGGCGTCAGGCTCGTGTACCACCGGGTCAGCTCTTCGGGATCGAGGAGGTCTGGCTCGGCCTCTCGAGCCGCAAGGCCCAAGGAAGCGAGCAGGCGGCGGAATGCGGCAAGCACCATGCTCGGGGGACCCTACCATGTCTTGCAGTGAACGTTCCCACCGACCTACCCTCACGCGCCGCAACATGCAGGGGGCTTCATGACGGTCGAGTACACGCTCACGATTCGCACGGGCTCGCGGTTTGGCGCCGGGACGAACGCTGCGATCTCCGTGGCCTTGGTGGGCACGGAGGGCGAGAGCGAGCAGCACACGTTGGACAAGCGGTTCCACAATGACTTCGAGGCGGGCGCGGAGGACGTCTACACGGTCAAGACCCGCGAGCTGGGCGAGCTGCTGCTGCTGCGGTTCACCAACCCCGGAGGCGTCGCGGGCGATTGGCTCCTGGATCTGGTGCGCGTCACTGCGGGCGAGCGGAGTTGGTATTTTCCCTACCATCGGTGGATCCTGAGCGGCGCCTCGGCCGAGGTCCTCGAGGGCACGGCGCGGCTGCCGCAGCAGGTGCGCAACGAGCGGGCAGCGTCGGCGCGGCTCGAGCAACTGATGCACCGCCAGCGGATGTATGTCTGGCGCCCGGCCGAGGCGACCGCCGGCCTGCCTGGAGCGCTCGACATCAGCCAGGAGCGGCCGCTCCCGAAGGACGAGCTCTACCGGGGCCTGACGGATGGCAGCTACGAGGTCGTCATCGCCAAGACGCTCGCGGCGATCAAGCTGAACCTGCCTGTGCTCACCAAGGCCTGGAACGGGCTGGTGGACATCTTCCACTTCTTCAAGAGCCTTGAGCTGCCGCAGCTGTCCCAGCGGTGGAAGGACGACTACGAGTTCGCTCGCCAGGCCGTGCAGGGGATCAGCCCCGTCCACATCCAGAGCATCACGGCGCTGCCGCAGGGACTCCGGCTGCCGGAGGGGGAGCTGCGCGGGGTGCTCTCGCCGGGCCACTCGCTGGAGCAGGCACTCGCGGCGAAGCGGATCTTCCTGCTCGACTTCGAGATCCTCGAAGGCATCCCCATGTTCCGGAAGGTGGACAAGGACGGGAGCGAGGAGCGGCGCTGGGCGCCGGCGGCCCGGTGCCTCCTGTACCTGGATGACACCCGCCAGCTCCGGCCCATCGCCATCCAGCTCGGCCGGGATCCGGAGAAGGACCCGGTGTTCACGCCCAACGACGCGGAGCACGACTGGCTGGCCGCGAAGATCTTCGTCCGCTGCAGCGAGGGGAACACGCACCAGATGGTGGGGCACGCGCTGCGGACCCACTTCGTGGCGGAGCCGTTCGTCATGGCGACGATGCGCAACCTCCCGGATCCGCACCCCGTCTACAAGCTGCTGCGCCGCCACTTCCGCTACACCCTGGCGATCAACGAGGGAGCGCGCAAAGGCCTGCTCGCCGAGGGCGGCGTGTTCGACGACTTCATCGCTACGGGCGGGCCCGACAAGGGCCACTTGGAGCTCGGCAAGAAGGGCTACCAGCGCTGGAAGCTGTCGGACAACAAGCCGCGGCCGGACTTCGAGCGCCGCGGCGTCCTGGATCCCGCCGTCCTCCCGTACTACCCCTACCGGGACGATGCGCTGCGGCTGTGGGACGCGATCGAGGAGTACGTGGGTGGTGTGCTCCATCACTTTTATCTGTCCAACGCGGACCTCGCGGCTGACACGGAGCTGCAGGCGTGGTGGGCGGACCTCACCCAGCGGGGGCTGCCCGTCGAGAAGCTCCCGTGTGCGGAGCTGAAGCGGGTGGAGGACCTCGTGGACATCCTGGCCACCGTCATCTTCACGGTGAGCGTCCAGCACGCCGCGGTGAACTACCTTCAGTACGAGCACTACGGCTTCGTGCCGAACGCGCCGCTGTGCATGCGTCAGGCGCCGCCCCAGGAGAAGGGGAAGCTGAAGGCGGAAGACATCATCGAGATGATTCCGAGCAAGTCCCAGACGCTCTGGCAGATCGCCATTGGCCGGGCGCTCTCCAGCTTCGGGGATGACGAGGAGTACCTGCTCCACGAGGGCGGGTGGCGCGAGGATTACTTCCAGGAGCCCGAGCTGGCCGTGATCCGCAAGCGGTTCCACGAGCGGCTGCGCGCCCAGCTCGCCGCGGTGAAGGAGCGCAACTCCCAGAGCGAGGTCCCCTACACCGTCCTCCAGGCCGATCGCATCCCCTGCGGCATCACCGTCTGAGCCGCCTCGAAAGATCCTCCTTTGCCGAACCTGCTCTCCCGCGGCCTGTTCAACCTGTTCTTCGGTTCCAAGCGCAAGGCGTTCGAGAAGTTGCCGGGACCCACGCCCGGGGTGCTGGGCACCCTGGGGGATTTCATCGGCCCCAACCCCTGGGATGTGTGCGCGCGGTACGGCCGCGAGTACGGGGGCGTCACGTTGATCTGGATGGGACCCAGCCCGGGGTTGGTGCTCAACGATCCGGCGGTCATCGAGGAGATTCTCCTCACCCGTCGGCTCGAGTTCGAGAAGGGAAACATCGGCACCCAGATCCGGCCCACCGTGGGGGACACGGTCTTCATCGCCAACCAGGGGGAGGACTGGTCCGCCAAGATCAAGGTGGAGCCCATGGCTCAGCCCTGGGCCGCGGCATGGCTGGCCGCCCTGGTGGGGCCGCTGCAGGCGGCGATCAACGAATCCGTGGACGCCCTGCTGAAGGAGCCATCGATCGATCTCACGCCCACGCTGCGCCGGCTGACCTTCGACGGCTTCGCGGTGGCGGCCATCGGCGAGAAGACCCCGGACTCGGTGTTCGAGGACTTCATGCTGTTGGCGAAGGGCGCGGATGCCCGGCTCCAAGCGAAGCTTCCCTTGCGGTTCGTCTCGTTCCCCGAGGGCTTCGAGGCCGCGAAGGAGCGCTTCTACGGCTACTTCACGGAGCGGGTCCGCCGGGCGCGTGCGGCTTTGAACCCGAGCGCGGTGGATCTGATGTCGTGGACGCTGCGCGAGATGCCCACGGTCAGTGATGCGTGGCTCGGGCACATCCTGGGAACGCTCTTCTATGGAGGCGTCTTCTCGACCAGCACCACCCTGGTGGGCGCCTTCCACCAGCTCCAGAAGTATCCCGCCGCCGAGGAGCGGCTCGCGGCCGAGGCCGCCACGCTGGCCGGTGCTCCGCTGACCTTCGAGTGGCTGCGCGGCGCGCCCTGGAGCGAGGCCGTTGCGTACGAGGTGCTGAGGATTCTACCGGCGGTCCGCATCTTCCTCCGCACTCCGGCGGCCGACACGGAGCTGGCTGGAGTGAAGCTGCCCGCGGGTTCGACGCTCATGGTCTCGAACCAGCACCTGCACCGGGATCCCTCGCACTGGAAGGACCCGGAGACCTTTGAGCCCTCCCGCTGGTTGAATGGAGGCACGGCCCGCGATCCGGCCGGGAGCGGGTACTTCTTCCCGTTTGGCCGGGGCCCGCGTGAGTGCGTGGGCGCTCCCTTCGCGTTGTTGTTCCTGCAGACGGCGCTGGCCACGATCGCCGCCCGTGTGAAGGTCCACGTCGACTCGACCGAGCCCTTCGAAGAGGGATTCTTCTTCGGCGTCGTCCTGCCAAAGGGCGTCACCGGCCGGTTGATCGCACGCCCGTCTCAAGCAGCCTCCCTTCCCGGGAGCGTCCACCCCAGCGCCGCCGTGAAAACCGCATGACCTTGTTCCGCAACCCTCGAGACCGCATCCCTGTCCTGCTGTTCGCGTGTGTCTTCGCGCTCGATCTGACAGTGTACTTCACGGCGCGCAGTGCGTGGCTCCCTGTCCTCTGGCTCGTCCTGTGGGCGATCCCGAAGGGGTGGATCAGCGCGTGGAACCACCACCATCAGCACGTGCCCATGTTCCGCCACGCGTTGCCCAACCGCCTCCTGGATGTGGTGTTCGGGTTCCAGACAGGGGTGATTTCGCACGCGTGGTTCCTGCACCACGTGCTCGGCCACCACCGCAACTACCTGGACCAGGAGAAGGACGAGGCCCGCTGGAAGCGCAGCGATGGTTCCCCCATGGGGGAGCTGGAGTTCTCGGCCATCACGGCGCTGGTGGCCTATCCCCGGGCGTTCCGCGTGGGGCTGGAGCACCCGAAGGTGATGCGCATCTTCCTGTCGATGGGGGCGCTCCAGGTGGCGCTGCTCGGCTTGCTGTTCTGGCACAACTGGTACAACGCGCTGTGGGTCTTCCTGCTGCCCATGGGCCTGTCGCTGTACCTGACGGTGTGGGCCACCTACTTCCACCACGTGGGGCTGGACACGACGGCGCACGCGAAGGCCTCGTTCAACATCCTGCACCGGGGCTACAACCTGATGACAGGCAACCTCGGCTACCACACCGCGCACCACGTGAAGCATGGCCTGCACTGGTCGCAGCTGCCGGAGCTGCACGCGCAGCTGGCGAAGGAGGTTCCTCCCACGCACTACCGTCAGCCGGGCATTCCGTTCGTGTGGTTCGGCGCGGAAGCCCAGGTGGAGGTGAGTCCCGAGGAGGCTCAGGGTGTCGGGCTCCTACGCGCGAGGAACTGACCTTGGATTGAGCGCTGTCACCGTCTGCGGCTACTTCGCGTTCCGGGGCAGCGCCCACCCGTCCGTCAGGCTGTGCGGCCCGGAGACCTCTCGCGCCACACGCCGCTTCCGGGCGCGGAAGAGGTCCTCATAGAGCCGCAGGAAGATGTACGCGCCGAGCTCGAGCCCTTGTTCCACCTGGTACGCCGCGCGGGGATCCTTCGCGGCCAGTGGCTCGATGCACCGGTAGAACCCTTCCGCGTGGCTCTGATCGAGCAGCTCGTGGGTGGGGTAGTGCGTCAGCTCCTCGGCACGCAGCCACCCGCGCTCCACGATGGCGCGGCCGATTCGCGCCGAGATGCCCGAGAAGAGATCCTCGATGACACCGAGCATGGCGAGCGCCGTGGGCGTGTCGTCATGCGCGCAGACCCCCTGGAGCGTCGAGTTGAACGCGCGCACCTCGGGCCACTGCGCCCGTCGATCGATCTCGGTGAGGCTCATCCCCAGCCTCTCGAGCAGGGTGAGGAACGTGCGCTCGTGGCTGAGGGAGAGGTCCCCACCGCCGTGCTCATCGCGCACGTTGTCGAGCAGGCTCAACCGCTGCTCGGCCCGAGGCAGCCGTGCCGCGAGCACCGCCATCGGGCGGGAGAAGTAGACGACCGCGTGGAGGAACTGGATCTGCGTCTCGACAAAGTCCTCGCGCTCGAAGGAGCCATCGCTCAGGGCGCGCAGATAGGGACTCTCGAAGGGGGCCAGCCGCACCTTCAGTCTCTGGAGGGCGTCGCGCATGCGTCAGATCTCGGAGGTGGGCATGTGCACCCACGTGACGGCGGCTGGCTGGAGCGAGAGCCGGAGCGAGTAGACCGTGCAGACCGCGCCTGGAGTGACTCCCTGAGAAGACAGCCAGGAGATGTGGTCGCCCAGGCGCTCGTCGATCGCGAAGCAGGCGCTGCCGGGGAGGCCGTGCCGGACGAGCTCTTCGCCGCACCGTCGCAGGTAGGCCCCCCACGAGGGCTGCCACGCTTCGGGACCCAGGGGCAGGTGGATGAGCGGCCAGGGCTGTCCCGAGGACACGAGCCGCAGATCCTTGCGTCCCGCCGTCGAGCAGAACCCCGGCTCGTCCACGTGCCCCGCTGGGCCCAGCACCGCCCCCGGCGAGCGAGGCGGAGGGGGCGCCTTGTCGAGCTCCAGCCGCGCCAGCGCCTCCGGTGAAGCGAAGTAGAGCTGCAGCCGGACGCCCGCATTGCTCATCTTGAACGGGTGCGCTCCTTGGGCCGTGCGCATCACGTCGCCGGTGGCTCCTCGCATCGCGGCTCCATAGAAGAGGCGCGTCTGCCGCAGGCCGCGATCGAGGATGACCCTGCCGAGCCCCGTCTGGATGAGCCGGCGCGAGAGCCCCTGGCCGCGCTCCTCGGCGGCCACCTTGAGATCGCACAGGTAAAGCGCGCGGAACTTCCGGCCGCTCACGAAGACATCCCGCATCACGCCCGCGATGGAGCCAATGACTCGCTCGCCCCGGAGTGCCAGGAGGAACCGGGCCTCGCCCAGGCCCGAGAAGAATGGGTGGTACTCGGGACCATGGTCGATGAAGAAGTGATCCGCTCCGTCGCCGATGGGATAGAGGATCGACTTCTCCAGGCGCCGCAGCTCCGGCACGTAGGGAGCGATCCCGCTCGCGTCGGTGAGCACGAAGCGGACGCGGCTCATGGAGGGCTGACCTTGGTGCCGATCTCGAAGCGCTCGTAGAAGAGACTGCGATCCCGATCCAGGAAGCCCTCGCTCAGCGCGTCATCGAACACGAATGCGGGCTCGAAGAAGCGGCGCAGCGTGCGCTGGTTGTTCAGCTGCCGGAGGAAGATGCGCGCCCCTGGCTTGGCCTCGTGCACCAGCCGCTCCGCCCAGGACGCGACGAGCGCGTCGCCCGACCAGTCGAAGATGTTCGAGAGGTGGATCAGCTCGAAGCGCCCGAGGTCCGGCACGTCGAGCAGCGAGCCCTCGATCAGGTTTACCGGGAGCGCTCGCCCCGCGTGGACGTAGGTCGGAGCATCCTCGGACCGGTAGCGCCCGAGCAGGACGTTCTGGAGGAAGGGGTTGCGAGCGCCATCGGTCCGCGAGAGCCCGCGCTCGAAGGCGCGCTGGAAGTAGCCGGGATAGGAGCCCCGCTCCGCATGCTGCGTGGCCGCCGGGCCGAACATGGCGTGCAGGAAGTCGTCGACGAACGTGACGGCGAATGCCGCGGGCCAGTAGGGCGAGGCTCGCCAGCGCTGGAACAGAGAGCGGCGGGCCGAGAGCGGAGTGCCGGGTGCGAAGTAGGACTCGAGCTCCTCCTCCGTCAGCACGAACTCCAGCAGGAAGCCACGGAGGATGCGGAAGAGCCCCTCGAAGGCGCCGCACTGGTTCAGCCCCTCGCGCGAGGAGTCCCCGACATTGAGCCGGTTCAGCTCGCCGCGCTCCACGGCCGCTGCCTTGTCCTGCAAGTGTGCGAGCTGGGCGGGGTTGGAGTCGAAGGCAAAGACTTCGAGCTGGGGGAACTCATGTTTCAGTGAGAGCGCGGTGCAGCCGCCCGAGGCCACCAGCAGCACGGAGTGGGCTCCGGTCGCGCGCACGAGCTGTGCCTCCAGCTCGGGATCCTCGCGGACGACCGCGAACTTGAGACGGCTCAACTTCCGTTCCTCCCACCGCAGTGAAGTGACGTCTCGCTATAACATGGGGGCCTCTGGGAGGGCTCCTCCATGCGCGCCATTTCACTGCCGGCGGAAAAGCTGAATGAACTGCAGCGAATCGAGCACCGGCACCTCGTGCGCCTGGTGGTGTTCGCCGCGCTCTACCTGGGGGCCGCCGCCGCGGTGACGGTGTTGGCGGAGCGGGTGACGGGGCCGCTCGGGTGGCTCGTGCGGGCGCCGCTCTATCTGCTCGCGGCGGCCTCGCTGCACGGCATCAGCCTCTTTACCCACGAAGGTGTACACGGGGCGCTCGCACGGCAGCTCGGATGGAACCGGGCGCTCGGCGCGGTCTGCGCGTGGCCGGTGCTGCAGAACTTCTCCGCGTACAAGGTGCTGCACCTGCGGCACCACGCCGACCTGGGCGGTGGCCATGATCCGGACCACTACACGAACTACACACCGCGCCCGTGGCTCGTCTTCTTGATGAACTGGGGACGCCTGCTGCTCGGCTATCCCGCGTACATCACGATGATCCCCATTCTCGGGTGGCGGCAAGGCACGGCCTCGGACCGCAGGTGGATCGCCTTCGAAGTGGCTGCGGTCTTGGGGCTCGGGGTGCTGGTGGTGGCTTCGCCGCTGCCGCGCGGGGCGCTGCTCCACGGCTGGGTCATCCCGATGATCATCATCAACACCCTGGTGAACATCCGGGGCATGAGCCAGCACACGCTCCTGGCCGAGCCCGCTCACCCGATTCGGGGCAGCCGGACGATCCTCACCAACCCGGTGACGACCTTCTTCATGTGCAACGAGAACTACCACCTCGAGCACCACCTCTTTCCCCGAGTGCCCTGGTACAACCTGCCGAGGCTCCACGCGCTGCTGAAGGACGAGCTCACCGCGCAGGGCGCTCCGTTCATCCCCTCGTACTTCGCCTTCGTGCGGCGGTGGGTGCTGCACTCGCTGGGCCGCCGGTCGCCGGAGCTGGACCTGTCCGCTCATGGCTGAGGTGCCGAAGCTGTGGGCACACGAGGCCGCGCAAGGGCTCCTCACGCTGGGCCTCCTCGTGTGGCTCGGGGCGAGCGCAGGGCTGATGCATCCGGCGACGGGGATGATCGCGGGCGTGGCGATCTTTCAGGCCGTGGTGCTCGTGGCGCTCCGGAGCACTGCCTCGGTGCTCCTGCAGAAGGTGCGGCTCGCGAGCGCCTACGTCGTGGGCCTGGCGCTGTTCAGCACGCCCCGGCTCGTAGTGCCCACGCTGGGTCTCTCTGTTCGTGACGAGCTGTTGCTCGGGCTGGATCGCACGCTGTGGGGAGAGACCCCCGCGGTGCTGCTCGCTCCCTTCGCGAGGCCCTGGCTCACCGAGCTCATGAGCACGTGCTACCTCTCGTATCACCTCTACTTCCATGGCGCGCTCGCCTACGCGCTGTGGCAGCCGCTGGAGAAGGGGAGACGGCTCTTCGAGTGGATGTTCACCGCCCTGCCACTGGGGATTGCCGGTTATCTGCTCGTGCCCGCCGAGGGACCGTTGAAGGCCCTGCAGGGGAGCTTCGGGACGCCCCTCTCGGGCGGTCCCATCACCACGCTCAATGATTGGGTGGTGCGGCACGGCAGCGCGGTCTACGACGTCTTCCCCAGCCTCCACGTGCTGATGACGTGCGTGCTCCTTGAGCACGATCGGCGAGAGCATCCGCGCCGCTTCCGGTGGATGCTCCCGGTGGCGGTGGGGCTCATCGTGTCGACGGTGTATCTGCGCTACCACTACGCCGTCGATCTGGTGGCGGGCTTCGGGGTGTTCGTGGCCGTGCGGTACGGGTGGAGCTGGTCAGAAAGGCGCGCCGGACGCCTCAGCCCTTCTTGGCAGCGAGCACCGCGGGATCGATGAGGAGGACGCCATCCTCATCGGCGAACAGCATGTCGCCGGGGTTGCAGCGCGTGCCGGCGATCTCCAGGGGGACGTTCACCTGGCCCTCGCCGTTCTTCAGGGAGCGACGTGGAGTGACCCCGAGCGCCCGGATTCCCAGGTCCAGCGTCTCGAGCACCGCGGTGTCGCGCACGCAGCCGAAGATGACCACGCCCGCCCAGCCGTGGCCGAGCGCCTGCTGGGCGAGCATGTCTCCCATCAGGGCGTAGCGCTGGCTGCCTCCGCCGTCGACCACCAGCACCCGGCCCTCGCCGAGCGTGCCCACCAGCTCCTTCACCCGCGAGTTGTCCTCGAAGCACTTGACCGTCACCACGGGGCCCTGGAAGCGGCGCTTGCCGCCGAAGTTCCGGAAGAGGGGAGGCAGGACGCGGGCCTGTTCGCCGTACGCGTCCGAGAGATCGCAGGTGCTCTGCTCCATGGGAGGCTCCTTCTGACGGCGGGTATGGCCCGAGAGCGGGCCTGTCTGAGGCTCGCGAGGCTGTATACCGCTCACGAGGGCCTGGCGGGCAAGCCTTGCTTACCCGCCTCCTCGCCGGACCTACGGACGCGCTAGGGGCCCTGCGGGATGACACGGGCGGCGGTGGTTCGCACCTTGGACCCGGAGGTGCCGAGCATGGCGGACAGTCCTATCGAGAGGCAGCACCAGCGCGAGCGCGAGCAGGAGCGGCAGCGGCTGCGCGAGCAGGAAGAGAAGGACCTGGAGGTGGAGTCCCGGCGGGAGCCCCGTCCGCTGGAGGGCTTCGCGGGAGGGCACACCACGTGGACGGGCCAGCAGGACGACGAGGCCGCCGCGCGAGTGCACGCCCGAGACGCCGAGGAGTCGTGGAAGGCCAGTGAGCGTCAGGCCCGCCTGGAGCCAGAGCCAGACCAGCGCGATCCCGACATCGACGAGCAGGCGCGCCTGCGCGGCGAGGAGCCCGTCTCCCATCGCGAGGAGTAGCGTCGGGTTCAGGGCGCTCGCAGGAAGTACGCGAGCGTGATGAGGGCGGAGAGAATCGAGACGCCCATCCGGAGGCGCCGGGGGGCCCAATACCGGGCAGCCCGCGCTCCCAGATAGCCGCCCCACATGGCGGCGAACAGCAGGGCCAGTGTCTGGGGCCACCACACCTTGCCCGCGGCGATGAAGCACACCACGGCGACGGCATTCGTGGCGGCGACGAGGAGCGTCTTGGCCGGGTTCAAGGTGGTGAGCTCCGCGGGGCTGAGCAGGCTCCACACCGCCATCATCATGATGCCCACGGCCCCGCCGAAGTAGCCGCCGTACACCGCGAGCAGGAACTGAGCCATGAGCACCGGGCCTGCTCCGATGCGCCGAGTGCGCCGCAACACCTGGCCTGCGCGTGGACCGAATACGAACACCAGCGTCGCCAGCAGCAGCAGCCACGGGATGAACGCATTGAAGACGGAGAGGGGCGTGAGCAGCAGCAGCAGTGCGCCCACGAACCCACCGGCGAGGCTCACCCCCATCAAGGCGCGAAGGGAGACTCCACCCATGGCCGTGAGGTCAGCCCGGTAGGCCCACGTGCTGGCGAGGCTCCCGGGCAGCAGCGCGACCGTGCTGGAAGCATTCGCGGAGACCGAAGGCACGCCCACGAGCATGAGAGCGGGGAGGGTGACGAACGAGCCGCCTCCCGCGAGGGCGTTCATGGCACCCGCGAGGAAGCCTGCTCCGGCCAGAAGCATCCAGGTGTTCATGCCACGAGCTTGCGAGCCGTCGAGGCCCCAGACAATGTGGCAGTGGCGAAGGTAGCCTTCGGATTCTCCGAAGGCAGAGCGGTGCGCCTTGCTCCGGGAGCCATGATGCGCTTCGACCTGACGGATCTGCGGCTGTTTCTCTGGGTGGCGGAAGCCGGGAGCATCACTCGAGGCGCGGAGCGGGCTCATCTGGCCTTGGCCTCTGCCAGCGCACGGCTCCGGGGAATGGAGGAAGAATTGAAGGTGCCGCTCCTGGAGCGGGAGCGGCGTGGGGTCCGCCTGACGGCGGCGGGACGGGCTCTGGTCCACCATGCGCAGGCCGTGCTGCAGCAGGTCGAACTCATGCGCGGCGAGCTCGCGAGCTTCGCGGGAGGGTTGAAGGGGCAGGTGCGTCTCTTGTCCAACACGGCGGCGATGACCGAGTTCCTGCCCGAGAAGCTCAGCGCTTTCCTTGCCGTTCACCCAGAGGTGGATGTGGATCTGGAAGAGCGGCTCAGCTCCGAGATCATCCCCGCAGTGGCCGAGGGCCGGGCCGAGGTGGGGCTCGTCGCCGATACGGTGGACCTCGGAGGGCTCGAGACCTTTCTGCTCCAGCCGGATCGGTTGGTGCTCGTGACGTCACGAGGCCATCCCCTCGCGGGGCGCCGCACGGTTGCCTTCGCCGAGGTGCTCGGAGAGCCTTTCATCGGGTTGGGGGAGGGGAGTGCGCTCCAGCAGTATCTGGCCTCACAGGCTGCCCGCCTGGGCCGCCGTCCCAAGTACCGGGTGCGGCTGCGCAGCTTTGACGCGGTCTGCCGGATGGTGGAGCGGGGCGTCGGCATCGGAGTGGTTCCCGAGACCGCGGCTCGCCGCTGTCAGCGCTCCAGGGCCCTTCGCAAGGTCGTCTTGAGCGACGCCTGGGCGGTGCGCCGCCTCTGCTTGTGCGTGCGCCGGTACCGCGAACTGTCGCCCCAGGCCCGGTTGCTCGTCGACGCACTTCGGTCAGACGAACGCACGTCCGGGCCCGGCACGAGATGACCGGTGGGCGCTACTTCTTCACCAGCTCGATGGGCTGGCCCTCCGGCACGTGCTTCATCGCCACCGAGTTCATGCAGTAGCGCAGCCCGGTGGGAGGCGGGCCATCCGGGAAGACGTGGCCGAGGTGGCCGTCACACCGGGCGCAGCGCACCTCGGTGCGGACCATCCCGTGCGAGCGATCCTGAATTTCGGCCACCGCGTCCGGGCCGATGGTCTGCGTGAAGGAGGGCCACCCGGTGCCGGACTCGAACTTCACGCCCGCTTTGAAGAGCGGGTTGCGGCAGCCGGCGCAGACGTAGGTTCCAGGATCCTTCGTGCCCAGGAAGCACCCCGTGCCCGGGTACTCCGTGCCGTGCTGGCGCAGCACATCGTACTCCTCAGGAGTGAGGCGCTTGCGCCACTCGGCATCGCTCAGGGTCAGCTTTTCCACCATGACGTGTGACTCCTCTTGGGACTCGGCTCCGAGTCAGTCGTGAGCCAGGTAGCGTACCGCGCCCGAGCCGAACATCTGCTCGGGAGCTTGCCGCTGCCCACGAGGTTCGTGCGCACTGGCCAACAGGGGCTTGCCTCCGGGACCCGGTGGGCCCGGCTCCACCACGGCGAACCGCAGACCCACGGCCGTCTTGGCCAGGGCGATGATGGGCAGTCCCTTGGCCGCGGCCTCCAGCAGGGCCGGGCCATCCACCGCGCGCCACCCTCGCGAGGGCGCGGTCTCGTTCAGCCACTTCCACAGCTCCGTGGGCGTGCCAGGCCGGAAGTGGCCGGAGAAGCCCACGGCGAAGGCTCGCTCCAGCGTCGTGTGCTGCGAGTTCATGACGTCGAAGACGAAGAGGTGCCCGGACTCGCGTGGCTCTTGGGAGCGCGGCGCGTAGCGCGGGTTGACCGCCACGGCGTACGGGTTGATGACGTTCTGCGTGTGGATGACCGTGCGCTGGCCTGGGTAGCTCTGCACGGGGGCCCGGAGGCTCGCCTCGGGGTGGGTGATGGAGAGGCCCTCGGCGGGAGCGCGGCCGTCGTAGACGAGGTTCACGTCAGGGCTGTGAACTCGCTGCGGGCCTGTGGCCTCTCCGCTCAGAAGGACGCGAGGGTTGCTGCCCAGCGCGGGCCTCGGGCCCGTGGCCTGGGGCGCTGCGGCGGGAACTGGCGGGGCTGCATCCGGTGCAGCGGGCCGGATGGAGGGGAAGGGGGCTCGGGTGGTGCGGGACGAGCCCTTCCGCGTGAGGGCGAACTTGCGCTCTTTCTCGGCCTGCTCCGCCAGCTTGTGAAGGTGGCTGGCCTTCAACATTACCGAGGTGGATTGCCCGGCTTTGCGAGGCACATCGGCTGGCGGCTCATCCGCGCGGGCCTCCGCTGGACGCTTCGGCGGGAGCGCGGCTCTGCCAGGGGAGCTCGTGCCGGCGCGGTCGCCCGCGGGCCGCTCGGCGAACTTCGTGACTGCGGGAACGGAGCGGGAGGCCTCACTCGCGGGAGCAGGAGCGGCACTGGATTTCGCTGCGGGCTGCGCGGGCGAAGCCGGAGGCGGGGCGCTGGCGGCGGCAGGCACGGCAGCCCGCGAGGCCTGGGTCCGTGAGGGCTCGGACGGTGGAGCCGCTGGCGGTGGCGCGCGTCCAGGGGCTTCACCCGCTTCGGGAACGAGGTCGGAGAAGCGGACCGGCTTCATGGGCACGGTGGGAGCGCTGTGGATCCCCCGCTCTCCGGTTCGGGGCGCCGGCCGCATGGGCACCGTCGAAGCGCTGGAGGAGCGCTTCTCTCCCACGTCCACGATGGGCATCTCGGGAACGGTGGGAGCGCTCTCCGGCGGAGGCTTGCCAGGAGGTCCACCCTTCGGACCACGGGAATGGGAGTTGTCCTGTGCCACGGAGGGCTACCTCAAAGGCGGTGAGGGATGGCTGCACAGCCATCGTACCGCGACCGCCTCGCCCCGTCGTGCATGCGCGGGGCAGCGCGCGTCAGTGCATCAGGGACATCTCGGGCGGGCCGACGATCTGCTGCACCGTCATCCGCACCTTGTCGAGATCCACGGGCTTGGAGATGTAGCCGGCGGCACCGACCAGCTCCGCCTCCCACTCGAAGCCGTAGCCCGAGATGATGATGATGGGGAGGTTGCGGGCACGCGGCATCTTCTTCAGCGCGTCCAGCAAGCCCCACCCGCTCATGACGGGCATCCGCAGGTCCAACAGCACCGCGGCGGGCATGTCACCCTCCAACAGGTCCAGCGCCTCCCGGCCGTTGGAGGCCTGGACGGTGCGGTAACCCAATTCCTCGAGGGCATCGCAGATGAGCGTGCGGTGGCTCGCGTCGTCATCGACGACCAGGATGTGGGACATGGTGAGGCCTCGGTAAGACAGTCAACGGGGGTGGGGTGATTCTATGGTGGCCAAGATGGGATCGATCTCTCCATAGCGGAAGTGGGGGATCCAATTTTCAACACCGGGTCCTCACAGGAATGATCTTTTCAGGGCGCGCCGGCCCCGAATAGACGCAGTGCGTTCTGACCGAGCAGCCCCGCCTCGGTCTCATCCCCCAGCTTCAGTCCCAGCAACTGCTTCAGCTCCCGGTCCCACGCGTAGGGCAGCTGGGGGAAGTCCGTCCCATAGAGGATGCGCTCGGGGCGCACATCCAAGGCACGGCGCGGCAAGGCGATGGGGAAGTAGTCCGCCATGGCCATGGTGGTGTCCAGCCAGAGGGTGTCGTAGCGCTCCAGCAGGCGCACGTAGCCGTCGAACTCGTCCGCCCCGAGGTGGGGCACGCAGAGCTTCAGCGTGGGGTGGTCCTGGAGCACGCGCTCCACCCGCTCTACCGCACATAGCGCGTGGGCGTCACACTTGTAGTGCGGGCTCGAGGGCTCGCGTCCGGCGTGCATGACGAGCGGACGGCCCGCCTGGGCGCATGCGGCGTAGACTTCGTGCAGTGCGGGGGCGTCTGGAGCGAAGCACTGCACGTGGCAGTGCAGCTTCACGCCCGAGAGCCCCATCGCGAAGGCCTCGGCGAGGATGTCCGCCGCGCCCTCCTCGCCGGGCAGCACCGTGGCCAGCCCCATGACGCGCGGCTCGGTCTTCACCACCTCGGCCATGTACTGGTTGAGCATGCGCGCCATGCCCGGCTTGTGCGAGTAGGCCAGCGCCACCACCCGGCTCACTCCGCGCGACAGCAGGAAGGCCACCGCCTCGGGCGTGTGCAGCTTGTAGCGGATGGGCCAGCCGTACTGCTCGAACCAGCGCCAGATGGCCTCGACGACGCGGTCCGGGAAGAGGTGCACGTGCGCATCCACCACCGGCGGGAGCCCTGCGGGCAGCCTCAGCCCCTCCTCGTCATTCAGTGCGGGCATCGGCGGGCGGCCACGGCTGGGATCCAGCCACGAGGCCATTGCGCCAAGACACGTGGGAATGTCGTCAGGGGACATAAGAGGAGTGGGCCACTACTCCTTCTTTGGGCCCTGGGGACCGGGCTCCTGGTCCAGCCGCCGCAGGAAGTCCTGCTGCTGCCGGTAGCCCTGGCGCTCCAGGCGCTGGGCCTCGATGAGGTCCGCCACTTTCGAGCAGACCTGACCCAGCACCCGCAGCGAGTCCGCGAGGATCTTCTCCACCTGGTCCTGGGCATCCGGCCGCTTGACGATTGTCGGATCGCGGCGGAACGGCAGTGGCAACTTCATCCAGGCCAATCTAGGGGAAGTGCCGCCGGGGCGCGACCGTCCTGCTGCACCGGAGCGGCACAGAGACCGCCTGATCGGCCGTCTGGACAATTGACGCGGTACGCTGCCATCAACAGGTTTACAGTCCGGCAAATTTACAAAATATGGAGTGTTGGGCTGTTGGATCTTGCAACAGTCCCCCTGTTTGCCGCCAACCCACGGAAATTCCAGGTGTTTGACGAATTTTCAAAGGGGGGATGACAGGAAGTTAATTCGTGTTTAGAGTTCTCCGCACCTGAAACCCACTCCACTTATGGGGGGCTGCGCGATGGCTTACGACGGCGAGCTGGTAAAGATGGAAAATGGTCGCTGGGCGCGGTTCCAGCGGTGCCGGGTGCACCGGCCCGGCGTGGAAGACGCGGGCGAGACGATGCTGCTGATCGCGGTGGAGCTCGAGGACCGCTACCAGCGCATGCTGGAGACCGTGGCGGACTCGCTGGCCCAGTATCGTCGCCAGGGCATCCCCGTGCAGGTGCGCATGGATGAGACGCAGGGCGTGACGCTGCAGCCGGAGCTGTCCGAGGCGCTCGTTCACTGAGGCTGACGGAGCGGCTCGCACCGCAGGGTGAGCCGCTGTTCACCGCTTAACAGCACCGAGGCCCCGCGCCGTTAACGGCACGGGGCCTCTGCTTTTTACGACGCGTTGCGGCTGATCTCAGTTGCCGTTCAGCCAGCGCTCATAGGCCTCGAAGCCGTACTCGCGGCCGAGGAAGTCCTTCACCAGCAGTGCGGCATCCTTGGCGCCACCAGGCTCGAGCACGGTGTGGCGGTAGCGCATGGCGGGCGCGGGGTTCATGAGGCCCTCGGCCTGGAAGGGCGTGAAGAGGTCCTTCGCGATCACCAGCGACCACATATAGGTGTAGTAGGCCGCCGAGTACCCATCGAGGTGGCCGAAGGACAGGTGGAAGTAGGTGTCCGAGGCGTACTTGAAGGGCGTGTACTTCTCCTGGAGCTGCTTCACCATGGCGGTGGTGTCCAGGCCCTTGGGGTCGCGGTTGTAGAGGCCCAGGCTGATGGACGCGTAGAACATCTGCTGGCGCACCCCGAGCCCCTTGCCGAACTCGTCCGCCTTCTTCATGCGGCCGATGAGGTCCGTGGGCAGAGGCTCGTTGGACTGGTAGTGCTTGGCGAACGTCTGGAGCGACTCCGGGGACCAGGCCCACTCCTCGAGCATCTGCGAGGGGGCCTCGACGAAGTCCATCTCGGTGCGGGTGCCGGAGATGCCCGCCCAGCGCGCGCGGCCGCCGAGGATGTGGTGCAGCAGGTGGCCGAACTCGTGGAAGAAGGTCTCCACGTCGGTGTGCTGCATGAGCGCGGGCTCGGCGCCGGGCTTGGGGAAGTTGCACATCAGCACGCCCTCGGGGAGCGTCTTGCCGGCCCTGCCGCTGGCCAAATCCCACTGCGCCGCGTGCTTGTACTTGTTCTCGCGCGGGTGCATGTCCAGGAAGATGCGGCCCAGCAGCGTGGAGCCCTCGTAGATGTCATAGGTCTCGATGTCCGGGGACCAGACCTTCGCGTCCGCCACGCGCTTGTAGGTGATGCCGAACATGCGCGAGGTGATGTCCAGCACGCCGTCGCGCACGCGGGTGTACTCGAGGTAGGGGCGCACGGCCTGCGAGTCGAAGTTGTACTGCTCGGCCTTCACCCGGTCCTCGAGGTACGGCTGGTCCCACGGGTTGACGACGGCGGCCTTCGGGTCGTCCTTGCGCTTGCGGGCCAGCAGCGTGTCGTAGTCGGCCTTGGCGCGGGCGCCGGAGACGGTCGTGATCTTCTCGATGAAGTCCGCGGCGGCCTTCTCCGTGCGGATCATCTTGTCCTCGGTGGTGTAGGCGGCCCAGTTCGGGTAGCCCAGCAGCGTGGCCAGCTCGTAGCGCTTGGAGAGCATGCGCGACAGGGTGTCGAGGTTCTTCGGGTAGCCGCGCTGGCGGTAGACGCGCCAGAGGGCTTCGCGGGCCTTGGCGCTCTTGGCGTACGCCATGAACGGCGTGTAGTCCGGATAGTCCGTGGTGATGCGCACCTTGCCGTTGGCGCCGGGGGCGTGGGCGCGCACGTAGTCGTCAGGCAGGCCCGCGAGCTCCTTGGGATCCAGCTCCACGCTGCGCACGTCCTCGCGGATGTTCTTGCCGAACTCCTGGCCAATCTTGGTGAGCTCCTCCTTGAGTGCGAGCACCTGGGTGCGGGTGGCCTCGTCCTTGTCCACGCCGACACGGCGGAAGTCGCGCAGCTGGTGGCTCACGTACTGCTTCGTGGCGCCGTCCTGCTGGCTCAAGTCCAAGCTGGACAGCACGTCATAGACGCCGCGATCCAGGCCGATCTCGGTGACGGCCTTCTCCACCTCGGTCTCGCACTCCTGGGAGACGGTGCGCATGGCCTCGTCCGGGTGCGAGTTGGTGGCGATGGCGGCGCGCCCGGCGGTGTTGGCGAGCAGGGCCACGGCCTCGTCGAAGATCTCCAGCGCCGCGACGGTCTCCCGAGGCGCCGGCAGCGCCTTGAAGCGGGCGATGGAGTCCCGGGCCTTCTGGATGTCCTGGCGGCAGGACGCCTGGAACTGAGGCGCAGTGCCCGTCAGATGGCGCGCCGCGTCTGGAACCAGGGCCGCAGGGCGGGGAGCCGCCGCGGCAGCCGGGGTGGGGGCCTCCTGGGAGGAGGCCTGGGAGTCAGGGGTGTTGGCGGTGGAACTGGCGCACCCTGCGAGCGCAGAGGCGGCCACGAGAGCAAGTGTGAGGCGACGCACGGGGTAGGTCCCTTCAGAGGATGGGGCGGCGGGTTTTAACCCAGGACGGGCCGAAACATTTCTTCACGGAACGGCAATAGCGGGCCAAAGGGGCCCGTATTGAATGGCGGCTACTGGATGGGCGCGGCCGGCGCCCTGGACAGGGGAGCCCTTCATGGTGCTGGAGACGAGCCAGGAGATTGGACGCGAGCCCGTGGTGTTCGGCCACGCGCTGGAGACCTTGCTGGCCGAGGCGGAGGTGCTGGCGCCGCACACGCTGGACGAGTTCGCGCGGCTGGGCCTGTCTCCGCTGCACCAGCTGGAGGTGGCCTACCCAGTGGAGGTGTGGTCCGAGGCGCTGCGGATCCTCGTCCAGGCGCTCTCGGCGGATGTGGGCACGGCGGCGGCGGAGTTCCTGCTGGGCCAGCGCTACTCGGAGCGGTCCCTGAGCTCGCGAATCGGCTCGGCCATGAACGCGCATGCCAAGGTGGTGGGCCCGGAGCGGACGCTGATGCGCACGGCGCGCAACCTGCGCATGGTCAACAACTTCTTCGACGCCACCGTGCGCGAACTGCCGGGCGGCAGGGGCTGGGAGCTGGTGACGAAGCCGCTGGTGCAGTTCGCTCTGTCGAGCAAGCGCCTGATGGATCCTCCCCACTTCCTGCGGGGTGTGCTCAGCAAGGCTCTGGAGGCGGCCGGTGCCAAGGGCGTCCGCATGGAGCTGGTGGAGCACGACGAGGTGCTCGGCACCGCCACGTTCCACATCTTCTTCTGAGCGTGAGGGGCCTCACGCCTTGAGCTGGAAGAAGCGCTCGGCGTTCTCGTTGGCCACGCGCCGGACGATGCGGTCGGAGAGGTTGGCCTTCGCCAGCAGGCGGGCCAGGCGCGCCAGCCCGAGTATGTCCCCGGCGCCATCTCCCGCATCCGAGTTGAGCACCAGCCGCTCGCTGCCGAGCTTCCGCACCAGCGCCACCGCGCGCTCGGCCTTGAGCGCCTCCGGGTGCAGCGTCAGCCCCGCCCAGTGTCCGCAGCCCAGGATGGCACTCACCGTGCGCCCCGTGGCGTGGTCCACCAGCACCCGTGTGGGCAGCACCCCCGAGGTGCGCAGCAGTGTGAGGATGCGCCGGGTGTGCCGCTCCTTGTCCTGCAGCGGTGTGTGCACCACCACCCGCAGCTTCAGCCGCCGCGCCAGCGCCAGCTGCTCCAGGAAGGCCTCCTCCTCCTCCTCGCCGCCCGCGTGCAGCCCCGTCTCTCCCAGCGCCACCACGCGCCCACCTTGGAAGTAGTCCGGCAGGCGCGAGAGCACCTCGGACAGCCCTCGCCGGGGGATGCAGCGCGGGTGCACCCCGAGCGCCGCATACGCCCGGATGCCCAGCTTCTCCAGCCGTGGCAGCTGCCGACCCACCAGGTCATCGAAGTGCGCCAGCAGCGACTTGGCCGTGGGCTCCGCGAAGTGGTGCGCCACCACCAGCGCCCGCTCCACCCCGAAGAAGCGCATGGACTCCAGGTCCTGATTGCTCAGGGCCTCCGGGTGCAGGTGCGCGTCGAAGAGGCTGGGAAGTTCTGGCACGGGCGGCGTTCTCTCGGTGCTGAGGACCGAAACCTATAACCCGAGGACGACGCGCCGCCGTCGCTTTCCCAAAACTCATGGGCCCCGTAACGCTCGATACAGGGCACTTCCCCCATTGCCTCTTGTCCGCAGCCTCATTTCCTGGCTCTTTTCGCCCGCAGTTTTTCGGGGGGACCCGGTACGGAGTTTCACCATGGTCAGAGAATTTTACTTGTACGGGTGTAAGAATCCGCACAAGATGGAAAACGCCATGAGTCGCCAACCGGGGGTTCTGATGAGCACCACCGCGAAGCCCATGCAGCACCCACCTTCACCCTCCCAGGAGGTGAAGGTGTTCTACCGCCCACGGTTCGGGATCCGGGCCGAGAGTGGTGGGTTGTGTGTAGAGGTCAGCGCGCTTCCAGAGAAGGACAAGGGCGAGCCCCCTCGCGGTTGACGATCAGAAACGGGCTCCCTATTTCTCCGCCGCATGTCCTCTCCCTTAGCGGCGGTGGTGTTGTGTGCCGGCAAGGGCACCCGGATGAAGTCCGAGAAGGCCAAGGTCCTTCACGCCATTCTGGGCAGGCCCCTGTGTTTCTATCCTCTGAAGCGCGCGCTTGAGCTGGGCGCCTCTCCGCTGGTTCCGGTGGTGGGCCATCAGGCCGCCGAGGTGGAGAAGGCCATCCAGGCGCAGCTCCCCGCGGCCACGCTGCGCTTCGCGCTCCAGAAGGAGCAGCGCGGCACCGCGGATGCGGTGCGCTCGGCTGAGGGGGCGCTGAAGGACTTCTCGGGCCGCGTCCTCATCCTCTATGGAGATGTGCCGCTGCTGCGCCGTGAGACGCTGGAGGCGCTGGTGGCCGCGCACGAGAAGGGCAAGGCCACGCTCTCCATGGTCGCCACGGTGCTGGACGACCCCACGGGCTACGGCCGCGTCATCCGCGAGGGTGGCAAGGTGGTGCGCATCGTCGAGCACAAGGACGCCACCCCGGAGCAGCGTGCCGTGCGCGAGTGCAACGCGGGCATCTACCTGGTGGAGTCCTCGTTCCTCTGGAAGGCGCTGGCGGAGATCCAACCGCAGAACGCCCAGGGCGAGTACTACCTGACGGATCTGGTGGAGATGGCGGCGAAGCTGGGGCCCGTGGCCTCGGTGGAGGCGGACGCCACGGAGACGGCGGGTGTGAATGATCGCGTGGAGCTGGCGGCGCGCGCTCGCGTGCTGCAGCAGCGGATCAACGAGCGCCACATGCGCGCGGGCGTCACCCTGGTGGACCCGCCCAGCACCTTCATCGAGGAGGACGTCACCATCGGCGCGGACACGGAGCTCGGTCCGCAGGTGATGCTAGCAGCCGGCTCCGTGGTCGGGCGCAACGTCACCATCGGGCAGGGGAGCGTGCTGACGGCCTCCTCGGTGGCGGACGGCACCACCATCAAGCCCTACTCGGTCTTCGAGGAGGCCAAGGTGGGCGAGCGCTGCATCATCGGCCCGTTCTCCCGCCTGCGCCCGGGCACCGAGCTGTCCGAGGAAGTGCACCTGGGCAACTTCGTGGAGACGAAGAAGGCCCGGATCGGCAAGGGCTCCAAGGCCAACCACCTGGCGTACCTGGGCGACGCGAAGATCGGCTCGGGCTGCAACGTGGGGGCCGGCACCATCACCTGCAACTATGACGGAGTGAACAAGCACGTCACCGAGTTGGGCGATGGCGTCTTCATCGGCTCCGACACACAGTTGGTCGCGCCAGTGAGCGTGGGTGATGGCGCGTACGTCGGCGCGGGGACAACCGTGACGAAAAATGTACCGCCTGGGAGCCTCGCTGTGTCCAGGGTGCCTCAGGTGAACAAGGAGGGCTGGGTCGCGAAGAAGAAGGCTCGGCAGGGATAACTTCTTGATTTTCGGGCGGTTTCCGAGGGCCGCCCTGGCCACGCTACAATGGCGCGGCTCTTGCTCGGTAAGAAAACCGGAAGACGGCGAGACACAGTGGCTCGGGAGCCCGCGGAGCATCTCCGAGGAGCTCGGGTGAGTGAGAGAGGGGTCTGAAACATGTGCGGCATCGTTGGTTACGTGGGTGACAAGGAGTCGGCTCCGATTCTGGTATCCGGCCTGAAGAAGCTGGAGTACCGCGGCTACGACTCGGCCGGTGTGGCGGTGGTGAACCGCAACCAGCTGAACGTGGTGCGCGCCACGGGCAAGCTGAAGAACCTGGAGAACCGCGTGGCCCAGGAGGTGCCCAAGGGCACCATTGGCATCGGCCACACGCGGTGGGCCACGCACGGTCGCCCCTCGGACGAGAACGCCCACCCGCACTCCTATAAGGGCGTGGCTGTCGTCCACAACGGCATCATCGAGAACCACCTCGCTCTCAAGGAGGAGCTGCGGGCCAAGGGCCACATCTTCTCCTCGGAGACGGACACCGAGGTCTTCGCCCACCTCATCTACGATGAGCTGGAGCGCGGCGTGGACCTGGTCGAGGCCGTCCGCCTGGCCATCAAGCAGGTGAAGGGCACCTACGCCCTGGCGGTCGTCACCGCGAATGATCCGAACCGCATCGTCTGCACCAAGGACTCCTCGCCCATGGTGCTGGGCCTGGGCCAGGGACAGAACTTCGTGGCCAGCGACGTGCCGGCCCTGCTCGAGCACACCCGCGACTTCGTCTACATGGAGGAGGGCGATCTGGCCGTCGTCACCGCCCAGCGCGTAGACATCTACAACCGCCAGGGCCAGATCGTGAACCGGCCCACCCGCCGCATCGACTGGACGCCGATGATGGCGGAGAAGGGCGGCCACAAGCACTTCATGCACAAGGAGATCTGGGAGCAGCCCCGCGCCATTGCGGACACCCTGCGCGGCCGCATGCTCCTGTCCGAGGGCGACATCCACTTCGAGGGCTGGAACCTCTCCCCGGAGAAGGCGCGCGCCATCAGCAAGGTGACCATCCTCGCGTGTGGCACCTCGTGGCACTCGGGCGTGGCCGGCAAGCACATGATCGAGTCGCTGGCGCGCCTCCCCGTCGAGGTGGAGCTGGCCAGCGAGTTCCGCTACCGCGATCCGATCGTCGACTCCTCGCATCTGGCCATCGCGATCAGCCAGTCTGGTGAGACGGCCGACACGCTGGCGGCCTTCAAGGAGGCCAAGCGCCGCGGCGCCACCGCCATGGCCATCTGCAACGTGATGGGCAGCGCGATGACGCGCGAGGCGGACATCTCCGTGCTGACCAACGCGGGCCCGGAGATCGGCGTGGCCTCCACCAAGGCCTTCACCACGCAACTGGTGACGCTCTACATGCTGGCCATCAAGCTGGGCCGCATGCGTGGCACGCTCACCGTGAAGCAGGCCCAGGAGCACCTGACGCACCTGACCGAGATCCCCAAGATGATCGAGGACGTGCTCAAGTGCGAGCCGTCCGTGAAGCGCGTGGCCCGCGACTTCATGAACTCGCAGGACTTCCTCTTCCTCGGCCGCGGCCCCATGCACCCGGTGGCGCTCGAGGGCGCGCTGAAGCTCAAGGAGATCTCCTACATCCACGCCGAGGGCTACGCCGGCGGCGAGATGAAGCATGGCCCCATCGCGCTCATCGACGAGAAGATGCCCGTGGTGGTGATCGCGCCCAAGCAGCCGCACGTGGCCTACGAGAAGATCATCGGCAACATCGAGGAAGTGCGTGCCCGCGGCGGCAAGGTCATCGCGATCATCGACGAGGATGACGCGCACGTGAGCTCGCTGGCCGACCACGTCATCCGCATCCCGCCGGCCTGCGCCCTGCTGGCGCCGGTGGTGGCCACCATCCCGCTGCAGCTGCTCGCCTACCATGTGGCCGAGATGCGCGGGAACGACGTGGACCAGCCGCGCAACCTCGCCAAGAGCGTCACCGTCGAGTAGACGGGTCGCCTGATAACAGCCGAAACCTGTAAATCGACAAGCCCGGGTGCCTCCTCAGCGAGGTCCCGGGCTTTGTTGTTTCAATTTTGTTGTTTCACCCAGAGCGTGACCCATTGGGTATTGCTAGCATGGGAAAAATACGTTACCTATAGAATAGGTAAGTTCTCACCCACCCCAGGTCCCTCTCATGGAAGCTTCGGAACGCAATTCGACGGTGGACTCCATTCATCAGGAGGCCATTCAGCATGGGATCTACTTCCTCAATCCGGATGACCAGGAGCTTCACGGCCGCACCTTCAAGCTGCAGGGCCAGGAGCTGCTGTCGTTCGCCTCGTGCTCGTACCTGGGACTGGAGCAGCACCCCCAGCTCGTCGAAGGCGTGATCCATGCGGCGAAGAAGTACGGGACCCAGTTCTCGGCCACGCGTGGCTTCGTCTCAGCGCCGCCGTACGGAGAGCTGGAGGCGCTCATGTCTGAGCTGCTGGGGGGCTACGCGATCGTCTGTTCCTCCACCTCGCTGGGGCACCAGTCGGCGCTGGGCGTGCTCGCTACGGAGAAGGACGCGATCGTCCTGGATCACCAGGCCCACTACAGCATCCAGCAGGCCGTGCAGATCTGCCGCACCTCCGGTTGTCACGTGGAGATCGTGAAGCACGGCGAGCTGGAGCGCGCCCTGGAGGCCATCCAGCGGCTGGCGTCGATCCGCAAGACGGTCTGGTTCTGCGTGGACGGTGTCTACAGCATGTATGGCGACCTGGTGCCCATCGAGCTGCTGCGCGAGGCGCTGAAGATCGCTCCCAACGTGCGGCTCTACGTGGATGACGCGCACGGCATGAGCTGGGTGGGCAAGCACGGCCGGGGCAGCTTCCTCACGCGGTTTGGCTTCAACGAGCGCGTTGTGCTGGCCACCTCGCTGAACAAGGCGTTCGCGGCCGGCGGCGGATGCCTGCTGTTCGCCACGGACAAGGAGCGCCAGTACGTCCGCAAGACGGGTGGCCCGCTGTTCTTCTCGGGCCCGTTGCAGCCTCCCATGCTCGGCGCGGCCATGGCCTCCGCGCGGCTCCACCTGTCACAAGAGATCTACCAGCACCAGGAGATCCTCCAGGAGCGCATCCGACTGGCCAACCGGCTGATCCGTGAGGAGGGCCTGCCGCTGCTCGTGGAGAACGAGACGCCCATCTTCTTCCTGCGTCTGGGCCTGCCCCGGCTCGGCTTCAAGGTGGCCCGGCGGATGATGGACGAGGGCATCTACGTGACGCCCTCCGTGTACCCCACCGTGCCCATGCGCCGCGGCGGCATCCGCTTGTCTCTCACCGCGTATCACACGAACGAAGATGTGGAGCAGGTCATCAAGCGGCTGGCCGTGCACATCCCCACAGTGCTGGCGGAGGAGGGGCTCACGGTCGACAACCTGGATGACGAGTTCCGCCACGCGCTGCCGGGCAAGGGCCGGTTCGCCGCGCGCGCTCGGGCGCCACTCCAGGAGCTGATCCAGCGGCTCATCGTCGAGCAGGAGTCTCCTGAGACTGAGCTGGTGGCGACCGGCAAGCGGCCGCTGGAGTCCGCGGAGCACCTCACCGTCGAGAAATACACCTCCATCTGGCAGGTGGATAAGGAGCTGTGGAACTCGATGCTGGGCACCGTCGGCTTCATCAGCTGGGACTCGCTGATGATGCAGGAGCAGGTATTTACGGACGCCGCCGAGCCTGAGAACTGTTGGCAGTTCCTCTATGTGCTCGTCCGCGACCGAGCGGGCCGCGTCCTCGCCGCGGCGCCTTTCACGGTGGCGCTGTGCAAGGACGACATGCTCATGCGCGAAGAGGTCTCCCAGAAGGTGGAGGAGCGGCGCAAGGAGGATCCCTACTTCCTGTCCTCCAAGGCGCTGCTGCTGGGAACGCTCTTGTCCGAGGGCAACCACCTGTACCTGGACCGCTCGGGCCCCTGGCGCGCCGCGCTCACCCGGCTGCTGGAGGTGGCACGCGAGGAGTACGACAAGAACCGCTGCTCGGTGATGACGATGAGAGATCTCCCAGCGGACGACAACGAGATGGATCAGGAACTGCTCCACCACGGGCTGGTGAAGGTGCCCATGTTGGACTCCCATGTGCTCAACATCACCTGGTGGACCGAGGAGGAGTACCTGGCCACCTTGACGAAGCGGAAGCGCGAGCACCTGCGCGAGCGCATTGCTCAGTCCAAGTTCTACGAGCGGCGCGTGCACGGCGTGGGCGTGGGCGAGACACTCTCCGTGGAAGAGCTCGAGCACCTGCACTCGCTGTATTTGAACGTGGCCAAGAAGGCCATGCGTCTCAACGTGTTTCACCTGCCGCTTCAACTGCTGGCCGCCATGCACGAGTCTCCGGCCTGGGAGCTCGTTACGCTCCGGCTGGATCCGGCTCACGGAGGCCCTGCCCATGGCCGCCCGGTCGCCTTCTACGCCGGTTACAAGCAGGACGCCCACTACGGCGCCTTCCTCTGTGGGGTTGATTATGACTACGTGTATCAGCACGGCGCGTACCGCCAGATGCTGTTTCAAATCATTCGCCGTGCCATGGAGCTGGGAACAAAAACAGTTCACCTCGGAATGACCGCAAACCTGGAGAAACTCCGCTTCGGCACCGTGGCTCAGCGCACGTGTGTTTACATGCAGGCGAGAGATCACTTCAGCGGTGCGCTGCTGCGAGAGATCGCCGCCGAGGCCAGCCTGAGCAGCACCCACTCGCCTGCCAACAAGCCCGCTAACGCATCTCCCGGGTAGGGACGGTGGACAATAGGCGTGCCCTGGGGCGTAGACTGCGGGGGTCACCCGTGCATGTCCGCGCGTCCCTCGAAGCTTCCAAAACCTGAAGATCCTCACTGGACGTTCTCGGCGAACGACCTTGCGGATACTTCTCCTCTCGCCATCATCGAGTGGGACACCCATTTCCGGGTCTCGGTGTGGAGCAGGCGTGCGACGGAGCTCTTCGGGTGGAGCGAAGAGGAGGTGCGCGGTAAGCACCTGCGTGAGCTGTCCCTGGTCCACAAGGACGACGAGGCGCGCGTCTGGGAGGTGATGGACCGGTTCTGCGCTGGGGAGATGCCGTGGGTCTCCCTTCAGTTCAGGACGTCCCGCAGGGACGGCTTCGTGACTCACTGTGTGTGGTACTGCACCGCGATACGTGATCCTTCGGGCAAGTTGGCCTGCATCCTGACTCAAGTCCTGGATGTCACGGGACGTGAGCAGGCGCTGGCTCAGCTCGAGGAGAGCGAGCGGCGCTTCAAGGCCACGTTCGAGCAGGCCGCCGTGGGCATCGCGCACGTGAGCGTGAGCGGCCAGGTGATGCGCGCCAACTCGCGGCTGGGGGAGATCTGGGGTTACACCATCCAGGAGGTGGTGGAGCACGGCTTCGCGGATCTGACCCACCCGGAGGACATGGGGCCCGATCTGGATCTGGCCATGCAGGTGCTCGACGGCGTCATCCCCCGGTACTCGCTGGAGAAGCGTTTCAAGCACAAGCAGGGGTTTCTCATCTGGTGCGCGCTCACCGTGTCGCTGGTGCGCAAGCCCGATGGCATGCCCGACTACTTCATCGCGGTGATCGAGGACATCTCCCGGCGCCGCCGCGCCGAGGAGGAGCGTGATGCGCTGCTGTCGCGCGAGCAGCAGGCGCGCACCGAAGCCGAGGAGATGGTGCGGCACCGCTCCACCGAACTCGAGGCGGCCCGGAGCGCGCTGGTGCAGGCCGAGCGGCTTGCCACCGCCGGCCAGCTGGCGGCGGGCGTAGGCCACGAGATCAACAACCCGCTGTCCTATGTGCTGGCGAACCAGACGTTCGCCATCGAGGAGCTGTTGCGGGTGAAGGTGCCCACGCCGGGCGTGGACATGGAGGAAGTGCAGCGGGCGCTGATGCAGGCCCAGCTGGGGGCCGAGCGCATCCGGGACATCGTTAGGGATCTGCGCACCTTCGCTCGCGGAGATCCGGACACGCTGGGGCCGGTGGACATCCAGGCGACGCTCGAGTTCTCCATGTCGATGGCGGCGCCTCAGCTGCGGCAGCGGGCCCGGCTGGTGCGCAAGTATGAGGCCACGCCCTACGCGCAGGGCAACGAGTCGCGGCTGGGCCAGGTCTTCCTCAACCTCCTGGTCAACGCCGCGCAGGCCATCCCCGAGGGGCAGGTGGCCAACAACGAGGTGACGGTCGCCGTGTACGAGACGGCGGAGGGATGGGTCACCGTCGAGGTGAGCGACACCGGCAGCGGCATCGCCGCTGAGCACTTGCCGCGCATCTTCGAGCCGTTCTTCACCACCAAGCCCGTGGGCGTGGGCACGGGGCTGGGGCTCTCGGTGTGCCACGGCATCATCACGGGGCTGGGCGGCACCATCGAGGTGGAGAGCAAGCTGGGCAAGGGGACCACGTTCCGGGTCCTTCTGCGCTCTGCCTCGCAGTTCGAGGAGGATGTGCCCACGCTGGCTCCCTCGCTGCCGACCGTCATCCCGCGGCGCGTGCTGGTCATCGACGACGATCCCGAGGTCCGCCAAGCGCTCGCTCGCATCATTGGCGCGCCGCATCAGGTGGAGCTGGCGGAGACGGCTCGCACTGCCCAGCACTGGCTGCTGGTGAAGCAGGAAGATTACGACATCATCTTCTGTGACTTGATGATGCCCGACATCACCGGCATGGATCTGCATGACTCCATCGCGGCGCAGCGCCCGGAGGTGCTGTCCAAGATGGTGTTCATGACGGCCGGTGCGTTCACGCCGCGCGCTGCGTCATTCATGGAGAGGGTGGCCGCGCGGCGCATCGACAAGCCGTTCGATCCCGCCAAGGTCCGCGCGCTGCTGTAGCGGCAGGGCGTAGCGCCTCTCGGTCCCGTGCTAGCTTCGCGCCCCCTTTGACCGTGGAGGCTCTCGTGCGTCGCTCGCCGTTGCTCGCTGCATTGGGTGTGATGGGGCTCGTCTGGCTGGGAGGCGCGAGCGGTTGCAGCTCGGGAGACTCGCCCACGCCGCAGCCTCCCGTGGAGCCTCCCCAGGCATCTGGAGAGAAGCTGGCGGGGCTCGAGGGGCCGGTGGAGGTCGTGGTGGATGACCGTGGGATGCCACACATCTATGCGTCGTCGCTGCATGACGCCGCGCTCGTGCAGGGCTACCTGATGGCGCGCGACCGGTTCCCGCAGATGGAGTTTCTCAAGCGGAATGTGACGGGGCGGCTGGCCGAGTTCCTCGGCTCGCTGTCCTCCACGTCGGTGGAGAATGACGTCAGCGCCCGGGTGATTGGCTTCAAGCGGGTGGCGGATCGCGTCTATGCGTCGCTGCCCGTGGGCTCTCCGGAGAAGGCCGCGCTGGATGGCTTCGCTGCGGGCGTCAACGTGTACCTCGGCGAGCTGCGCACCGGAAAGGCGAAGCTGTCTTCGGGCGCGGAGCTGCTCGGGTTCCTGCTGTCCAACCCCGCGGCGTTCACGGATTGGACGCCGCAGGACTCGGTCGCGATCGGGCGGTACCTGTCTTACTCGCTGTCGTACGAGGCGGAGCAGGATGTGGCGCTGACGAAGGCGCGCGGGGCTGCTGCTGCGGCGTTCCCGGCGGGCAACCCGCGCGCGGGTCTCTTCCGTGACTTCTGGTCGTTCGCCCCGTCGCGCGATGTGTTCACGCGCGAGGGCCAGTCGAACGGTGGGCCTGCTCCGAAGCGCAGCCTGAGCCAGACGCGGCTGCCGGACGTGGAGCTGCTCTCCCAGGCGCAGGGGTTCCTCGATGGGGCCCGGCGGCTGCGGGAGGTGTTCGGTGATGACAACCGTGGCTCGAACAACTGGGTGGTGTCCGGGGCGAAGACGGCCTCGGGAGCGCCGCTGCTGGCGAATGACCCGCACCTGTCGCTGCCGAGCCCTCCGCTCTTCTGGTACTCGCACCTGAACACGAAGCGGGCGGGAGGGAACCTGGATGCGCAGGGCATCTCGCTGGTCGGCGTGCCCGGCATCCTCCTGGGGTTCAATGATCGCATCGCGTGGGGCTCCACGACGGCGAAACACGATGTGACGGACGTGTACGAGGAGACCATCACTGCGGGCCAGAGTGGGGCTCCGGACACGGTGCTCTTCAAGGGCCAGCAGGTGCCCATCGAGATCATCACCGAGACCATCAAGGTCGCGGGCAAGCCCAATGTGGTGCTCAAGCTGGAGAACGTCCCGCACCACGGTGTCGTCATCCCCACGATTCAGAACGGCGCGGTGGTGCCTCGGACCGCGAGCAAGGCGTTCTCCGTGCGGTGGACGGGCAACGAGGTGTCGAACGAGTTCGGTGCGTTCCTCGGGCTGAACGTCGCGGCGAACCTGGCGGAGGCGCAGGAGGCGCTGACGAAGTTCAAAGTCGGCGCCCAGAGCTTCGTGGTGACGACGCGCGAGGGGGACATCTTCTGGTCCACGCAGTCCCGGCTGCCAGTGCGCGATCCTCGGGCGCTGACGTATGACCCGGTGACCCAGACGGGGCTGTCGCCCGCGATGGTGCTGCCAGGGGATGGCAGCTGTGAGTGGATCGGCGACGAGGAGAGCCGCTTCCTGCCGCAGGACCTGAACCCCTCCAAGGGCTTCATCGCCACGGCCAACAACGACCTGATCGGCACGACGCGTGACGGCAACCCGTTCAACGATGCGCACTACATCGGGTGGGACTACGACATCGGCCACCGGATCGCCCGCATTACGGAGCGGCTCCAGGCGCTCGTGGACAAGGGTGGCGTGAAGCCCGAGGACATGATGGTGCTCCAGGGCGATCACCGCTCGCCACTGGGCGCGCTGTTGGCGCCGAAGTTCGTGGCTGCGGCGCGGCGAGTGCAGGAGGAGCGGCGGCAGCCGGGCACGTACCCTGATCTCTCAGGCCTGGTGCAGCGGGTCTCCGCGGCGGATCTGGAGCTGCTCGTGCAGGTGGCGGGCCGGCTGGAGGCATGGTCGTTCGAGACGCCTCCTGGGGTGGACATCGGGGACGGCGCACCGTCCGCCTCGGAGGTATCCGACTCCATCGCGGCCTCGATCTTCAACGCGTCGATGGTGCGGCTGGTGAAGCTCGCTTTTGATGACGAACTCACCGCCATGGGGCAGAGCCCGGGCACCAAGAGCCTGGGGCGGCTGGTGCAGTTCGCCATGCTGGAGCCCACCCGGCTCGCGACGTACAGCGCCGCCAAGGGGGACACCGTGCTGTGGGACAACCTCACGACGGCGGAGGTGGAGACTCGGGACGAGCGCATCGCCGCCGCGATGCTGCAGGGAGCGCTCTACCTGCGGGAGCGGCTCGGGACGGACATGGCGCAGTGGCAGTGGGGCAAGCTGCACACGCTGACCCTGGTGTCCCTGGTGCCTCCTACGAGCGGAGAGAGCCCGGTGACGCTCCCCGCGCCCGGCAACGCGAAGTTCCCGGTGGGTTTCCCGCGTCCCGGTGACAACTTCGGAGTGGATGCCTCGAACTCCGGGCTGACGAACCCGGAGAAGTTCTCCTACGAGAACGGTCCGGTGCAGCGGCTGGTGGTGGAGATGACGCCCTCGGGGCCTCGCGCCTGGAACGCGCTGCCAGGTGGGCAGGCCTTCGATCCGAAGAGCCCGCACCACGCGGACGAGGCGGAGCATTGGCGCCGGAACAAGGCGCCGCCTCTGTACTTCACCGATGCGGACGTGAACGCGCACAAGGCATCGAGCGCCGCCTACGAGCCGTGAGACCCGCGGCGGGGGCCCAGTCGTGGGCCCCCGTGCTACAGGCCGGCGTAGCTCAGGGTCTTGAGCAGCCAGGACTTCACGTTCTCTCGCGAGGGGCTGTTGCCTGAGTCCAGCGTCCAGGTGAGGAGCGCGCCGGCGAACTCGCCAGCCGTGCGGTAGCGGCTGTCCAGGTCCGGCGTGAGCGCCTTGCGGATGATCTGTCCCAGCCCTTTGTCCACTGTGTCCGGCAGGCTCACCTTTGCCGCGCGGATGGCCTCCATCACCACCTCGTCGTCCGTCTCGTTGCGGAGGAACGGGTGGGTGCCCACCACCAGCTCGTGCAGCACGATGCCCAGGGAGAACAGGTCCGACGCGGGCGTGAGGGACTCGCCCAGCGTCTGCTCGGGCGAGAGGTAGTGCAGCTTCCCGGCGGCGACGCCGTCCTGGGGGCCGATGTTCGCCGCGCTCCCCTTGGCCACCCCGAAGTCGCCCAGCTTCACGTCCGCTTCGCCCGAGAAGAAGATGTTCGACGGGTTCACGTCCCCGTGCACCAGCTCCAGGGGCCGGCCACTGCGCGTGCGCAGTTGGTGGAAGTAGGACAGCGCCCGGAGCACCTCGATGCAGACGTGGACGGCGATGCCCACGGGGATGCGCCGCTTCAGCGTCTCGTGGGCATCCATCAGCCGCTTGAGGTCCCCGCCGTCGAGGAACTCCATGGCGATGTAGGGCCGCCCGAAGGCCTCTCCGGACTCCAGCATGCGCACGAGGTTGGGGTGGTCCAGCAGCCCCATCAAGTCCACCTCGTCCGCGAAGGCCTCGAGGGGTACTCCCTTGCGCATCAGCTTCAGGGCCACCGAGAACTTGTCACCCCGGGGCGGAATGGCGTCCGCGAGGAACACCTCGGCCATCCCGCCCTCGCCCACGCGCGAGCGGATGATGTAGCGGCCGTAGCGCCGCGAGGGGAACTCCACGGTTCTGGCGGACCCGACTTCCACGGTCCCAGTCTACGCCACGACCCGTGCAAGGCCACAACCCACCGCAGCCCGAGGGCTCAGTTCTCCTCTTCCTTGGAGAGCTCCAGGAGCAGGTCCAGGTCCTCCGCTGTGTCCATGCTCTCGAGCAGCTCGAGGTTCTCCACCACCTCCCGGTCCTCCGCCGAGAGCTTGGGCTCGGCGGGCTTGGCCTTGGACGGCTCGGAGGTCCGCGGGGGAGGAGGGGGCGACGAAGGTTGCGGTTCCGCCGCCGAGGCCGTGCCGGCATAGAGGCCAGAGGCCAGCAGGATGACGAGGAAGCGGCTCACCGGCGCCGCCTCTCACGCATGCGCTCGCGCAGGTCCTGGCGCTGCTCGGGCGTCATCTGCCTCCAGCGCCGCATGTTCTCCATCATCTGCTCGCGGCGCTCCGGGTGCGCGCGCAGGTACTCGCGCATGCGCTTGCGCAGCTCCGCCTTGCGCTCCGGGTCCATGTTGCGGAACTCGCGGAAGCGCTCGCGCAGCAGCTGGCGCTCCTCCGGGCTCAGCCGCTGGAACTCCCGCAGGTTGGCGCGGATGCGCTCGCGCTCCTCGGGCGGCAGCTTCCGGAAGCGCTCCAGGTTGCCGCGGATGCGCTCCTGCTCCTCCTTGGGCAGCGCCTTGAACTCGCGCAGCTTGGCGCGCAGCGCTTCCTTCTGCTCCGGCGAGAGCTTCTCGAAGCGCTCGGCCGCCGTCTGGCCCCGGGCGGAGTCCTGCGCCCGAGAGGGCACTCCGAGCAGCAGTGCCACCACCACGCCGATGATCGCCAGGTTGCGTCCCATCACTGCACCTCCAGCTCGTGGAGGTTTTCGATGACCTCCAGGTCCTCGGAGCTGTCCAGGCCGACGATGTCGTAGTCCTCGACCAACTCCAGGTTGGCTGCGAGCTCCAGCGTGCCCGCGTCCGTCACATCCACGCTCTGCGTCTCCTGGCCGGTGACGAGGACGGCCACGCCCATCGCCGCCGCCAGCCCCAGCGAGGGCACCAGCACCGAGGGCCTCAGCAGCGCCTTCAACCGCTCCCGCAGCGGCAGCGGCAGTGCGTCCACCTTGGCCAGCACCGCCCGGCGCGTGTCGGGCGAGGGCTTGAACTCCGGCAGCGCGGGCAGGCTCGTCAGGGTCCGGCGCAGCAGTGCCTCGGTCTGGCGGCACTCCGCGCACGTGCCCAGGTGCGTCTCCACCTCAGCCCGGCGTGCCGGGGGCAGTTCCCCGTCGACATAGGCCGTCAGGTCTTCTTCAAACATACAGCTCATGCCCTGCTCCTCGCGGGCAAGGTGCCCGCCTGCAACTCTTCAATCTTCTTCGCCACCGCCAGCGTGGCCCGGTGGATGAGGCTCTTCACCGCCGCCTCGCTCGCCTCGAGTGCCTCCGCGATGTCCCGGTACGCCATGCCCTCGAAGCGGCACATGGTGAAGGCCGCCCGCTCCCGCTCGCTCATTCCCTTGAGGGCCTCGCCCACGGCCCGCTCCAGCTCCCGCCCCGCCACCGCCTCGTCCGGCCGATCGCCTTCGGGCGCCGCGACGTCTACGCCGCCTTCCTCGGCGTCCTCCTGGGGCGAGGTGGGGGTGTGAGACACTCGATACTCTCCGCGCCGCACTTCGTTGAGGCAGTGGTTGGTGGCCACCCGGAACAGGAACGTCTTGAACTGCGCCGTGGGCTTGTAGGCCTTCGCGTTCCGGTACAGCTTCACGAAGATGTCCTGCGTCAGCTCTTCCGCCCGTGCTGGATCCCCCACGAAGCGGAAGGCAAACCGCGCCACGCTGGCGTGGTAGCGGTCGAACAGCAGGGCAAACGCCTTCCGGTCGCCCGCTGCCACCCGCTGCATGATGTGTGCGTCCGATTCCGGCTCCACGAAATTCATCAACCCAGGGGCCTTAAAGAAGTTGCGGGCCCTCATGCGCTTTGAACCGCAGGGGCACTCCTGGGTACAGTTTTCGGCGTGGCGACCATGTCCGGCATACGTCCCCCCACCTTGGGGGAAGCATCCAGCGCCTCGGAAGGCGAGGGAGGCCAGGATCTTCCGATCGCGGATGTGGCGGACTGGGGACATTCCGTCCCCGAGGCCCCTCTTGAGCGGCCCGTTCCTCCCGCGCCGCCCCGGTCCATCGAGCTGGAAATCCAGGCAGTCGAGCCCGAGCTCCCAGCTGCTCGAGCCCAGGCCAGCATTCCCTCGGCCGTGCTCCCGGTAGACGAGCACCCCGTGGTCTTGGCCCCTGAGCTGGAGCCACAGGCTCCCCCTCTGAGTTCGTGGGTGATGAGGGACGCGTTCCTAGAGGTGGGGAACGATGGCCCCACCATCCAGGATGATCCGGCGCAGATCACCGTTCATCCCAGTACGCCGTCGCTGCCCGGGACGAAGACGCCGCCTCCGGAGACGCCGCTGCCGGTGCTGTTGCTGGTGGACCAGGCCCGGAGCGCGGAGGGGCCGGAGCGGCAGGAACTCTCGCGGCGCATCAACCGTTGGTTGGACGAGATGGTGCGAGAGGGAGGCTCACGGCACGTGGCGGACTGGTTCCACCACCTTATTGAGAGCGGACGGCTGGAGGGGCTGGCGGACGCTGCGGGCCACGCCTGCCACGAGACGGCGGTGCGGGGGCTGCTGGCCATGGGCTTTCCGTACGCGCTGGAGGTTCGCCCCGAGGACCTGGAGCGCATCCAGCCGCGGAAGCATCAACTGCGGACCCGGAAGAGAGACCGGGATTTCAAGGCTGGGGCGGCGGGCGTCATGGTGGGAGGGGCCCTGACGGAGATGGTGCTGAACCTGCTGCGTTTCCAGCCGGCGACGGGGCTCCTCACGGTGGAGGTAGGCTTGGCGCTGATGGCCACGGCGGCCTTGCTGCTCAGCAAGCCTCGTTCGCCGCTGCGGAACATGGGGCTGGCGGTGCTGCTGGTGGTGTCGGGGCTGTCTCTTTCCCTAAGTCTTCTGGGGGGTTATGCAGGGCTGGTGTCCGGGCTGGCGGGGCTGGTGGCCACTCTCCTGTTTGCTCTCCATCGGAGCTGAGGAGCCGGGACAACATGGGTGTGTCAGAGGGGTGGACTACGGTCTACCCGTCGCGTAGTAATAGGCCTCGCGTTCTGAACGCGGGTTCAGGTGGGCCGGGGTGGCTCACCGCATACGACTGGAGGAGTAGAGATGGCTGTGAATCAGGAGAAGGAGAAGGCGATCGAGTTGGCGATGACGGCGGTCGAGCGCCAGTTCGGTAAGGGCTCGATCATGCGGCTCGGCAACGACGATCCGCTGGTCAAGGACATTCAGGCCATTTCGACGGGCTCGATCTCGCTCGACATCGCGTTGGGCGTGGGCGGTGTGCCGAAGGGGCGCATCGTGGAGATCTTCGGGCCGGAGTCCTCCGGTAAGACGACGCTGTGTCTCCACATCGTCGCCGAGGCGCAGAAGCGCGGCGGCATCTGCGGCTACATCGACGCGGAGCACGCGTTGGACGTGGGCTACGCGCGCAAGCTCGGTGTGCGCACGGATGACTTGCTCTTGAGCCAGCCGGACACGGGCGAACAGGGCCTGGAGATCGCGGAGATGCTGGTGCGCTCGGGAGCCATCGACGTGCTGGTGGTGGACTCGGTGGCGGCGCTGGTGCCGAAGGCCGAGCTCGAGGGGGAGATGGGCGATGCGCACATGGGCGTGCAGGCGCGACTGATGAGCCAGGCGCTGCGCAAGCTCACGGGCACCATCTCCAAGAGCCAGACGTGCGTCATCTTCATCAACCAGATCCGCATGAAGATCGGCGTGATGTTCGGCAACCCGGAGACGACGACGGGCGGTAACGCGCTGAAGTTCTACGCGTCCCAGCGCCTGGACATCCGGCGCATCGGAGCCATCAAGAACGGCGAGAACGTGGTGGGCAGCCGCACGCGCGTGAAGGTGGTGAAGAACAAGGTGGCGCCTCCTTTCAAGGAGGTGGAGTTCGACATCATGTACGGCACGGGCATCTCGCGAGAGGGGGACCTCATCGACCTGGCGTCCAACGATGGCATCATCGAGAAGAGCGGTAGCTGGTTCGCCTTCAAGGGTGAGCGCATCGGCCAGGGCCGGGAGAACGCGAAGGACTACCTGCGCGAGCACCCGGACACGTACAAGGAGATCGAGGCGTTGGTGCTGGAGAAGTACGGCGTAACGAAGGGGCCGGCTGCTGCTGCTGCTCCGGCTGAGCCGGAGTCCTCGGGCGAGCCGGAGAAGCGCCCGCGCGTGAAGGCCGTGAAGTAGGCCTGAGCCCGTTCCGCTGAAGGAAGTGACAGGGGCTGCTCGCCGCGAGGTGGGCAGCCCCTGGTTTTTTCCCAGGCTGGGACGTGGAACACCCCTCCGTACGGGTGGCCTCCTGGTACGGTGCCAGGAGCCTTGGGAGGAACGGATACGTGAGGGGTGTGCGCTGGATGTGGCTGTGTCTGCTGCCGCTGGTGGCCCTGGGCGGTACTGGAGAGACTCCTCGGACCGAGCAGAAGCCGCAGCCGGTGAAGTTCAACTACCTATAAGGAGTCCGGCTGTAATCCGGTGAAAGAGCTGAAGTGCCTCTGCGTGGGGGACCCTGGCCCTGCGGCGGCAGCGCTCGAAGAGATTGGCTTGGAGCGGAGCGTGGTCCAGACGAGCGGATCGCCGTGCATCAAGGGGGACTTCGATTCTGGGGGGCAGCCAAACAGGGAGGCGACGGCGCGTGGCTGGATCAGTGCACCGCAAGAATGCGGCCCTGCCCATCAACGGCATACTCTGCTCCCGCATCCATGATGGTGGAGTCGTCAAGGCCACAGCGGGCGAGGATGGGCGAGAACTGGATGAAGAAGAGGTCGTCCGTGGCCCGGAGAATGGAGATGTCATAGGTCTCCCAGCGGGAGAGGCACCTGGCGACAGGTGGATTCTCCCCTTTGAGACTTCTGCCCGGTGGCAGGAAGTCGTTCATGGCCACCGCGAGCGCCCGGGTCGCGGCTCCTTCCGTGCGGACGCTGCCGTCGTACGAATCCGGGAACCGCACCGGCTCGGACAGCGCGGTGGGCACCCTGACGGCCTGCTCGTATTTGTAATATCCAAAATACGAGCAGTGGGTCATGAAGAGGGAACAGCAGACAAGGAGCGCGGTGGGCCGAGCCTTGGGGGTGTGCTTACGCGTCATGGTATCCATTCCTCCCCCTCAAACAGGTGAACGTCTCCGTCGTCCTCGGCTTTGCCAATGGGAAACCATTGGCCCTCCCTGAGTGCAGAGACTACCCGCGTTGCATTGTTGTAGTCGTAAGCCATGCAGGACCCTGTTCTGCCCCGGAAGAAGACCATGAGCTGGCGATCCCATACCTGTCCCGTCACAGGGTCCGCGAACCGGACGGGGAACCAGTGGGCTCTGACGCTGGTGTCTCTTCGGGAGAATGCGCGGGGGTAGGGATGCGTATGGGCGCCACCGAGTCGGAGAGGTAGCTGAGGAAGAACCCGCCATCTTGATGCGAGAAATAATGTAGCGCGCAGTACTCGAAGCCGTACGCGCCGCTGGAGGCACCGGCCTGACTCGTCATCAATTCGCATGCGCTCGTGGCCAGGTTCTCCAGCGTGCGAAAGGGACCGGCCAGAGGGCCGTATACCTCCAAGCGCCCATCCGGAAGCCTGTGTACCCTCACGTTCGGATTGGAGGCGCCGCATCCCAACATCGCACTCAGCACCCACAGTGCTCTTGTTCTGTACATCCTCGCAAACATGCCGTCCCCCAATGTTCGTCACGGTGCCCGAGGTGAGTGCCGAGAGAGCATGAAGGCCCCTCCTGTGGGCAGGCTCCTGCCTGGACGGACGTTACCTCCCGAGCCCCCGGAGGATGGCGAGTTCGACGGGGGAATAGGCTCCATCATCGCGATGGAGCTGGAGCGGTTGGGCGGGATGGAGCGGTGGCTGGGCCATGAAGCGCGGCTGGGTGCCGCGGTGTGGCTGAGCCGCGTGGACCAGGAAGGGATGGCAGAGGAAGACCGTGCCAGCTTCACCCTGGGCGAGCGCGACGGGACGGCTCGCTGTCGTGTCGAGCCTCTGCGCCATCTCGATAAATGACAAGCCCGCATCGCCCTCCGGTTCGAGGAGCCGGGCCACATCCAGGTGGGAGCCGACTCGGAGGCGCGTCGGCGCGTCGTCCTGGCCCACGTCCGAGAACAGGAAGAGCATCAGCAGGGCACGGCCTCGCGAGGCTACATTCACCCGCCAGGAGAAGAACGAGTTCGGGTCTTCTCCCGGGAAGCTGGCGTCGATGTGCCACCCGTCATCTCCTGGAGCATCCGGGCTCGGGAAGCGGATGGGGAACGTGCCGACATCAGCGCGAGGCAACCAGCGCCCCGGTCCCACCAGCTGATCGAAGGCCGCATGAAGCCGAGGGGTATTCACCGCGCGGCGGAACGGCTCCTGTCCCAGGTAGCCCAGGCGGACGACGGCTTGAGTCCACGTGGCCGGATTGCCCGGGTCGCATCCCGTGCCGCGCCAGAGGAACTCACGGCATTCGTCCGCCAACTCTCGAGGGAAGGCGTGCTCGAGGCGGATGTAGCCCTGTTCGATGAACTGATCGATCTCCGCAGGTGAGAGTTCCGCCATGGCGTGCACCCTAGTCATTCAGTTCCTCCGCTGACGACAAGCAACACTCCTTGTGACGTTCCTCCACCGCGAATCTCAGGCGCGCTGCGTCATGAGCTCTTTGAAGGATGGTTGCCCGAGCCGCGGAGATCCACCGTAGACTTCGCGCCCGCCGCAGGCCCGCAGGCCCGGCTTATTTGGAGGGGTCCTTTGTCCCAGAAACTGCACCGTCGCACCATCCTGCAGTCCATCGTCGCGGTCGCGGCGACGACTGCGTTCGGATGCAGCGAAGAAGAGACGACCGAGCAGCAGGCAGCGCAGTCTCGCGCCTATTTCCCTCAGTCCGTGGCCTCCGGTGATCCGCGCCCCGACAGCGTGGTGCTGTGGACGCGCGCCGTGGATGAGGAGCATGGCGGAGACGTCACCCTGTCGCTCGAGGTCTCCACCGAGGAGAGCTTCGGCACGCTGATCGCCAACCCCAAGGGTCTCCAGGCGCAGGTCGCGCACGACAACGCCCTCAAGGTGAAGGTGACGAACCTGTCGCCGCGCACCACCTACTACTACCGCTTTGTCTACGAGCACGACGGCGAGCGCTTCGTCTCCCCCGTGGGCCGCACCAAGACCGCCCCCGCGCCGGGTGACGCTGTCCCCGTGAAGTTCGTCGTCGGCAACTGCCAGGACTACGTCGGCCGCTACTACAACGCATGGCAGCGCTTGCTGCAGCTGAACGCGGACGTGGATGCCATCATCTTCCTCGGCGACTACATCTACGAGACCACCGGCGACCCGGCCTTCCAGTCCTCCAACACCACGCGCGGCGTCACCTTCAGCAAGCCCGAGGAGGCGCTCGTCCAGAAGAACGGCGTCTTCCAGTACTACGCCGCTCAGTCGCTCTCCAACTACCGCGACATCTACAAGACCCTGCGCACGGACCCCCTCATCCAGAAGGTCCACGAGCGCTACCCCTTCATCAACGTCTGGGACGACCACGAGTTCTCGGATGACTGCTGGGGCTCGAACGCCACCTACGAGGACGGCCGCCGCTCCGAGAAGCAGGATGACCGCCGCCGCAACGCCGAGCAGGCCTTCTTCGAGTTCCTGCCCATCGACACCGCGGGCACCGCCGGCGAGGGCTCCATCAACGTGGACTCCGAGCCCAAGTACCCGGACACCCGCATCTACCGGGACTTCGAGTTCGGCAAGCACGTGAAGCTCATCGTCACCGACTACCGTACCTACCGACCCGACCACCTCATCCCCGAGGACGGCTATCCGGGCACCGTGGTCATGGACGAGGCGGTACTGACGGCGATCGGCGCGGCTCCGGCCTTCGCGAGCGACTTGTTCGCGTACGTGGACGTGGATGCCGCGGAGCTGGCCGCTGTGAAGGGAGCCCTCTCGCAGGCGTATGTGGCCCAAGCCATGAAGGCCGGGCTGACTCAGGCGGAGGCCACGGCCAAGGCAGGCACCTGGGTGAAGGGCAAGCTCGCGCTCGCCTACGTCAACCAGACCCTGGCCGCCCTCGGCCAGGCGCCCATCTCCGCCGCGGGCAAGCCGCGCGGTCTGGCCTACGTCCATATGGGCAAGGTGGATCTCTTCAACATTCGCGGCTCGCGCTACGTGGTGGTGAAGGACACCTTCGATCTCTACGCGGGGTATCGCTACCTCTCCTCCGGGAAGGCCAGCGAGAACGTGTGGGGCGCCACCCAGGAGGACTGGTTCAATCAGCAGGTGCAGGCCACGAACACCTGGAAGGTGGTCGTCAGCTCCGTGTCCTTCACCTCGCTGGTGTGGGACCTGCGCCAGAAGGCGGACATCCCTGATTCGACGCTGCGCCAGCGCTTCTACTTCAACGTGGATCAGTGGGATGGTTTCCCCACCAAGCGCAAGGAGCTGCTGAGCACCCTGAAGGCCAAGAACGTCAACGCGCTGGTGCTGTCCGGCGACATCCACGCCTCGTACGCGTCGGTGGAGGAGGGCATCCCCATGTTGACCGGTCCGGCCATCTCCTCCGGCACGGTGCAGGAACTGGCCGGCAATGCCGTGCTCGGCGCTGGCTACTACTCGGGCAGCGCCATCTACAAGTACGTGGTCGCCCAACTGGATGCCACCCTGAAGGCGGGCAACGACAAGCTCGTCTTCTCCAACTCGACGCAGCACGGCTTCCTCATGGTGGAGGTGCAGGCGGATCAGGCCGTGGCCACCTACCACCTGATCCCCAGCAGCGAGATCGACAAGGACTACTCGCAGCGGACGCCCGACGAGCTGCAGCGGAAGTTCACCACCCAGTCCCTCCGCGTCCAGAACGGCGCCATTACCGCCGCGTAGGGTTGTTCCAGCCAGGGAGGCGCAGGCTGTACGCTGCGCCTCCCATGAGCCCTCCGGAAGTGAAGCTCGTCCCCGCGTTGCCCGAGCACCTCGATGCTTGGATCGCCATGCGGAACGGCCCCACCTCGCGGCGCCTGTTGCCCTTGGACGACAACAACCGCGAGTCCCTGCTCAAGCGCTTGCGCGAGGCGAGCAGCGATGTGACCGATCCCCACGCCAAGGGCTTCCGGTGGATGGTGGAGGTGGAAGGGCGCATTGCGGGCACGGTCGCCGCGCGCGAGTTCTCCCGGTTCCACGGCCGCGTCGAGGTGGGCTACATGCTCGCCGAGGAGTTCATCGGCCGAGGCATCGGTACCCGCGCGGTGGCGATGATGCTGGAGCGCCTGTTCTCCACTCCCGAACTCCATCGCATCTGGCTCACCACCACGCCGGAGAACCTCGCCTCGCAGGCCGTGGCGCGCAAGCTGGGGTTCGTCCTGGAGGGGCTGTGGCGTGGGCACTGCATCGTCCAGGGACAGCGTAGGGATCAACAGATTTGGGGCCTCTTGCGGCCCGAGTGGGAAGCGCGGCACGGAGTGAAAGATCGATGAGACATCTGCTGAAGGGAACCCTCCTGGCGCTGTGTGCGCTGGTCTTCTCCTTGAGCGTCGCGAGCTGTCACGGCGGCGAGTCCCCTGCGAATCCCTGTGAAGGCGTGGTCTGTGGCGCTGGGCACTGCATGGCCAGCGACGGACGGCCCGCCTGTATGTGTGATGCGGGCTACCACGCGGACGGGCTCACCTGCGTCAAGGACAACGAGCCTCCAAAGAACCCCTGTGAGCCGAATCCGTGCCTCCAGCCAGGCCGCCGGATCTGCCTCGTCGTGGCAGACCGGGCCGTCTGTGGATGCGATCCGGGGACTGTGGAAGGACCGGGAGGCACGTGCGTCGTCCCCAACCCGTGCGATCCCAATCCCTGCACCCTGCCGAACAAGACGGACTGCAGTGTGTCCAATGGCCAGGCTGTCTGCTCGTGCGTGAGCGGCTATGAGCCGGACGGGGAGGAGTGCAAGCCGGAGCAGACCGTCACCTGCACGGGCCAGCATACGGAGGGAGACTCGTTCGAGCCCGATGAGTGCCCGGCGCTCGCGCGCGCCGTGGACGCGGGTGGGACGCAGAACGAGGCGCACACGCTGAGCCCCTTGGGTGACGAGGACTGGCTGAAGCTCACCGCCTCGGCGGGGCACATCTACGAGGTGGTGGCCACGAGTGCGGCGAGCGAGCGGCTGGATCTGGACTTGTATGCCGCAGACGGCACCACGGTGCTGGCCTCGGATCACAGCGGACAGACTCCCGTGCAGCTCGTCCACAAGGCCACGGTCGCCGGTGAGCTGTACTTCCGGATCCGCTCCTCCGTGAGCGGCGATGCGGGCGCCTACACCCTGTCCATCGTGGACCTCGGCGTGGATGACTTCGCGGATGAGCCGGCGCTTGCCACCGTCCTGACGACTCCGAGCGGAACTCCGGTGGCGGGAGCGCTGCAGTTCGACGGAGATCGGGACGTGGTGAAGCTCCCGCTCACGGCGGGCCACAGCTACCGCTTCGAGGCGGCCTGGAGCGCCACGAGCACGGCCTCGCTGAAGCTCGAGCTCATCGCGCCGGATCGCACGACGGTGGTGGTCTCCAGCCAGCAGGTGGCGCCGCAGGGGCTCACGCGCATCACCAGCTCGGGGGACTACTATCTGCGGGTCCAGGAGGCCACGGGGAAGGTGCGTGCGGCCTACTCCTTTACCGTGACGGACCTGGGCGTGGATGACCACGGGGATGGGGCCTCGGAGTCTTCTCCCGTGATCATCGGTGCGCCGCCCGCGGATGGCGGCTTCGAGCGCCCCGATGACGTGGACGTCCTCTCGTTCCAGGCGCAGGCGGGCCACATCTATGCCTTCACCTGCAACCCGGCCGGAGGTGTCTCGGACTGCCACGTGAGTCTCTCCAACGCGGCGGGCACCGTGCTGGCCACCGACAACAACGGGGGCACGGGCTTCATCGTCTATGAGTACACCCAGGCGGGGACGTATTTCTTCCGGCTCTCTTCGGGCGGCGTGGGCAGCTACACGTACCGGCTGGAGGACCTGGGCTTCGATGACTACGGCGACACTCTCGCCACGGCCACGGCGGTCACTCCGGCGGCCACGCCCACCAGCGCCCGGCTGGAGGTGCCCGGGGATGTGGACTTCCTGAAGCTCGAGGTCCAGGCCGACTTCGTCTATGCGTTCACCTGCGCCTCGACGGCCTTCACGTGCACCCTGGAGCTGCAGGACGGCGCGGGCACGGTGCTGGCCTCCGGCTCGGCGAGCTCGGACTCCGTGCGGCTCAGCCACACCTTCCTCTCCGCGGGTACGGCCTACCTGCGCATCTCCGCGAGTTCAGCGGCCGCCATGGGCTCGTACACGTGGCAGGTGGAGTCCCAGTACGTGGATGACCACGGCAACACGATCGATACGGCCACGGCCATCACCCCGGGGGCGGCGTCCAGCGCTGGCCAGCTGGAGGTCGCGGGCGACGTGGATGTCTTCCGTTTCTCCGCGACCGCGAGCCACATCTACCGGTTCACGTGCAGCAGCAGCGCGTTGGACTGCGATGCCGAGCTGCTCGACGCCAGCGGCTCCGTCATCGTGAGCGCCACCGGCCCCGAGACGACGGCTGTCATCACCTACGAGTTCAACTCGGGCGGCACGTACTACTTCCGGGTGCAGACCGACTCCGGGGCGGCCGGGGGATATACGTACTCGCTGGAGGAGCTCGGCGTGGACGACCACGGAGATACCTCCGGCACCGCGACGGCTCTCACCGTACCGATGTCTGGCTCGGGCCAACTGGAGACCCCGGGCGATGTGGACGTGTTCTCCTTCAGCGGCGCCGCCGACGAGGTCTTCGAGTTCACCTGCACGGGGACCTCGGTCGACTGCAATGTGCTGTTGGTGAACTCCAGCGGAGGCACGGTGGCGTCCGACACGTCCTCGAGCGCCAACGCGCGAATCCTCTACCGGCTGCCTCAGGCGGGGACCTGGTTCCTGCACGTGAAGAGCACTCCGGTAGCCACCGGGAGCTACGGCTATCAGCTCGTGTCCCTGGGGACCGATGAGCACGGGGATACACCCGCGACTTCGACCCCGGTCGTCGTGGACGCTCCCGTGGCGGGCGGCCGGATCGACACGTCTGCGGATGTCGACGTGTTCTCCTTCGAGGCGCTGGCAAACCACATCTATGAGATCACCTGCACCAGCGCCAACTTGAGCTGCGATCTGCAGCTGATGACCGCAGCGGGGACGGTGCTCGCCTCCAACAGCGGCGCTAACGCGCGGGTCGTCTACGAGGTGGGCACTGCAGGGACCTACTACTTCCGGATCGCCAGCGTCTCCAGCACAGCGGGGACGTACTCGTATCGCGTGGTGGATCTGGGGATGGATGACCACGGCGATGACCTGGCGAGTGCCACGGCCATCACTGCCGGAGCGCCTGCGGCCAACGGCACCCTGGAGATCTCGGGGGATGTGGACGTGTTCTCGTTCTCCGCCGCGGCCAACCACCTCTACGAGTTCACCTGCACGGGCACCACCATCGATTGCAACGTGGAACTGGTGCACGCGACCGGCACGGTGCTGGCCTCGGATACCTCTTCCAACACCCTGGCGAGGGTTCGCCTCCAGCTCACGGCGGCTGGTACGTACTCCCTGCGTGTGGTGGGTGGCAGCTCGGGCAACCCGACGGGCACCTACAGCTACCAGCTGCTGGACCTTGGGCTGGATGACCATGGCAACACGCCCGATACCTCCACGGGTGTGACGCCGGGTGCGCCTCCGGCGAACGGGACGATCGACAACGCCAGCGATGTGGATGTCTTCGGCTTCGATGCCGTGGCCGGCCACATCTACCAGTTCACCTGCTCGGCGAGCTTCGACTGCAATGTGCTGCTCACGACCGCGTCCGGGACGGTGGTGGCCTCGGACACCGGGCCGTCGTCGGACGCGCTCGTCGTATTCGAGTTCTCCGCTTCGGGAACCTTCTACTTCAAGGTCTCGAGCGGAAACGGCGTCCTGGGGCCCTATACCTATGAGCTCCGGGACCTCGGGGTAGATGACCACGGCGACGTGATGGCCGCCGCTACTCCGATTGCCCCCTCCACCACCACCAGCACGGGCCGGGTGGAGACGTTCGGTGACGTGGACTTCTTCTCGTTCTCCGGAGCCGCGAGCACCACCTACGAGTTCAGCTGCACCACCACCGCCATCGACTGCAACGTGGTGTTCTATGATTCCAGCGGGAACGTTCTGCAGTCCGACACGGGCGCCAGCACCAATGCCCGGGTGACCTATGTGGTGCGCTCGGCTGGCACCTTCTATGTGAAGGTCTCCAGCGGGACAGCGACGATCGGTGGCTACTCGTACCAGCTGCAGAGCCTGGGAGAGGACGACCACGGCAACACGATCAACGATGCCACGCCCGTGTCTCCGTCGAGCTCCTACAGCAACGCGACGATCGAGGTTTCCACGGACGTGGACGTGTTCTCGTTCACCGCTGTGGCCGGGCACATCTACGAGATCGAGTGCACCAGCTCCGCCATCGACTGCGACGTGGTGCTGATGGACTCGGCGGGGACGGTGATTGCCTCCGACACCGGTCGTTCCACCTCCGCTGCGGTGCGCGTGGAGCTGAACACGGCAGGCACCTACTACTTCCGCATCCAGCCGGGCACGGCGTCCATTGGCAGCTACTCGTATCGGGTGAGGGATCTGGGAGTGGACGACTTCGGGGACACGATCGCCACGGCCGCGCCCATCTCGCCCATGGCGAGCAGCGCCCCCGGCCAGATCGAGACCTCGGGGGATTTTGACGTGTTCTCCTTCAGCGCCACCGCGGGTCACATCTACCGGTTCACCTGCACGGGGGCCGCGGGCGACTGCGACCTCGATCTCGTGGACGAGGCCGGGACGCTGCTGGCCCGGGACAACGCCCCCGCTTCGTCCGCGACGCTCCTCTATGAGATCGGCGCCGCAGGCACCTACTACGTGAAGCTGTTCTTCGGGAACGCTTCGACCACCGTCATCGGCGGGTACAGCTACCGGCTCGAGGACCTCGGGGTGGATGACCATGGGGACACCGCCGCCACGGCGACGCCCATCACCGTGTCCACCACCGCCAGCACGGGCCGTGTGGAGACGCTCGGTGACGTGGACTTCTTCTCGTTCTCCGGAGCCGCGAACACCACCTACGAGTTCAGCTGCAACACCACCGCCATCGACTGCAACGTGGTGCTCTATGACTCCAGCGGGAACGTGCTGCTGTCGGACACCGGCCTCAGCCCCAACGCGCGGGTGACGTATCTGGCGCGCACGGCGGCCACCTTCTTCCTCAGAGTCTCCAGCGGGACCGCGACGATCGGCGACTACACGTACCAGCTGAGCAACCTGGGCACGGATGACCACGGCAACACGAACGAAAGCGCCACGCCTGTTACGCCGTCCACCACCTACAGCAATGCCAGGATCAACGCCTCCACAGATGTGGACGTGTTCTCGTTCACCGCTGTGGCTGGCCACATCTACGAGGTCGAGTGCTCCACCTCGGCCTTTGACTGCAACCTGGTGCTGATGGACGCAACGGGGGCGACGATTGCCTCCGATCTGGGCACTGGCGCCATCGCTCGGGTGCGCGTGGAGCTGAATACGGCGGGCACCTACTACTTCCGCATCCAGCCGGGCACGGCGGCCTTCGGAAACTACACGTACCGGGTGCAGGACCTGGGTTTGGATGACCACGGAGATACGCTCGCCACGGCCACGCTCCTCACGCCCATGACGAGCACCGCCACTGGCGCGATTGAGGCCTCCGGCGATGTCGACGTCTTCGCCTTCAGCGCCACGGCAGGCGGCATCTACGAGTTCTCCTGCACCGGAACGGGCGACTGCGACCTCGATCTGGTCGACGGCGCTGGAGCCCTCCTGGTCCGGGACAACACCTCCTCCACCTCCGCCAAGGTCGTCTACGAGTTCGACACCGCCGGCACCTACTACGTGCGCCTGCGCTACGGGACTGGCTCGACCACGGTGACCGGGAACTACACCTACCAGCTCAAGGATCTCGGCGTGGATGACCACGGCGACACGCCCGCCACGGCGACGCCCATCACCCCGTCCACCACCACCAGTACCGGCAAGATCGAGACGCTGGGAGACCTGGACCACTTCTCGTTCTCGGGGGCGGTCAACACCACCTATGAGTTCAGCTGCACCGGCAGCGGCATCGACTGCAACGTGGTGCTCTATGACTCCAGCGGCACGGTGGTGCAGTCCGACACCGGTACCAGCACCACCGCTCGGGTGACGTACCTGGTGCGGGTCGCCGGGACCTTCTACGTGAGGGTCTACAGCGGCACGGCGGCGATCGGTGCCTATACCTACCAACTGAAGAACCTGGGCACGGACGACCACGGCAACACGCTGTCCGATGCCACGCCCGTCACGCCGTCCACCTCCTTCTCCAGCGCTCGGATCGACGCGGCGGGTGATGTGGATGTGTTCTCCTTCACGGCGGTGGCCGGTCACATCTACGAGGTGGCGTGCAGCACCTCGGCCTTCGACTGTGACCTGGTGCTGATGGATGCGGCGGGGACGACGATTGCCTCCGATACAGGGAGCTCCACCTCCGCGTCGGTGCGCGTGGAGCTGAACACTGCGGGCACGTATTACTTCCGCATCCAGCCAGGGGGTTCGACCTTCGGGAACTACACATACCGGGTTCAGGATCTGGGCGTGGATGACCACGGAGACACGCTGGCCACGGCGACGCCCATCGCCGCGTCCACCACGTACACCCCTGCGAAGTTCGAAGTGGCAGGGGACGTGGACTGGTTCTCGTTCACGGCCGCTGCGGGCCACATCTACGAGTTCCATTGCAGCAGCGGGGGGAGCTCGGACTGCGACGTGTACCTGACAGATGCGGCTGGAGTGACGGTGGTGGCGGACACTGCATCGACCCTGTCGGCACGGGTGCGGTGGGAGTTCAACACGGGCGGCACGTACTACGTGCGTGCGTTGGTGGCGACGGGGAGCTGGAGCACCTCCAACAGCTACTCGTACCGGCTGGAGGACCAGGGCGTGGATGACCACGGGGACACCCTGGCCACAGCGACACCCATCGCCGCGTCCACCACGTACACCCCTGCGAAGTTCGAAGTGGCGGGGGACGTGGACTGGTTCTCGTTCACGGCGGTGGCAGGCCACGTCTACGAGTTCCATTGCAGCAGCGCGGGGAACGTGGACTGCAACGTGTACCTGACGGACGCGGCCGGGACGACCATCGTGGCGGACACTGCGTCGACCCTATCGGCGCGGGTGCGGTGGGAGTTCAACACGGGCGGCACGTACTACGTGCGCGCGGTGGTGGCGGATTGGAACATCTCCAACGGCTACTCGTACCGGCTGGAGGACCAGGGCGTGGATGACCATGGAGACACCCTGGCCACGGCGACGCCCATCGCAGCGTCCACCACGTATACCGGCGCGAAGTTCGAGGTGGCGGGGGACGTGGACTGGTTCTCGTTCACGGCGGTGGCAGGCCACATCTACGAGTTCCACTGCAGCAGCGCGGGGAACGTGGACTGCAACGTGTACCTGACGGACGCGGCCGGGACGACCATCGTGGCGGACACTGCGTCGACCCTATCGGCGCGGGTGCGGTGGGAGTTCAACACGGGCGGCACGTACTACGTGCGCGCGGTGGTGGCGGATTGGAACATCTCCAACAGCTACTCGTACCGGCTGGAGGACCTGGGACTGGATGACCACGGGGACACCTTGGCCTCGGCGACGCCCATCGTGCCTTCCACTGCGTACACCAGCGCGAAGATTGACGTGTCTGGGGACGTGGACTGGTTCTCGTTCACGGCCGCTGTGGGCCACATCTACGAGTTCCACTGCAGCAGCGCGGGGAACATCGACTGCGACGTGTACCTGACCGACGCGGCGGGGGCGACCATCGTGGCGGACACTACGTCGACCCTGTCGGCGCGCGTGCGGTGGGAGTTCAACACGGGCGGCACGTACTACCTGCGAGTGGTGTCGGGGAACTGGAACCTCTCCAACGGCTACTCGTACCGGCTGGAAGACATGGGCGTGGATGACCACGGGGACACCCTGGCCACGGCGACGCCTGTCGTGCCTTCCACCACGGCCACCAGCGCGTCCCTTGAGACCTCCGGGGATGTGGACTGGTTCTCCTTCTCGGCAGCCGCAGGCCAGGCCTTCGACTTCTTCTGCAACACCAGCAACTTCGACTGTGACTTGTACCTGTATGACGCGTCCGGCACCCTGCTCACACAGGACACGTCCAGCGCGACGAGCGCGCGGGTGACGCCCAGATTCGCCGTCGCCGGCACCTACTTCGTGAAGGTCGTCGGCGGGGTTGGCGCGTACTCCTACCGCTTGAATGATCGCGGCGTGGACCAGCACTCGGACACGTTCACGGGGGCCACCGTGCTCACCCTGGGCACGGCCACCGCGGGCAACATCGAGATCGCGACGGACATCGACTTCTTCGCTGTCACGCTGGAGGCTGGCACCCCGTACACGGTGACGCCGACGGGCATCACCCTCACGCTCACCGTGTACGCCCCGAACCAGACGACGACGCTCTACACCGGCGCGGGGCCTGGAACCTTCACCGCCAACGCGGGAGCGGGCACCTATTACGTCCGCGTGGCGGGAGCCTCTTCGAGCACCGGTGCTTATACGGTGAGGATCCAGTAGAAGGCTCCAAGGTCTGACGCTGGACCTTGTACCGCGGGAGGAGAGCAGGCACGGCGGGCGGTGGGTGATAGGGTGCCGCCTGCCATGCATGCCTACGCCGTCGAGCTGTCTCAGGAGCTGGGCCTCAAGCCCGAGCAGGTGGACAAGACCCTCGCGCTCAATGCCGAGGGCGCCACCGTCCCCTTCATCGCCCGCTACCGCAAGGAGGCCACCGGAGGCCTGGATGAAGTGCAAATCCAGACCATCTTGGATCGCGCCGCCGAGCGCTCTGAGTTCGACGCCCGCCGGGAGACCATTCTCCGCACCATCGAGGGCCAGGGGAAGCTGACGCCGGAGCTGGTCAAGGCCATCCAGCGTGCCAAGACGCGTACCGAGCTGGAGGACCTCTACCTCCCGTACAAGCCCAAGCGCCGCACCCGCGCCGCCATCGCCCGGGAGCGCGGGCTGGAGCCGCTCGCGGACCTCATCTGGAAGCAGGAGGTGCCTCGCGGCGAGGACAAGGCCGCCCGGGTGCGCCCCTACGTGAATCCGGAGAAGGAGGTGCCCGACGTGGAGGCGGCGCTCGCGGGCGCGCGCGACATCTGCGCCGAGCGCGTCTCCGAGGACGCGGGCCTGCGCCGCACCGCGCGCGAGCTGTGCGTCCAGAAGGGGCGCCTGCGTTCGGAGGTGGTCCCCGCCAAGAAGAACGAGACCACCAAGTTCGAGTCCTACTACGAGCACGAGGAGACGCTCGCCCAGGCGCCCTCGCACCGCGTGCTGGCGTTGCTGCGCGGCGAGGCCGAGCAGGTGCTCCGTGTGAAGGTCCTCTTCCCGGATGACGAGGCCAAGGGCCTGCTCACCTCGCGCGTGGTGACGAAGCACCAGGCGCTCTTTGCTCCGGAGCTGCGCGCCGCCGCTGAGGATGCCTGGGAGCGGCTGCTGGGTCCCTCGCTGGAGTCCGAGCTGCGCGCGGAGCTGAAGGAGCGCGCGGACCGGCAGGCCATTGGCGTGTTCGGCGAGAACCTGCGTCACCTGCTGCTGGCGGCTCCGGCGGGCACGCGGCCCGTGGTGGCGTTGGATCCAGGCCTGCGCACCGGCGTGAAGATGGTGATGCTGGATGCCACCGGCAGCGTGGCGGCCACGGCCACCCTCTACACCGAGCGCTCGCCGGATGAGCGCGCCCGCGCCGCCCGGCAGCTCGCCGAGGTGGTGCAAAAGCACAAGCCCGAGCTGATCGCCGTGGGCAACGGCACCGGCAGCCGCGAGGCCGAGGGCTTCGTGCGCGAGGTGCTCGAGAAGCTCGAGGCGAAGGTTCCCGTCGTCTCCGTGAGCGAGCAGGGCGCCTCCGTGTACTCGGCCTCAGAGGTGGCTCGTGAGGAGTTCCCCGAGATGGACGTGTCCCTGCGTGGAGCGGTGTCCATCGGCCGCCGCCTGCAAGACCCGCTGGCCGAGCTGGTGAAGATCGATCCCAAGAGCATTGGCGTGGGCCAGTACCAGCACGACGTGGACCAGGGCCTGCTCAAGAAGAAGCTGGGCGAGGTGGTGGACTCGTGCGTGAACGCCGTGGGCGTGGACGTGAACACCGCGTCTCCGCAGCTCCTGGAGCACGTGTCCGGCGTGGGCCCTTCTCTGGCGAAGAAGCTGGTGGCCCACCGCAGCAAGAAGGGCGCCTTCACCACGCGCCGCGAGCTGCTCAAGGTGAGCGGTCTGGGGCCCAAGACGTTCGAGCAGGCCGCCGGCTTCCTGCGCGTGCGAGGCCCCGAGCCGCTGGACGCGAGCGCCGTGCACCCCGAGCGCTACGCCGTCGTCGAGCGCATGGCGAAAGACTTGGGCGTGGAGGTGAGCGCGCTGGTGGGCAACGCCTCGCTGGTGCGGAAGATCGATCCGAAGCGCTACCTGGGGCCTGACCTCGGAGAGCTGACGCTCCAAGACATCCTCTCCGAGCTGGAGAAGCCGAGCCGCGACCCGCGAGGAGACTTCTCCGCGCCGTCGATGCGGGAGGACCTGAAGACGCTGGAGGACGTGAAGGAGGGCATGGTGCTCCAGGGCGTGGTGACCAACGTCACCGCGTTCGGCGCCTTCGTGGACGTGGGTGTGCACCAGGATGGGCTCGTGCACGTGTCCCAGCTCGCCACGCGCTTCGTGAAGGACCCGGCCGAGGTCGTGAAAGTGGGCGACCGGCTTACGGTGAAGGTTCTCTCCGTGGATCTGGCCCGCAAGCGGTTGGCGCTCTCGGTGCGCGCGGTGCAGGAGGGTGGGGCGGCGCAGGCGTCTCCGGGCCGGCCTCCCGCGGCCAACACCGGGCGCATGACGGAGCGGCCTTCGGGCGGGAGGGACAGCGCGCCGAGCCGTGCGCCCAGTGGCAAGCCGGCGCCCTCGGAGAAGAAGGGCCCCGAGCCCTTCAACAACCCGTTCCGCAACCTCAAGCGCTGAGCCGGGAGCGCCCGGCCTTCCACCCGGGGCTCAGGGCTGCTTTTGCTGGAACTTGCCCGACTCGAGGTCGGCACGGAACTCCTTGAGCTTTTCGAAGCTCGGCGAGGCGATGGAGAGCAGGATTCCCACCATGTGCCTCTTGGCATACGCGCCGGGCAAGCTGCTGGGCCAGTCCACCTGGCTCTGGATGAGCGGATCGGGGTTCTCCTCCAGCACCGTCACCCCCCGCTCCCAGAGCATTGGCACGAGCGAGTTGGCGCAGGGGCGCTCCGCGAGCTCCTGGGCGAATGCGTCGTAGACGTCCCGGTACTTGTCCTTGGCCAGCGGCCGCAGGTACGTCGCGAAGGAGGAGGCCTCCGTGAGCGCCGCGCAGCGCGTCACCACCGGCTCGCCACAGCTCCGGGCCTTTTGAGCCACCTCCAGGGGAGCCGAGAGCTGCGAGAAGGAGGGGCTCGTCATGGTGAGGACCCGCAGCCGCTCGGGTTGCTCGAGGCTCATGGGCTGCCAGTCCGCCGGAGGATCCTTCATCGAGTCATAGGCCTGACGCTCGAACTTGAGCAGCAAGGACGCCACAGCGCCGCCCAGGAGCGTGTCCGTGCGGTAGGTCAGCCAGGCCAGTTGGCGCACGTCCCGGGCTGCCTCGGTGGGTGCCCCTGTCCTCAGCCCGTGCAGCAGCCGGAACTTCCCCCACACGAGCAACGGGACGAAGTGGGGGATGCGCATCGTGGCCCAGTTGATGCGCTGTGGTACCGCCACGGGCGGGTTCTGGACGATGTCCCAGCGGTCATACCCATGGAGCTGGCGCATCCAGCCAAAGTCCAGGGTGGAGACGTCCACGTTCGAGGTGAGCCAGTCCTGGAAGTCCATGTGCTTCTGCGGCAGGCCCGCGGGGATGAGCAGCGGCGAGCCCTTGGGGAGCGGCGGTGACGGATCCCACGCCATCCACGCGTTCAGCAGCGTCCCCGCGTCCCCCGGGGTGCGCGGCTCGTGGAACCACGGATCCGCAGCGAGTGTCGCCTGTTGCTCGCAGAAGAAGTCCACCCAGCTGGCGGTCTCCCTCTGGTGCTGGCCGAGCACTGGCTCGTACTTCTGGCGGAGCATCCAGTCGAACACCGTGAACGCTCCGGCCCCCAGGAGCAGCACAATGCTAACAACCCACACCAAGACGCGGAGGACAGCACCTCGGGAAGCGCTTCGAAAGGAATGATGGATCGGTGACATGGCGGAGCTCGGCCTACGGTTTTACTGCACTTCCGAACCCCACTTCTTATACAGAGCCCCCCATCCAACCCTTTCATTGGAGATGCTGGCCATGAAGCTCTACTACGCCCCCGGTGCTTGTTCGCAGAACCCGCACATCATGCTGCGTGAGGCCGGTCTGAAGTTCGACCTCGTGAAGGTGGATCTCGGCACGCACAAGACCGAGAAGGGCGCGGACTTCTACGGCATCAACCCCAAGGGCTATGTGCCGGCGCTGGAGCTCGACAACGGCCAGGTGCTGACCGAGAACATCGCCATCGTGCAGTACATCGCCGACCAGAAGCCCGAGACGAAGCTGGCGCCCGCCGCTGGCTCGTTCGATCGCTACCGCCTGCAGGAGTGGCTGGCCTTCATCAGCACGGAGATCCACAAGACCTTCGGCCCGCTGTGGAACCCGAACCTGCCCGAGGCCGAGAAGAAGGCCACGCAAGACAAGATCGGCAAGCGCTTCGACTACGTCGCCAAGAACCTGGAGGGCAAGCAGTTCATCATGGGCGACCACTTCACCGCCGCCGACGCCTATATGTTCGTGATGCTGCAGTGGGCCAACCACCACAAGCTGCAGGTGCCGGCCGCGCTGAAGTCCTATGGCGAGCGGCTCGCTGCCCGGCCCGCCATCAAGGCCACGCTCGAGGCCGAGTTCGGCAAGCAGTAAGCCCGGAGCTCCCCGCCGGAGGGCTGGGCGCGCTCAGTCGCGGCGCACCTGGAAGGGAATGCTCAGCTCTCCGAACGGCTGGTTCGTTTTCGCATCCACCAACTGCGCCTGAAGGATGACCTGGCGCTCGCGGTTACCCACGCCCTGGAAGTAGAGGAAGCCGGACACCGTGCCTCCATCCTCCAGGGTGCCCTCGGGCAGCGCACGATCCATCATGTCCTGCGTGGGCAGCGGTTCCTCGCACCGCACGTAGGAGCGGGGCCCGTAGAACGGATCATAGAAGGGATCGTAGTAGGGGTTCGGCCACCAGGCGCGCTGCCGGTACCAGCCCCGGCGAGGACCCCACGTGGCACCCACGCTCCAATACGGCCGGGGCATGTACCCCGCGACGCAGGTGGGACCCTGAGCGTTCGCCTCCTGCATGAGCATGGGAGAGAGCGCGGCGTAGTGGAACTTCGACGCCCCCACGAGATCGAAGTCCGCGTAGCGGATGCTCAGCGTCCGGCCGCTGTGGTTCTCCACGCGGAGCTCTACCGGAGTCAGGCGGGTCTCGAGGTTGCGGGGGCTCCCCTTCCACGCGGTGCCATCCGCGATGAGCTGCACACCCTGGGCCTCGGCCACGACGGCGGTCGGCTCCCCAGCGGGTGAGCGGGCATCCGGGGTGGGCCGGAGCTGGGTCTCTGGAATGCAGCCGGCCAAGGCCAGCACCACCACCGCTCCAAGGAGTCCAAGTCGTGCGCGTGCATGCATGGGAGGGATCCTCAAAGAGGAAGATATGCACCGCCCCGAGCGCGGGAGGCCCTCCTTGTGCCCAAGGGAACACTTCCATCACCCGTGACGGCGTCTTTCCATGATGCAAGCACCTCGCCTGAAATGATGACCTTTCCGGAGGGAGTTCATGGCTGAGGTGATGGGTAAGTCCTTTGTGGATGAAGTCTCCTTGCTGCTCGAGCAGGTGCAGCAGGAGAGGGCGCTGGACCTGCTCCAGGAGGAGCAGGCGCGCATGCGCGTGAGCGTCCAGATCCTCTCGGAGCGGCACGCCGCCGGTGAGCGCATCTATGGAGTCACTCAGGGATTTGGTCCGCTCGTCACCTACGAGGCGAGCAGCTCTGGCCACGAGCAGGGAATGAACCTGCTGGCGCACCTGGGCACCTCGCAGGGCCCAGCGCTGTCACCGGACGTGACCCGGTTGCTCTTCTGGCTGCGGCTGCAGGGGCTGCGCCGAGGGTACTCGGCAGTGGAGCCGGCGATCTGGCGGCGGCTGGCCGAGGCGTGGAATCGGGGCTTCGTGCCGGTGGTGTGCCGCGAAGGCACAGTGAGCGCGAGCGGAGATCTCCAGCCCCTGGCTCAAGCCGCGCTCGCGTTGGCGGGTGTGGGCGAGGCGTGGCACCTGAGCGAAGGCGGGGCGTGGGAGCGGGTACCGGCCGCGCGGAAGCTCGAGGTGCTGGGGCTGCCGCGCATGGAGTGGGGGGCTCGGGAGGCGCTGGCGTTCGTCAATGGGACAACGGCGAGCCTGGCCGCCACGTGCTTCAATCACCAGGCGTTGCTGCGCATGGCGCGCGCGCTGGCGGCCATCACAGGGCGCATGGCGCGGCTGCTGGGCGCCAACCCCGAGGCCTATCATCCCCACCTCTCCGCCGTGCGAGGACAGGAGGGGCAGCGGCTCGCCGCCGCGTGGATCCGCGAGGAGTGTGCCGGGCTGAAGGAGCGCGCCCAGGGCCGGCCGCTGCAGGAGCCGTACAGCCTGCGCTGCGCGCCGCAGGTGATTGGCGCCGTGCTCGGGGAGCTGCGCTTGCATGGCGAGGTGCTCGCAGCCGAGGCACGGGGGTGTACGGACAACCCCGTGGTGGTGGACGGGCAGGTGCTGCACGGCGGCAACTTCCACGCGATGCCGGTAGCGCTGGCCTCGGACATGTATGGGCTGTGCGTGCAGCAGCTGGCCTTCTTGGCGGAGCGGCAGCTCGCCGTGCTGTTGACGCCGGAGACGAATGGCGGACTTCCGCCCATGCTCACGCCTCGGCCTGGAGCCTTCAGCGGATTGGCGGGGGTGCAGGTCTCCGCCACCTCCTTCGTGGCTCGCATCCGCCAGTTGGTGTACCCCGCCTCGCTCACGGCGCTGCCCACGAACCTCTACAACCAGGACCATGTGCCCATGGCGCTCAATGGCGCCAACGCCGTGCACGATGCGCTCGAGTTCGGCGGGTGGGTGCTGGGCTCGCTGGCGCTGGCCGTCAACCAGTTCTCGCATCTTGTGGGGGGGCGTGCTCAGGAAGGGGAGGGCCCGCTGTGGGCCGAGCTGCACGAGCGGTTCCCGCCGCTCTCCACGGATCGTCCGTTCGCGCCCGAGGTGCGTGAGGCCGCGGCGCTCGTGGAGCGGTGGGCGGCGGAGGCCTTGTCCTCCTCGGCGGGGCGGAGTGAGTGGGAGAGCGCCTCGGCATGAGCGAGCTGCCCCTGACGTTGGCGCTCATGCTGCACCGGGCGATGCGGCTTGGAGGCTCCAAGCGGGTGGTCACCGCTCGGCGGGATGGAGCGGAGCGACACACCTGGGCGCAGGTGGCCGAGCGCACCCTGCGCCTGTGCCGCGTGCTGCAGCGGCTCGGAGTCCGCCCAGGTGAGCGGGTGGCCACGTTCGCCTGGAACCACCACCAGCACCTGGAGCTGCTGCTGGGCGTGCCGCTGCTGGGCGCCACCGTTCATCCCATCAACGTGCGTCTCCACTCGGACGACGTAGTGCACGTGTCGCGCGAGGCGGAGGATGTGGTGGTCTTCGTGGATGCCTCGCTCACGCCACTGCTGGCGGAGCTGCATCCTCGGCTCGCCCACGTCCGCCACTGGGTGGTGATGGGAGAGGAGGCCGAGGTGGCGCCGGCCTTCGAGGGAGCACTGCGCTACGAGGAGCTGCTCGCGGGTGAGGCTCCCCTGCCGCTAGAGCACCTGCCCGAGGTGGACGAGCGAGCCCCCGCGAGTCTCTGCTACACGAGCGGGACGACGGGCCGGCCCAAGGGTGTGGCGTACTCACACCGCTCGCTGGTGCTGCATGCCATGGGGGCGCTGATGGTGGACTCCATGGCCGTGTCCGAGCGGGACGTGGTGCTTCCCCTGGCGCCCTTCTTCCACGCCAATGGGTGGGGGCTCCCATACTCGACGGCCTTCGCGGGCGCGGAGCTGGTGCTGCCCGGCCCTCGGCTCGACGCGGTCTCCGTGGCCCGGCTCATCGAGCGCGAGCGGGTGACGCTGGCCGCCGCAGTGCCCACCGTGTGGGACTCCTTCGAGCCGGTGCTGCGCGAGGGCAAGTACCCGCTGGGCTCGCTCAAGCGCATCCTCTGTGGAGGCGCGCCCCTGCCGCTGCGCACCATCCTGCGCTTCGCCGAGCATGGCATCGTGTTCCTGCACGCCTGGGGCATGACGGAGCTGGGGCCGAGCGGCACGATGGCCCGTGCGCGGGAGGAGGGCCCTCTGGAGGAGCGGCTGGCGCCGCTGGCGCTGCAGGGCGCGGCCGTGCCGGGAGTGGAGCTGCGGCTCGTCGACAGGGAGGGGCGTGAGCTGCCTTGGGATGGTGTGGCCGTGGGAGAGCTGGAGGCCCGGGGCGTGTGGGTGGTGGAGCAGTACTTCCAGGGAGCGGGGAGCGAGGAGCGCTTCCGGGATGGCTGGCTGCGCACGGGCGACGTCGCCACGATCGATGGAAGCGGGGCGCTGCGCATCGTGGACCGGACGAAGGACCTGGTGAAATCAGGAGGGGAGTGGATCAGCTCCGTCGAGCTGGAGCATCACCTGATGGACCACCCGGGTGTGAAGGAGGTGGCGGTCATCGCCGTGCCCCACCCGCATTGGGGCGAGCGCCCCGCGGCCGTGGTGGTCTGTCAGCCTGACGCTTCCCTCTCGCTGGAGGTGCTGCGGGAGCACCTGCGTCCCCGGGTGGTGAGCTGGTGGCTGCCAGACGCGGTGCACTTCGTGGCGGAGCTGCCCAAGACGGCCACCGGCAAGGTGGACAAGAAGGCCCTGCGCCAGGCCTACGCGCCGCGCTAGCTGGACTCCTGCGCCACGTCGATGGGGAACGCTCGCACGTCCTGGAGCAGCCCGCGGGTGCGCTCCAGCAGCTTCTGGAATCGATCCGTGCCGTTGCGCGTGTCGAAGCGCACCGAGATGTCCCGCGCCTGCGCGTCCACCCAGCCGTGCAGCTCCTTCGCCGCGTAGGTTCCCTTGGACTGATGGAGCGGAAACGCCTTGGGCAGACGCAGGCTCACCGTGTCGCGGTCCTCGGTCACCACTTGGGCGAGCAGGAAGCTGGCCGCCGCGTGGAAGGTGAACCGGTCGCGCCAGCTCGCGTGGTCCAGCGCCCACCCGAGGTGCTTCTCGAAGAGCGTGAGCCCTCGCGCCAGGTTGCCCGTCAGCGCCAGGAACTCGATGTGCTCGCCCACCGTGGCGAGAAAGTCCCGGTTCCGCGACACCATCGGGTAGCCGCGCAGATGGCAGTCCCGGGCCTCCTCCAGCTGCCCCAGCTTGAAGAGCGGATAGAGCACGCTGCCGTACGTCAGGTGAGGAATCTCCGCGCACCGGCTGCGGCCCTCGAGGATGGGTCGCGCCTTCGCGAGTGCCTTGGCGTACTCGCCTAGGTCGATGTGGTGATCAATCTCATCGTCCAGGTCACACGCTTGGCAGTCGGTGAGATGGTCTCTCGGAGCGGTAATCCACTGATCCCAGTACCGCTGGGCCTCGGCCTCTTCACCCATGTCTCGCGCCGTCTGGTAGCGCAGCTTGAGGATGGCCCGCTTTCCCGCGTCCACCCGGGCGTAGGTTTGCTCGATGTCGAGCAGGGCGTCTTGGATCTGCTTGCGGGAGATGTGCGGGAAGTCGTCCAGCCGGCCCACCACCCACTTCTGCTTCCACAGCAGCATGTCCGACTCGAACCGCTCCGGGTTCTTCTTCGCCTGCCCTCGGCACCAGGCGAAGGCCACCAACGCCTTGTCCGGGAAGCCGCCGAAGGTGGCTGCGTCAATCAGCTCGTCGCGCACCTCGAAGGCCAGCTCGACATCCGCGTGGGTGTCGGCCAGGCGCACGGCCTCCTCGAGCGCCATGACCTTGGCCTCGCCGTGCTTCATGCGGCCCGCGCGCGCCAGGAGTTCCTGTACCTGCTCTTGCCAGTCCTGCGCGGTCAATGCATGCCTCCCCGGCCCGAGTCCTCGCCGCCACCGTCCAGCTGCGCCGCGATGAGCCCCAGCAGCCCCTGGTTGAGCAGCGCCATCTCCTTCGCGCTCAGGGGCCGATGGCCGAGCAGCAGCGCCTGCACATACAGCATCTCCACCGACACCTTCATCAGGGCGCGGTCTTTCACTCCCGCCAGCTTGCGCACCACCGGGTTCAGGAAGTTGAAGGTGAGCAGCGGCCGATCGCTGCCCGGCGCGGCGCCGAGCATGCTGTCCATCATGGAGCCGTACAGATCGTCGCTCTCGTCACGGGCGCGCTCGGCGTCGCGCCGGAAGGCGCCCTCCGCATCCGAGCTGTAGAGCGTGGGCACTTCCTTGGGGCGGAACTTCTTCACCGCCACGTCGCAGCGGAACGGCTGGAGCGCCAGCTCGGCGGCCCGGATCAGCGGGAAGACGGACTCTCGCTCGTCCAGCGTCAGCTCCTCGAAGCTCTGGGGCAGCTCGGCTGCGGAGAAGGGCTCCACCTGTGCGTCCGGGAAGACGCGCGCCAGCTTCTCGATCAGATCCGTGTCGTAGGTGTACGCGGCGTTCACCACGCACAGTCCCTGGGCCGCCGCCACCCGAGCCACCTGCCGGAAATCATCCAGCGAGGAGACGTAGCGCACGGTGGAGTTCTGCTTGCGGTAGTCCGCCAGTGTCATCATGCCCAGCGAAGTCTCAAAGGGCAGCCAGCCGATGACGAGCCGGTAGAAGTCATCGTCATCCAGCGCCAGCGCCTTCACCGAGAGCCCGTGCAGGGAGATGAGGCGCTGCAGGGCGCGCGGGTCGTCCTTGGCCAGCTCCGTGAGGTAGCGCCGCAGCGCCTGGCCCAGGGACTCGCGGGCCTTGGCCAGGGTGTCGTTCTCGTAGAAGGACTCGCGGCTGGCGGTGGGACGCAGCTCGTTCGCGTTCACCACGCACTTCACGAAGAAAGCCCAGTCCGGGAGCAGGTTCTCCGCGCTCTCGGACAGCAGCATGTTCTTCAGGTACACGCGGTGCTTCTGCTTGGCGTTGTAGTGCGGGCTGAAGGGCAGCACGAAGGCCACGCCCTCCACGTCTCCAGAAGAGGCCTTCAGCGGGATGCAGTCGATGAAGTCCGAGCCGAACACCTCGCGCCCGTAGGCAAGCAGCGCTGCCCGGCGGTCACTGGAGCTCTCGTACTGGCGGCGCCAGGGCGCGCCCTCCGTGTTGATGCGCGAGGTGGAGCCGTCTGCCGTGAGCAGGATGGGGAAGGGCAGCAGCCCGCCATAGTGCAGGGCGAGCTGGCGGACGCGCTCGGGGGTGAAGAGCTCGACCGTGTCCTGCCGGGCAACGAGGAACACCTGGGTGCCCGGTTGAGCGAGCGGGTGCTCGGAGGGCCGCACGGAGTAGGTGCCGTCATGCCGGCCACGCCACTCCATGGTCCGGCCGTCGCCCTTCACCGAGCGCGTCACCACGAGCAGCTCGTCGCAGACCATGAAGCAGGAGAGCAGGCCGATGCCGAACTGGCCGATGAAGTCGTTGCGGCGCTCCGCGAGGGCCTCGCGCTTGGAGCTCTCACCGATGGTGGCCAGGAAGCGGTGGATCTCCTCCTCCGTCAGGCCCACGCCGTCATCGCTGAAGAGGAGCGTGGGAGGGCCGCCGTCCTGCTTCTCGATGAGCTCGACGCGGACGGTGCCGGTGTGGCCGGGCTCCAAGAGTTGCCGGGCACGGATGGCGTCCGTGGCGTTCTGTAGAAGCTCCCGAACGTAGACGCCGGGCGAGCTGTACAGGTGGTGGGACAGGAGGTCGATGACCCCACGGAGGTTGATCTGGAATCGATGGTCCACGTGCCGGGGCACAGTAGCGCACCCTCCGCCTTGACTGGCGTGTCAGATGAGGGGCGGGGGGCGGTCTCCCTGCGCCAGACGAGGCTCTGGCCCTTCGAGTCCCTGCCCGCCCACACTTCGGGTGCAGTGCGACAGCGAGGGACTTCAGCGGCTTCGGGAGTCCAGCCCATCCCGGCCGCAGGGCAGCCTCGCGAAGCCTGCGTCCGTCCGCCGGTAGAGCGGATCACACACCTCGGGCATGAGCGGGCCCACCCAGTCGAACACCTTGCGGCCCGCGTAGTACGGCGGGAGGTGGGGCAAAACACAGCCCGCGCCGCCTTGCACGTCGATGGCTCCGAAGACGACCCGGCCCACCCCGTGCAGCAGCAGCGCCCCCATGCACATGACGCAGGGCTCCAGCGTGGAGTAGCAGGTCATCTCTCCGGCTCGGGGCCACAGCGCCTTGTCCACCGCCGCGATCGCGCTCGTCTCAGCGTGCGCGCCCGGGTTGTAGACGGGGTGGAGCACCGTGCTCATCCCCTCCGCGATGACCTGACCGTCCAGCACGATCAGTGCCCCCACGGGCAGGTTCCCCTCGCGTTCGGATTGGAGCGCGAGCTCGACGGCGCGCTGGAGGTAGGTGTGATCCATGGGATGCATTCTCAGGGGGGACTTGCGGTGCCCACCGCTCTTCCGTTACTTCTAGCCCAGGTGCCGAGGGGCGCCTGCACCCGAAAAAGACGACGTCACCCTCGCTTCACCCCGCAGCTCGACATGTTTCCAAGAGTTCCTTCGACGGCCCACGATTCGGGTAAGGGCTGGCACCGAGGGACTTGTCATGGGAACCGTCGTGCACGCTGCCTCGCCCGCCACCCTCCAAGAGTACAAGGTCCGAGCCTCCATCCTCCTCAAGGAGCTGCTCTCCTCGGACTCCGCGCGCGCCACCCGCGCCGCTGAGCGCCTGCGCGTGCTGCCCGCCTTCTCCGGGCTCTCTCCTGCCGAGCTGCTCGCTCGAAGGGACTCCGTGCAGCGCAAGCATGCGCTGGCCGTCATCGCCCAGGAGCAGGGGTATGGCTCCTGGGCCGAGCTGAAGCAGGCCCTCGGCGAGGAGAAGGAGGGCCCTCGGTTCGGCCCCGAGGCCTTCTTCATCCGCCCCATGAGCCCCTTCCTCAACCGTTGGTGCTCCTCCTATGAGGAGGCGCTCGGGGCACTTCAGACCGGCGGCGGCTACCTCTTTCCCTACCGCACGCAGTTCTTCGTCTGCGACGCCACCTTCCTGCAAGCGCTCGGAGTGGATGCCGCGGATCCCGACTGGGAGCGGATCGGACGCAACTGGGTGAAGCCGTTGGATTTGGCCGCCCACGCGCGGCTCGAGCAGAAGCTCATCGCGCTCGGCTTCACCCGCTGAGCTGCCCCTCGCCTCACTGTCCCCACAACCCAGGAGTACCCCATGTCCTCTTCCTCGGATTCTTCCGAGACGCGGGGCGGCCGCAGCCGCCGCGCCGAACTCAAGCGCCACTACAAGGAGAAGCCCCCGCCCATGGGCATGTTCGCCGTCCGCAACCGCGCCAACGGCAAGGTGCTGGTGGGCACCAGCATCAACCTCCCGGGCGCCCTCAACCGGATCCGCTTCCAACTGGAGCTGGGCGCACACGAGAACCCCGCGCTCCAGCAAGACTGGCAGCGTCATGGCGCCGACAATTTCTCCTTCGAGGTGCTCGACGAGCTACCCCCCTCGGAGGAGCCGCGCGAGGACCCTCGGGCGGAGCTCGAGGTGCTGGAGGCGCTCTGGCTCGAGCGGCTCAAGCCCTACGGTGAGGCGGGCTACAACACGCCACCTCCCTAGAAGGGTTCTTCTCTCGGGCCATCCGCGAGGGCGCCTTCTTTGGTGGTACAGCCCTGGGCCTTCCGCGCTGCCACCCTCGCCTGAGGGGGATGTGAATGGCACGAACGCAGAAGCCTGCCTTTTCGCTCGGGGTGGGGAGTCACGCGGCGGACACCCTCGTGGTGGTCCGCTTCACCGGCCGGGAGGCGCTGTCATGCCCGTACGACTTCCAGCTCGAGTTCTTCGCCCGGGATGGGCAGGTGCTCGAGCTGGCGGAGCTCTCGAACACCCAGGTGCTGCTGACGATTCGGCTTGGGGAGGTGCCGCTGCGCCACGTGCACGGGTGGGTGCGGCAGGCCGAGGCGCTGGGCCGCATCGGAGGCCGCTGGCACTACCGAGTGCGGGTGAGGCCAAAGCTCGAGCGTCTGCGCCAGACCCAGGACAGCCGTATCTTTCAGGAGCTGACGGTGCCCGACATCGTCAAGGCCCTGCTGGGGGAGTGGCGCGTGGAGCACCGCTTCCTGCTGAGCCGCTCCTACGCCGTGCGCGAGTACTGCGTGCAATACCGTGAGTCGGACTTCGCCTTCATCTCCCGGCTGCTGGAGGAGGAGGGCATCTTCTACTTCTTCGAGCACGCCGAAGATGGCCACACGCTGGTGCTGGGGGACGTTTCGAATGCCCACGTGGCGTTGCCCGGAGGGCCGGTCCTGCCCCTGCGGCCGGAAGATGGGCGTGCCCACGACGAGGAGTTCATCTCCCGGCTGGAGCGGGTGCACCGGCTGCGGCCGGGAGAGGTGATGCTGCGCGACTTCGACTTCAAGAAGCCGGGGTTGGACCTCTCCACGCGGAGCTCCAGTGTGGAGGGCCTGCGAGTGCTGGAACTGTACGACTACCCGGGAGCGTACGTGGCGCCGGGGGAGGGCCAGGGCCTGGTGCGCACGCGCATGGAGGAGAAGGCCCAGGGGGCACGGACGTACACGGGGCGCAGCGTGTGCCCGCGGCTGGCGCCGGGCTACCTCTTCGAAGCGGAGAGCCCCGGGGAGGGCACCTGGGCCGGGTTCTACCTCGTGGAAGAGGTGGTGCACTCCGGCCAGCAGCCCGACACGCTGGGGGCCCCCGAGACGCTGGGCGAGGTGTATCACAACGACTTTCGAGCCCTGCCCAAGGGAGTGCCCTTCCGGCCCATGCGGGTGACGCCTCGGCCTCGCATCCCCGGGATACAGACGGCGACGGTGAGCGGCCCCGCGAGCGAGGAGATCCACACGGACGAGTACGGCCGCATCAAGGTGCAGTTCCACTGGGACCGGGAGGGGCAGCACAACGAGCGCTCCTCGTGCTGGATGCGGGTGGGCCAGGGCTGGGGCGGGCTCGGCTGGGGCGCCGTGTACCTGCCCCGCATCGGCCAGGAGGTGGTGGTTCGCTTCCTGGAGGGCGATCCCGACCGGCCGCTGATCGCGGGCACCGTCTACAACGGAGGCAACGCGGCGCCGTACGGGCTGCCGGGCGACAAGACGAAGACCACGCTCAAGAGTTCCTCCAGCCTGGGCGGCGCGGGTTTCAACGAGGTGCGGAGCGAGGACTCAGCGGGCAAGGAGGAGATCTTCACCCACGCCCAGAAGGACGAGTCCCTCATCACGGAGAACGACAAGAGCCAGGAGGTGCGCGGGTACGAGGACCTCCTGGTGAAGAAGGACCGCAGCCTCTGTGTGGAGTGGAACCAGGAGCTCACCGTGGAGCTCAACGACAGCAACCTCATCGAAGGCAACCAGAGGCTGCGGGTGAGTGGGAATCGCTCCACCACGACTCACGAGAACCATGGGGAGTCCGTGCAGGGCAACCAGGGCATCACCGTGGGCAGCAACTTCACGTCGATGGTCAATCAGGCCACCACGGAGGGGGTGGGGGCCGCCAAGGCTCTGACGATTGGAGGGGGCTACTCCATCAATGTGGGCCTGGGGATGGCCGAGACCACCGGAGGCCTCAAGGCCGTCGAAGTGGGCGCCGCCATGATCGAACTGGTGGGCATCCGTCGCGAGGAGAGCGTGGGGCAGAACAAGCAGACCCTGGTGGGCCTGGACTTCGAGTCGCAGTGCGGCGGCGGAATGACGCAGGCGGCGGGCCAGTCGCTCCAGGAGAACGTGGGTGGCAAGACCTCCGTGAGCGCGAAGGAAGGTGCTGGCTGGCTGGCCAAGAAGTTCGTGCTGACGGCGGAGGACACCTTCACGCTCCTGGTGGGCGGCCAGCTGATCCTGAAGCTCGAGAAGTCTGGCGCGGTGACCTTCATGGGGAAGACCCTCACCATCGACAGCAAGGAGACGCAGTTCCGCGGCGGCACGGTGCATTCGCGGCCCTGAGCCCGCGCGTGGGTGCGCTCAGCGCTCTTACCGCTCGGGTGGTACAGCCAAGGTCCAGCCCCCGCCCTACAGTGTTTTCTACCCGACGTTGCCACATGGATTCAGAGGCGGACTGTTTATGGTGGCCCCTGCCGCACTTCATGCCAATCAAGCGGAGTTCGAGTTCGAGACCGCGGCCCACGCACCCGGTGAGCTGGCGGTCGTGGAGTTCCGCGCGGAGGAGGGGCTCTCCGAGCTCTACTCGCTCGAGATCGCCCTGGCCGCGCCCGCGCATGTGGTCGTGGACGAGAAGGGCCTGGTGGGCCAGAGCGCGCTGCTGACGGTGCACCTGGGAGGTGGAGCGGCCTGCTACTTCCACGGAATGATTTCACGCGTGGCGCGCTGGGACGCCGGCAAGGGCCCGGAGCGCCAGCGCTACCGCGTCACCGTGGTGCCTCGGCTGTGGGCGCTGCGCCATATCCACCGCAGCCGCATCTTCCAGGAGCTGTCCGTCCCGGAGATCGTCTCCCAGGTGCTCAGCGAGGGCGGGGTGCGGCATGTCCTCTCTCTGAAGGCGGCCTACCCCAAGCGCGAGTACTGCGTGCAGTACCGCGAGTCGGATCTCGACTTTGTCTCCCGGCTGCTCGAAGAGGAGGGCATCTTCTATTCTTTCGAGCACTCCGAGGACGCGCATGTCCTGGTGCTCAACGACGCCTCCATCACCTGCCCGGCCCTGAGCGGCGATTCGCACCTCGTGTTTCGTGAGCCCTCGAGGATGGTGGCGGGCGGCGAGGCCGTGCAGGAGTTCTCCGCGAGGCTGCAGGTCCAGCCCGGTGCCGTGGTGCTGCGGGACTACAACTTCGTCCAGCCCCGGCTGGACCTGACCGTGGGCTCCGCCACGCAGGAGGGGGAGCGGGCGCTCGAGATCTACGACTACCCCGCCCGCTACGAGGAGCCGGGCGTGGGCCGGGGCCGCGCGAAAGTCCGCCTGGAGGAGCTGCGCTCACACGTGGAGCGGATGACGGGGGTCAGCACCTGCCGGCGGCTGCGCTCGGGCCACACCATCGAGCTGGACGAGCACCCAGTGGCCTCCTTCAACCAGGACTACCTGCTCCTCTCGGTGCGGCACATCGGCCGCCAGCCAGAGGCGCTCACGGTCGAGCAGGCCCACTCCGGTGTCCGGGAGGGCTACCGCAACGAGTTCGTCTGCATGCCCGCGAAGGTGCCCTACCGCCCCCCGCCGGACACCCCGCGCCCCATCATCCCCGGCGCGCAGACCGCCATCGTCGTGGGGCCTGGAGGCGAGGAGATCCACACGGATCCGCACGGCCGCATCAAGGTGCAGTTCCACTGGGACCGCGAGGGCCAGCGCAACGAGCGCAGCTCCTGCTGGATCCGTGTGAGCCAGGCCTGGGCAGGCCAGGGCTGGGGAGCGCTCTACCTGCCGCGCATTGGGCACGAGGTGGTGGTGGAGTTCCTCGAGGGAGACCCCGACCGGCCCCTGGTGACCGGCAGCGTCTACAACGGCCAGAACCCCTCACCCATCGGCCTGCCGGGGGACAAGACGCGGAGCACGCTCAAGAGCTCCTCCAGCCTGGGGGGCTCCGGCTCCAACGAGCTGCGCTTCGAGGACTCCGCGGGCCGCGAAGAGGTCTACCTGCACGCCCAGAAGGACTTCAACATCGTCGTCGAGAACGACAAGACGCAGGAGGTCCGTGGCTACGAGAAGCTGCTGGTCAAGAAGGACCGCAGCCGCACCATCGAGGGCCATCAGTCCCTGGAGGTGAAGAAGAACGACGACACCGCGGTTGGCGGTAACCAGACCCTGGCGGTCGTCCAGAACCGTTCGACGACCGTTCTGGGCAACCACACCGAGGACGTGGGGGCCAACCAGACCATCCAGGTGGATGGCAACCAGAGCGTGAAGGTGGCCATGGCCTCCTCGGAAACGGTGGGGCTCGGGAAGATGCTCAACATCGGTGGCGGCTATGCCATCACCGTGGGCGCCGCCCTCAACCAGCTCGTGGGCGGCCTCATGGCCGAGCAGGTCGGTCTGAGCAAGATGGAGACGGTGGGCCTGCACAAGTCCGAGACCGTGATGGGTTCGCGCAACCTCAAGGTGGGCGCTGATCTCTCCGAGCAGGTGGGCAGCAACCGGACCCTCCAGGTGGGCAAGGATCTGCTGGTGAGCGTGGGGGGCCCGCTCGATCACACGGCAAAGGAGACGTACACGCTGACCGCCAAGGAGATCACCCTCGAGGCCCAGGAGGAGTTCCTCCTCAAGGTGGGCGCCGCGACGCTCCAGGTACAGAAGAGCGGAGACGTGGTCCTCAAGGGCGCCACTATCCAGATCACAGGACGTGAGTCCGTCGTCGTCGAGGGCTCCAAGATCACGGAGAACTGACAAGCCTTTCACCCAGGAGCCACACCATGGCCGCACGCCGTTCCTCACTCGGGATTGCTCCCGCCACCCCCAGTTCGTCTCTTCCTTCGGCCCTCCTGGGCTGGATCACCGGCTATGAGCCGGGGGAGGGGCCTCTCGTGGACTATCCTGGCAACCCGTCCGGGCCCCTGCGGGCCCGGTTGCTCGTCGACACCGGCGCACAGGCATTGCGCTCGGCGGCCGCGTCTCGCTGCCCCGTCGCGCTGCTCTTCGAGAATGGAGACCCCGCGCTTCCGCTCGTTGCCGGGCTGGTGTGGCCGCCCGGTGAGCGTGAGGCGCAGGTAGATGGAGAGCGGATCGTCCTGACGGGGGAGAAGGAGATCGAGCTGCGCTGTGGCGCCGCATCCATTTCCCTGACCCGGAACGGGAAGGTCGTGATTCGAGGGGCCTACGTCGAAACTCGGGCGAAGGGCACGAACCGGATCAAGGGCGGAGCGGTCCAGATCAACTGAAAGGCGAGCGGCTGAAGCCATGCTCTTTTGGGATGTCATTGAGCGGCACTTCGATGAGGCGGACTTCCTGTGGGGTGTCTGGGAGCAGAGCCTCGTGTCGCCCAACCACACCCTCGAACAAGTCGAGAGAGGTCCCGAGGCACGGCTGCTGGCCCACCTCGACGGGCTCGTGGCCAATGGCCCCGAGGTGGCGCGGCGGCTGCTGCTGCCGGCGCTGGAGAAGGATGATCCACCTCAGGTGAGTGCGGCGGCCGCCGCGTTGTTGCAGAGCCCGGGTGAGGCGGGGATCGAGGCCGTGCTCGTCGCGCTGCGCATGCGGCCAGTCCAGGGCGGCGCTCTGGTGCGGGCGCTGGCGTGCTCGGGCCGGGCGGACTTGCTGGACCGCATGCGGGGATTGCTGGGGGCCTCAGAGGAGGGCGTCGTCACAGCCGCGGCGGAAGTTCTGGTGTTCCACCACGCCTCCGTGGGGGACGCGCTGCCAAGGCTCTTGAAGAGCGGCAACCCGATGGCACGGGCGCTGGGGCTCAGGGCGCTGCTGAACGAGCCGGCCGGGGCTCGGCACAGCGCCGCGGTACAGGAAGGTCTGAAGGAGCAGAACTCCTGGGTGGTTGCGGCCGCCATGGAGGTGGGCTGCCGCCTGGGGTTGGATGCGGCCTGGCGGCGCGTGCGCGAGCGCGCGGTGGAGGGGGACAGGGAGGCGATGCTGCTGCTTGCGCTCGGCGGGGGCCCTGCCGAATACAAGGAGCTGACGGCGGCACTCGCCGCTCCGGCTCGCCGGCCCGGAGCGCTGTGGGCGCTGGGCTTTGCTGGTACCCCCGAGGGGGTCGACGCCAGCCTCGAGTGGCTGGACGACACGCGGGCAGGGCCGCTGGCGGGCGAGGTGTTCACGGCGGTGACGGGAGTCGGCCTCAGGGAAGCGGGGCTGACAGCGCCCTGGGAGCGGCGGCCGAAACTCACGCATACGCCAGAGGATGAGCTGCCTCGCCCGGATGCGGCGAAGGTGAGGGATTGGTGGAGCCGACACCACGTTCGCTTTGTGTCCCGCCAGCGGTACCTCCAGGGAGAGCCGCGCGCTCTCTCGGGAATCAAGGCCGCGCTTGTTCAGGGGCCCATGCGCCGCCGCGCGGCCCTCCTCTTGGAGCTTCAGCTTCGCGTCCCCGTGAGGCGCGCCCCACGTCTTCAGCCCCGGGCTCCCACACGCCAGCAGTACGCCGAGCTGTCGGCGATGGCCTCATTCGAGGACGCTGGCCTTCACCTGAGCCGCTCGCTTCTGTGAGCTTCGCTCCTTGCAATCGCTCTGCTCTCCATGGAACTCGTCAACAAGTCCCGCCTCCCTCTGGAAGTGACGACGGCGCTCGACAAGGGCGGAAAGGAGCACCTGCTCCTCGTGGCGAAGGCGACCTACCGCTTCGGTGAGGGCCGCCGCATGCCAGAGCGCGTGGAGGAATCTCTTCCCATTGCCTACGCCGACACCTTCATAGGGGAGCCGGGCCTCTCTTCTCCGCTCTACGAGGCGGACATGGCGATGACGAAGCGGTGGTGCGACGTGCTCGTGGACGCGACGGCCCATGCCCCGGAGGGCCGGCCCGTGAAGGAACTGGAGGTGGCCGTTCGCGTGGGCACCTTCGAGAAGCAGTTCCTCGTCGTGGGAGACCGGGTGTGGCAGCAGGGGCTGTTACGCGTGTCCGCCAGCACGCCCGAGCCCTTCACCTCGATGCGGATCCACTATGGCCGTGCCTTTGGCGGCAGTCCGAAGCTCTCCTCGAAAGAAGGACAGGAAACCTACCTTTCCAATCCTGTCGGCCGGGGCTATTGCCCGGATCCACGCGCACACATCGTCGACCAGATGCCGCTGCCCAACACGGAGGACGCCGGGCAGCGTGTCACCTCTCCCAGCGCTCAGGTCCAGCCGCTCTCGCTGGGACCCATTGGCCGGAGCTGGAATCCCCGAAGCGCCTACGCGGGGACTTACGATGCGCGCTGGAGGGAGCACGTCTTCCCCCTGCTCCCCGAGGACTTCGATGAGGCCTTCTTCCAGGCCGCGCCTCCGGATCAGCAGATCGACTTCATTCGAGGCGGAGAGCCCGTGGTGCTGCGCAATCTGGTGCCCGGCGAGCCGCACGTCACCTTCAAGCTGCCCAGGCCCGAGCTGGTGGTGCGGCTGCTCTACGCCTCGCACCGGACCATCGAGCTGTCGCCTGTGGTCGACACGGTGTTCCTGGAGCCCGACGCGAAGCGCTTCACGATGGTGTATCGCACCGCGCTGCCGCTCGATCGGAGGGGGCTCTTCGGGATCAGCCTGATGGCGGCGGGCCCCGTGTGCAAGCGCTGGTGGGAGTCCAAGGTTCTCGGGACCGAGGACTGCGGGTGTGGGGGAGACAGTTCCAAGGACGAGACGCCGGCGTCGCTGATGGACATGGAGGAACTGGAGCCATGAGGACTCAGCTGCGCATCGCCGCCTCCGGGATGTGCTGCGCGGTGGGCGGCTTTGCCCGTGCCGCGCGTGCGGCCATCCGCGCGGGGCTCAACCGCTTCGAGGAGTCAGAATTCGTGGATGCCAGGGCCGAGCCGCTCATCGTCTCGCGCATGCCCCTAGAGAACCTGTGGGGGCCCCGGCGCATCGCGACGATGTTCGAGGCCGCCGTGAAGGACTGCATCTCGGAGGCCCCTGCTTTCAGCCCCAAGACCACGGCCCTGCTGTTGCTGGTCGCGGAGCAGGGACGCCCTGGCTATCAGGACTCGTGGGCAGAGGCCTGCGTGGCCGCCTACGAGAAGCTGACAGGGATGGCTCCTTCCACGGAGGTGCGGACTCTTGCGCTCGGACGGGCGGGGATTGTGAGTGCGCTGCGGGAGGCCCACTCGCTGCTCGTGCACCGCTACGCCCGGCAGGTCCTGGTGGTGGGCGTGGACAGCTACCTCAACGCGGAGGCAATCACTCACCTGCTCCGGAAGAGGCGGCTCATGACCGAGGAGGTCAGCGAGGGCTTCATCCCAGGGGAGGGCGCCGGCGCGCTGCTGCTGGAGCTCCCTCCACGTGAGCCAGTGGGGCTCCACGTGCTGGGAACCGGAGCCGCCGAGGAGACGGCTACCCTCGATAACGACGAGCCCGTGCGTGCGTTGGGGCTGACTCGAGCGCTGCGCGAAGCGCTCGCGGCGAGTGGGTACCACATGAATGATCTCCACTTCCGCATCACGGATCTCAATGGGGTGCCTCTCGCCTTCCGCGAAGCCGCCCTGGCGGACACTCGCCTGCTTGATCACCGCGCGGGCCGTTTCCCACTCCTGCACCTCGCGGACTGCATTGGAGAGACTGGCGCTGCGGTGGGGCCCCTGTCTCTCGCGTACCTCGCCGACGCCATGGCTCGGGGATACGTGCCAGGCACACGGGCCGTGCTCCACTGTGCCAACGATGGTCCGGAGCGTGCCGCCGTGGTGGCCGAATGCTTCCCGTCGTGATTCGCACTTTCCTTCTTCCCTCTACGGAGCGCCATGCAAACGCATGTGTACGCCAACGGGCGTGAGATCTGCAGCCAGGCGGCGGATGGCAAGTCCTCCGCAGCCTTCCCTGACGTGTGCTGGAGTCCACCGGCTCCCCCCGCTGGCCCCATCCAGCTCCCGTACCCCAATACGGCTTTCGCGAAAGACCTCGCGAACGGGACCAACACAGTCTTCATCTGTGGCTCCATCGTCGCACGCAAGGACGAGAGCTACATCTCCACCAGCACGGGCAATGAGCCGGCCACGAGGCAGTTTCCCAAGGGCGTCAACACGGGGGCGCTCAAGGGGAAAGCCTATTTCACGAGCTGGTCCATGAACGTGATGGTGGAGGGCTCGAATGTCCCGCGCCATCAGGACCTGATGACGCACAACCATGCAAGCCCGGGCGGCCAGACTCCCGCACACACCTACGTCGATGACGCACTGAAGGACTTCCCGAAGGACTGCAAGAAAGAGCGGAAGGCGATCTTGCAGGAGTGTGGCCCGGAGCCCAAGGAATCCGAGCAGGCCAAGAACATCCGCAAGGCCCGCAGGAAGTTCCTGTCGAAGGTGGGAGAGCGCTTCAACAAGGTTCTTGGAGGCGCCAATGGATCCTCCAAGGGCGGTAACACCGCTTGGATGGAGCACTGCGATGGGCTGTGGATCAAGCCTTCCGCAGACTATCACTCGCAGATGGAGAAGCTCGCGGGAGAGATTCAAGACATCAAGAATGATCTGGGCGGTATTGCTGCCACGGTGGTCAAGCCGGCGATCGAGTCGCTGGGACGGGAGTTGCTCGAGAGAGCTGCCAGGGAGGCGGCGGAGCGGGCTGTCAAGCTCGGGGCCCGCAGCGCGGCCCGCTGGGGCGTGGGTGCTGCGGGCGCCGCGGTCGCGGGCGTTGGCGTGATTGTGACGGAGACCATCGCGACCGCGTGGAACGTCTATGACATGGCCTCGACTGCTTACGAAGGATATCAGCTCACCAGCCAGATGATGGACTCTCTGAACGAGATCAAAGACGTGATGGGGCACTTCGACAATGCCCTCCAGGGGTTGGACTCCGCGTGGCAGGACGCCAAGTCCAATCCCCAGAAGGCCATCGCGAACTTGATGCAGGTCATCGCCCGTCTCAACTCTTGCGTCCGCGCGCGGAGATGCAATCTCGTTCCCTTCAAGAACACCGATTCCGCCAAGGCTCTGGGCGGTAGCGGGTGTTGCCCGGGGCAGACGGGCCATCACGTGCTTCCTCATTCTATGACCGAGGGCAATTGCCCCGGATACAAAGAGGATGAGGCCCCTACGCTCTGCGTCGAGGGCGTCAATTGGTCTCATGGCTCACATGGGATGATGCATCGGGCCCTGAAGGCGCGGATGGACGATTACAAGAATGGCTGGTTCGGCTCCAAGACGGAGATCAGCTATGAGAAGGCGCGTGACTTGGGGATCAAGAGCATCACGGATACTTTCCCAGAGTCGAAGTGCAGCGAGGATTGTCTGAAGGCTCAGCTCGATAAGTATTACAAGGACAAGTGCAAGTCCCCACTGCCTCCTGTCTCCGGCATGCCAGGGAGAAGTCAGAAGATCCCGTCGCCCAAGAGCCGGAGCGAGTGATATCGGAAGGCCGGATATGCTGATTGACAAGAACGACTACGAAGAATGCCTCCGTGGGTTCACGGTGACGGACTGTGCTGTTCGCAGCCGGACCATGTTCTATCTCGTGGCCATGTCAGACCCGGGCTCGGAGGGGCCGCCCCCGCCGGAGACCGAGCTGGTCACCCGGGTGATCAGCTATTTCGCGCACAAGGCGCCTGAGGAGCGCTGGGGCTACTCCGCTTTTCGTGGCATCGATGGCCTGGTGGCAGGGTCTAGCCAGAAGCCGCTCTCGCAGTTCGTCGGCGTCGACGGGAGTGGCCAGGTGGTGGCCATTGGCAGCGGCTTCGAGGACCTCGAGGAGACGATCCCCTCAGGCCGGAAGGGCCCTTTGCGGGGGGGCGTCCGGAAGCTACGGACCATCGACGGCTGGCTGCACTTATCCTCGGGGTATCGAGGGCTGGGCCGCCGCGACGAGCGCAACCAGTGGAGCTCGCTCTGCGCGGGGCTCGAGTTCACTCCGGATCCTGACGAGGACTCGGCCACCTACGGCTTTGACGACCTCGACGCCTTCGGGCCGGAGGACTGGTACTGCGTGGGGGGACGAGGAGACGTCTGGCGCTTCAGCGGCAAGAAGTGGGAGCACCTCGAGTTCCCCAGCAATATGCGGCTCCACACAGTCTGTTGCGGAGGCGATGGCTGGGTGTACGTCAGCGGCTCGAGCGGACACATCTGGAAGGGCCGCCGCGATGAGTGGCGGCTCATCCACAGCGATCACATGGTCCTGCCCTTCAAGGACATGGTCTGGTTTCAGGACCGCGTGTACTGCACCTCGGACTATGGGCTGTGGGAGATTGCCGGGGACGAGCTGCGTGAGAGTGAGGTGCCCCCCGAGATCAAGATCTGCTCCGGGAACCTGTCCGTAGCGGATGGCGTGATGCTGCTGGCGGGCGTGTATGGCGCCTCGTATCACGATGGCAGCGGCTGGAAGCACCTCTACAACACGGCCGCGTTCTCGCCGGTCACGCTGTAGCTCAAGAGAGGGGAGCGCTTGCTCCCTTTCTGGGCACTCCCCGTGTCAGTCACTCTTACCTGGGAACACCCTTTCCATGCCGGTGGGTGGCGTCCGCGCCGCAGGTAGGTTATTCCCAGGAGGACGCAGGCAGTGCGGCGTCTCGGGTAGGACACGGTATGGATCTCGGCAAGGCGGGCTGGCTCTCCTCTCTCCTCGAGGAGGCGGTGGTCACACATCGGAGTGTGTCCGCGCCTGCCGTGATGCCCGGCCTGTCCGAGATCAGTTCCTCGGGCCGCGCCCGCGCTCGCGACTACCTGCGCCGCACCCTCCGCGCCTCGGGCCTGCTCTACGGCACTCCGGCCGAGAAGACGCCGCCCCTGGCAGAAGACTTCACCACAAGTGGATCCAGCGGCACCACGCGCGCACCTGAGGAGCAGCTCTTCCTCGCGGTGGTGCGCACCCTGGCGCGCATGGCGCTGGACATCGCGCTCCTCACCGCGGCGCCCACCCCGCCCACAGAGGATCACCTCCTGCTGCTGTTCGCCGTCTTCACCAACGAGCTGGATGTGGCCGAGTCCATCGCCGCCAAGCTCCAGGAAGGCGCCAAGGCCACCCGGCGGCACCAGTCGAAGGTGGAGAGCGCGCTGGAGAAGCGGGCCATCTCGCTGGCAGGAGACCCCGTCTACGGGCTGGTGCTCCACAACGGGGCGCTGTACGCGGACGCGCAGATGTTCGGGCGGCAGGCCATCGACTACTTCGCGCGCGAGCGGTTCCAGCGCGCGGAGGCTCAGCGCCGCATCGACTTCGCTGCTCGGCAGAAGGCCCTGCTGGTGAAGGTGCTGGCGGGGCTGTCATGCGCGGATCGCGAGCCCAGCTACGCCTCGCGCCGAGCCATCCTCCGGCAGGTGGAGGATCTGGCGCTGCCCTCGGATGTCGAGTCGGACCTGAAGGCCGCGGTGAAGAAGTCCTTCGAGCACCGGCTGCCGGTGCGCACCATGGTGGCCGAGGTGCGCAGCAAGGACATGCAGCACTTCATCCTGGAGCAGACGCTGCTGGCCTCGCTGGTGGACGGGCAGCGCTCCCGGGGCGAGCGGGCCTTCATCCAGGAGCTGGCCCATGCGCTGAGCGTGCCTGACGCCGAGCTGCACCGGCTGGAGCTGGAGATGGCCGAGTTCTACGCCCGTCACCGCTCCGTGGTGGACGTGTTCACGGTGACGGCCGCTGCGGGGCTGATGGGAGAGGATTTTGTCAGCCGCATCCAGGAGACGCTGGAGAAGAACCTCGGCCGGTTGATGCAGGAGGCCCGCGAGACGGGCGACCTGGCGGTGCTGCTGGCCAAGGCGGCGCGAGGCCAGCGCCTGTCGGGAGACGAGCGCCGGCGGATGCGGGCGCAGCTCATTGACGTGGCCAAGGCCATCCCCGCGCTGGCCATCTTCGCCGCGCCGGGCGGGGTGCTGCTGCTCATCGCCCTGTCCAAGGTGCTGCCCTTCAGCCTGCTGCCTAGCGCCTTCCAGGACGAGCCTGCGCTGCCCCCCGAGTTCGCGGACGGCAAGCAGGAGACCAAGCTCGCCGCACTCCCCGAGAACACCGAGCGCCGGGTGGGGTAGCGCGCGGACGCGATATGCTTGTCCGCTGCGTGGAGGTTCTCATGAGGGACGGCCCCTTCCGCCGCCTCATCAAGAAGATTGCGCGGGTGCGCTACACCATTGATCTGGGCTTCACCCGCTGGGTGCTCCGGCGCCAGGGCGAGCCGCGCTACCGGCTGGCGGGCTCGTGCAACGGCTGCGGCAAGTGCTGCGAGTCCCCGATGATTCCGGTGAGCTGGCCCGTGTTCCGCCTGCGCTCGCTGCGCTGGCTGGCATTGACGTGGCACCGGGTCATCAACGGGTTCGAGTTCATCAGCGAGGTGCGGCGGCAGAAGGTCTTCATCTTTCGCTGCACGCACTACGATCCCGTCACGAAGCAGTGCGACTCGTATGACAGCCGGCCGGGCATGTGCCGGGACTATCCTCGCAACCTGCTGTACGCCGCGCTCCCGGAGTTCCTGCCCGAGTGTGGCTACTCGGCCGTGTACAAGAAGGCCGAGGGCCTGCGGAAGTCTCTGGAGCGCGCCAACCTCCCGCCCGAGAAGCTCCAGGAGATGCTCAAGAAGCTCCACCTCGAAGACAAGGAGTGAGCCGTGGGGAGCCGCGCCACATGAGCGCTCCGGAGACGGAGCAGGATCCGATTGGCGCCGCGGGGAACATCAACGCGCGGCTGCTGCGGTTCATCCTCCTCGCCGTCGTCATCACCCACCTGTTGCTCATCGCCTCCGTGTGGGGGCAGTGGAAGACCATCGCCATCATCACGGGGACCTTCTTCCTCGTGGTGTGCCTCAACCTGACGCTGGCCCGGCCTGTCTTCTCGGAGCAGACGCGCCTCACCGAGACGATCCGGCTGATGGGCAACATGCTGGCCAACCTCGTCTATGGGCACGTCACCGGGTGGCAGTTGCCGATGTGGCTCTACCTGCCGCTCGATGCCATCTGGGTCGACACGCGCCAGGAGCGCCAGGGGCTCTATGTCCTGTTCGGGCCGTTCTTGGTGGTGGGGGCGGTGGCCATCCTGGATGGATGTCCTCCGCTCGTGCCGCTCGTCTTCATCATCCTGTCGGTGATCGCCCATGCCATCTCGAGGGTACGGATGCACCTGCTGCACCAGGTGCTGTCACGGCTGGCCTACCGCCACCGGGAGCTCGCACGTGCCCACGAGGAGCTGGCCCAGGCCCACGAGCGGGCGCGTGAGCAGGATCGGCTCTCCAGCCTCGGCATGCTCGCCGCGGGCGTGGCGCACGAGATCAACAACCCGCTCGCCTACGTGAAGAGCAACGTGAACTCCCTCTACCGGGATCTCCGAGAGGAGAAGAAGCTGTCACCCGTGCTGAGCGAGTACGTCACGGAGGTGCTGCCGGCGACGATGGAGGGAATCCAGCGCATCGCCACCATCGTCTCGGACCTGCGCCGCTTCGCCCGGGGAGACCCCGAGCCTCTGGCTGCGTACGACCTGAACGACGAAATCCAAGCCGCCCTGCGCATCACCCACAGCCGCATCGAGGCGCGGTGCCGGGTGGTGCTGAAGCTGCGCCCGCTGCCCCGGATGCTGGGCAGGCCGCAGCAGATGGCCCAGGTGGTGGTGAACCTCCTCATCAACGCGGCCCAGGCCACGTCCGACGAGGGGCAGATCTCCCTCTCCACCCGTCAGGAGGGAGAGCAGGTGGTGCTGGTGGTGCAGGACACCGGGCAAGGCATGACGCCCGAGGTGAAGGAGAAGCTCTTTCAGCCCTTCTTCTCCACCAAGCCTATTGGCGAGGGGACGGGCATGGGGCTGGCAGTGGTGCACGGCATCGTCTCCGCTCACGGCGGGCGGATCGAGGTGGAGAGCCAGCCCGGCAAGGGGAGCACCTTTACGATCCGTCTGCCGCTGGCCGCGCCTGCGCCGCGCGCGCCCGGGGTGTAGCCGCCGGGGCACTCGCAGACCGCATGCGGTAGGCCCCCGACTTCGGATCCACGGACACCCGTGGAGGACGCTGTGTCTCCTCGAAGAGCCGCCAACCCGGCTCCAGTCCTCGCCAGAAGGCCATGAGCGCCTCGGTGGACTGCGGCAGCTTCTGCAGCTCGGCCAGCCCTGCGGCGTCGAGGCGGCGCGGGAAGATGTGGATGGGCACGTTGCGGCCCATCTTCGCGCGCGAGTCCATCGTCAGGAGGTACAGCTCTTCGATGGGGTCATCCTCGATGGCGATGCAGCCAATGCTCACGCAGTTGCCGTGCACCATGATGGCGCCGCCGAGCGGCCGCTTACCGAGGATCCGATCCGACTCGTTCGGATAGCTCACCCGGATGGACAGGTGGTACGCGCTGTTCGGGTTGAAGAGATCGATGGTGTAGAAGCCCTCGGGGACCTGCAGGTCGCCCTCTTGGCGCTTGGGCCCCAGCTCGCCTGACGCCGCGCAGAAAGGGTACGTCTTCACCTTCTTCAGCGGCTGTCCCTGGGCACCCGCCCAGACCTCCAGCTCCCGCTCGTGCTTGAAGGCACGCAGGTAGAGCTCCTCCGGGGGGTAGGCCACCCCCGCGGCGGCGAAGAGCTGAGTGAGAACAGTGGCTTTGCTTTGACGCGCGGCGGCAACGCGATCCTCCGCGTGCGCGGTGACGGCACAAGCCAGCAGGAGACAGACCAGAGGGATCTTCACAGCGTCATTGGACCCCGCTGGAGTGCGCTGCGTTCCTCCACTTGTTAACAGAGTCTGACGGGTTTGCAGTCCGCTCGTCCGGCGACCTACCCTCCGGGTCCCGCAGGCGCTTCCGGTTTTCACCCCCGCAGCACGAAAGGCAGGTCCATCGATGTCGTCGAAGGTCTATGAGGCCCCCGGTCAGACTGGCAGCAAGATCCAGTTCGCCAGCCGCTACGGCAACTACATCGGCGGTGAGTTCGTGCCGCCCGTGCGCGGCCAGTACTTCGAGAACATCACCCCGGTGACGGGCAAGGCGTTCTGCGAGATTCCTCGCTCCAACCACGAGGACATCGAGAAGGCGCTGGACGCGGCCCACAAGGCGAAGGGCGCTTGGGGCAAGACGTCTGTCACCACCCGCGCGGACATCCTCAACAAGATCGCCGACCGCATGCAGGCCAACCTGGAGATGCTGGCGGTGGCCGAGACGTGGGACAACGGCAAGCCCATCCGCGAGACGCTGGCTGCGGATCTGCCGCTGGCCATCGACCACTTCCGCTACTTCGCCGGCGTCATCCGCGCGCAGGAGGGCAGCCTCGGCGAGCTGGACAACAACACCATCTCGTACCACTTCCAGGAGCCGCTGGGCGTGGTGGGACAGATCATCCCCTGGAACTTCCCGCTGCTGATGGCGGCGTGGAAGCTGGCGCCGGCGCTGGCTGCGGGCAACTGTGTGGTGCTCAAGCCCGCAGAGCAGACCCCCGCCACCATCCTCGAGCTGATGAAGCTGGTAGGCGACCTGATTCCCCCCGGCGTGCTGAACGTGGTGAACGGCTTCGGCGTGGAGGCCGGCAAGCCGCTGGCCAGCAACAAGCGCATCGCGAAGGTGGCCTTCACGGGTGAGACGACCACGGGCCGCCTCATCATGCAGTACGCCTCGGAGAACCTCATCCCGGTGACGCTGGAGCTGGGCGGCAAGTCGCCCAACGTCTTCTTCGCGGACGTGTTCGACAAGAACGATGACTTCGCGGAGAAGGTGCTCGAGGGCTTCGCGATGTTTGCCCTCAACCAGGGCGAGGTGTGCACCTGCCCGTCGCGCGCGCTGGTGCAGGACACGTTCTACGACGCCTTCATCGCGAAGGCGGTGGAGCGCACCAAGAAGATCGTCCAGGGCAACCCGCTGGACACCAGCACGATGCTCGGCGCGCAGGCCAGCAATGATCAGCTGGAGAAGATCCTCTCGTACATCGACATCGGCAAGAAGGAGGGCGCCAAGGTGCTCACCGGTGGCGGCCGCGCGCGGCTGTCCGGTGCGCTGGCGGAGGGCTACTACGTGGAGCCCACCATCTTCGAGGGCCACAACAAGATGCGCATCTTCCAGGAGGAGATCTTCGGGCCGGTGGTGTCCGTGGGTAAGTTCAAGGACATGGAGGACGCGCTCTCCATCGCCAACGACACGCTGTACGGCCTGGGCGCGGGTGTGTGGACGCGTGACACGAACACGGCGTACCGCATGGGCCGGGAGATCCAGGCAGGCCGCGTGTGGGTGAACTGCTACCACCTGTACCCGGCACACGCGGCGTTCGGCGGCTACAAGCAGTCGGGCATCGGCCGCGAGACGCACAAGATGATGCTCAACCACTACCAGCAGACGAAGAACATGCTGGTGAGCTACGACCCGAAGCCGATGGGCTTCTTCTAGGCCGCAGTCAGGAGGGAGGCACCATGAGCGTGGCGCGAGTGTCCGTGACGCCTGAAGCCGAGGCCTTGCTGCTCAAGCTGCAGGGGATTCACGGCCCGTTGATGTTCCACCAGTCGGGGGGCTGCTGCGATGGCAGCGCGCCGATGTGCTTCCCGAGGGGTGAGTTCAAGGTCGGCCAGCAGGACGTGTTCCTGGGGACGATCGTGGACACGCCCTTCTACATCTCCGGTCCGCAGTTCGAGTACTGGCAGCACACCCACCTGACGGTGGACGTGGTGAAGGGGCGGGGGAGCGGCTTCTCGGTGGAAGCACCCGAGGGCGTTCGCTTCCTCATCCGCTCGCGCGTCTTCGAGGACGCCGAGTACCAGACGCTCCAGCAGGCGGGACCGCCGCCTCGCGGACCTCAGCACTGAGTGAGCCTCGACGGGGGCTCGGGATTCGCTCCCGAGCCCCTTCGTCTTTTCCGAGGCTAGTGGTTGTTCTCCAGCGGGCCCACGCCGTCCTTGAGCGGGTTGTTCTTCCCGCGCTGATCGTGCTGCTCGAACGGGCCCTCGCCGTCGTTGATGACGCCCTCGTGCTCGCCGATCTTTCCGTCGCCGATCTTCTTGTCGGTGCCGGAGCCGCCGTAGCCGTCGCGGAGGCCGTCCGCGGTCTCCTTGGCGGCGTTCTCCACGTCCTTGGCGGCCTCACCCACCTGCTGGCCGGCTTGGCGCAGCTCCTCGTTCACCTCGGCCTTGGTGGTATCGGAGCAGCCCGTGGCGAGCCCCGTCAGCCCCAGAAGACCCGCTACCACGAAGCCCTTCCATCCCTGCCGTGCCATGGTTCCTCCCAGGTCTCTCGAATCGTTCTGGGGGGAAACCTAGGCATTCATTCCCGGACGGGAGGCGGGGGCAGGCAGGGGAGCGAGCCGCTGCTCTCCTGCCCAGGCCTTCGTCTGATGCCGCCCTAGGCTCTCTCGAGGCGGAAGGCGAGCCGGCGCAGGTCCTCGTTCACCTTGATGAAGGTGGAGTTGCCCTTCTCGTCGGCGAGCTGGCTCTGGATCTTCGGCAGCGCCTCGCGCGCCTTCACTGCAGCCTCCTTCGAGTCACTCACCAGCCAGTCCAGCGACTGGATGAGGGCGAAGCGCGCGTCCAAGTCCTTCTCGGAGAGCCGCTCGGCCAGCGCCGCGGCGTGCTGCGGGTTGCGCGAGCGCCCCAGCTTCAGCGCCGCCCGCTCCACCACGCTCGCCTCCTTGTCCGCCAGCTTCCGCGACCAGCAGCCATCGTCCACGCCGCACGTCTTCACTGCCTCCGGCACCTTGGCGTAGCGGAGAATGACTTCGGCCCGCTTCATGCCCAGCGCGTCCGGGTTCTCGCAGCCGTCTCCGCCAGAGTCCTGGCACTCCTTCGCCGTGACGGCGGGCTCGGCCTGGGCCCACTTGGTGAAGAGGGGCTGCTCCTGCGCCTCGCTCAAGAGCGCCACGCCGCGCATCGCCACCTCGCGGGCGTACCAGTCACCCTTCTCCGCGGCCTTCTGCAGCGCGGGAACCGCGTCATGGCTGCCCAGCAACACCAGCGCGCGCACGTACGAGGAGCGCACCGTCGGGTCTTCCTCGGTGAGCAGGGCCGAGATCGGCCGCACCGCCGCCTGCGAGCGCATCCGCCCCAGCGCCTCGGCCGCCTGCATCCTCACCAGCGCCTGGATGCGCGGATCCGCGTTCGTGAAGCCCAGCTGCTTGATGAGCACCGCCTCGCCGCGCGGATCCCTCAAGTCTCCGAGAATCTGGGCGCCCTTCATCGCGTAGCTGGCCGGGTTCACGCCGTTGTCCTGTGCCCACTTCGCCAGTGCCGCGTCCCGGTTCTCCATGGCGGCGATGACTGCCTCGGCCGCAGGCGCGCCCACCTGGTAGAGCGCGTAGGAGCTCTCTACATAGAAGGAGATGCCCTGGCGTTCCTTCGTCAGCATCTGCATCAGCAGGGGCACCGCCCGCGCATCCCCAATCCGGCCCAGCGCCTCAATGGCCTTTTTGTGGAGGAACGGCTCGGTGGCCTCATTCGAGGCGAGCTTCAGCAGCGGCTCCACGGCTTCCGGGGCGCGGAGCAGGCCCAGCGCCTGGATGGCCTCGATGCGGGTGTAGCTGTCCTTGGCCTTCAGCATCCCCGTCAGCGCGGGCGCGGCCTTCGGGTCCCCCAGCTTGCCCAGGGCCGCCACCAGCTCCTTGTTGGCCAGGGCGGTGTCGGTGTCCGTGGCCTCCGGGTCCAGTGCGGCCTGCAGCGGCTGCAGCGAGGAGGGGCTCTTCAGGTCACCCACGGCTCGGGCCAGCGCGGCCTTCACCTCGGGCCGCTTCTGCGTGGTGAGCTGCTGGTGCAGCATGGGCAGGAAGCTCTCTTTCAGGTTGCCGGAGGTGCGCAGCGCCTCCACCACCTGGATCTTGGCGTCGCCCCTCTTCGCGTCGCTGAGCTTCTTTTCCCAGTACTCCGGGGTGTTCGGGTCGCTCTTGCACCCCGAAAGCAGGGCAAGGGCGAGCGCTAGGCTCAGCGTGGCGCGGAAGCGGAGCATGAAACCTCCAGGGGTGGGCTGCGGGTAGGAGGCGAGTCGTACCGCCCCTCGAAAGAAGGGGTCAAACCCCTCCGGTCTGATGCGGTAGTCTGGTCAACGACATGGCCTCGGACACTGTTCTGGATTCACAGAAACGCGCCTGGAAGCGCCGCACGTACCTCATCGATCGAGAGTTCCAGCTCAAGTACATCTTCATGTTGGCCGCCATCGGCGCGGGCAGCATGGGTCTGTTCGGAGCACTGGCCTGGTGGGCGCACACCGCGGCGCTCGAAGCAGGCTCGGGCTCCGAGGGAATCGCCGGCATGACGATTCTCTGGCTCACCGTGTTGGCGGTGGTGGGCGTGGCGGTGGCACTCGGATTGTTCGGGTTGGTCTTCACCCACCGTGTGGCGGGCCCCGTGTACGTGATGAACCTGTACCTGGAGGCACTGGCGGCGGGGCACTACCCGCGGCTGCGTCCGCTGCGCCGCTATGACGAGCTGAAGAAGTTCTTCGATCGCTTCGGCCACGCGGTGGAGCGCATCCGCGCGCGCGAGGCGGAAGAGGCCCAGGCGCTGGCCCAGGCCCTGGCGGTCTTTCAACCCCTGGCTCAGTCCGAGGAGGCGCGCGCCGCGCTAAAGATCTTGGAGGAACTGCACCAGCGCAAGCGCGAGGCCGTGGACAGGCCTTCGAGTCCTGCTTAGGAGTCATTTCCAATGAGCCGACCCCGCATCGTTTTCATGGGCACGCCCGAGTTCGCCGTGGCGTCGCTCCAGGCCTGCTTCGACATTGGCGAGGTGGTGGCCGTTGTCACCCAGCCGGACAAGCCCAAGGGCCGTGGCAACGCCCTGTCCATCTCCCCCGTGAAGGCGCTGGCGCTCGAGCGCGGTGTGACGGTGCTCCAGCCCGCGAAGCTGCGCACCCCGCCGTTCTCCGAGGAGCTGCGCAAGCTGGCGCCCGACGTGTGCGTGGTGACGGCCTACGGGAAGATCCTCCCCAAGGACGTGCTGGAGGTGGCCCCTCACGGCAGCGTCAACGTGCATGCCTCGCTGTTGCCTCGCTTCCGGGGAGCGGCGCCCATCCAGTGGGCCATTGCTCACGGGGACACGGAGACGGGCGTGGCCCTCATGCGCATGGACGAGGGGCTCGACACCGGCCCGGTGATTGCGGTGAAGCGCCTGCCCATCGAACCCGAGGACACGAGCGCCATCCTGCACGAGAAGCTCTCCAAGCTCGGTGGGGAGGTGCTGCGCGAGTCGCTCCCGGCGTACCTGCGCGGTGAGCTGAAGCCCGTGCCTCAGCCCACGGAGGGCGTGGTGCTCGCGCCCATCATCCAGAAGGAGGATGGGCTGCTGGACTTCACGAAGCCGGCGGTGGAATTGGAGCGCCGGCTGCGCGCCTTCACGCCGTGGCCGGGGGCCTTCACCGGGCTGAATGGGGCTCGCCTCAAGGTGCACCGGGTGAAGGTGGGCACGGGGCATGGGGCTCCGGGCACTGTGCTCGCGGCGGGTCTGGGTGGAATCGAGGTGGCGTGCGGCGAGGGCTCGCTCGCCCTGCTGGAGATCCAGCCGGAGGGCAAGCGGGTGATGAAGGCGGCGGAGTTTCTCTCGGGCCATAAGCTGGCGCCGGGCAGCCAGCCGTTCTCGGCCCCGGTGGAGAGCAAGAGCTGAGCGCTGTTGGAGCGAACAGAGGAGAGACGCGGATGGGCATGAAACTCCTGGTGCTGCACGGGCCGAACCTGAACCTCCTGGGAGAGCGGGAAGGCACCTCGGGCAGACGGTTCGAAGACCTCAACAGCGCGTTGCGCGCTCGCGCCGCCAGCCACGGCATCGAGTTGAAGATCGTCCAGTCCAACCACGAGGGGCTGCTCATCGACACGCTCCACGCCGAGCGCCGGAACATCGCCGGCGTAGTAGTGAACCCCGCGGGCCTGTTCGGCTCGTACCCGCTCAGGGACGCGCTGGAGGCGGTGGGTGTGCCCGCCGTCGAGGTCCACCTGGATGGGGCGCGCGCGAAGCAGTCCGTGCTGAAGGAAGTCTGCGCGGCGCAGCTCTCTGGCAAGGGCTTTGATTCCTACCTGCAGGCCCTCGAGCGCTTCGCCCAGGGCGAGTTCACTGGCGGCCGTGAGTCCGCAAAGGATCCGGCGCCCGGGAAGCAGAAGACGATTGGCCGCAAGGCGGAGGCTTCCTCCGAGGAGGAGGAGGAGACCGAGGCTCCCGCCAAGACGATTGGCCGGAAGACCGATGCCCTGGCTACCGCTCCCGCGAAGGCGCTGGCGCGCACGGCGGAGGCAGGAGGCGGGGGCAAGACGCTGGGCCGCAAGCCTCAGGAGGACAAGCCCGCCAAGGCCGGGAAGGGGAAGACGCTGGGCCGGGGCTCGAAGGAGACCCCTGCGGCGGACATGCTCACGCGTGCGCTGGTGCGCGAGAAGATCGCGGATCGGCTCTCTGGGAAGCTGACCTCGGGGGCTCTGGCGAGCTGGGCCCGCTCGCAGTGGCTGGAGGTGCAGCGCGGCGCGCCCGCCGAGAGCGGCTACCGGGACATGCTCGAGGACAGCCTGCAGACCCTTACCCTCTCCACGATGCCCGCGAGCCGCCTGACGGATGAGCAGCTCGTGGACATGATGACCCAGCTCGAAGAATGAGTGCGCGAACCCTCGCTATCCAGGTGCTCGCGCGCGTGCGCGCCACCGACGCCTACCTCAACGTCGTGCTCGACACGATGCTGTCCGAGTCTCCGCTGAAGGATCCGCGGGACACGGCGCTCGCGACGGAGCTGACCTATGGGGCCACCCGGCGGCAGCTCGCGCTGGACTACGCCATCACCCGCTTCGCGGACCGCAAGCTGGACTCGATGGAGGATCGGGTGCTGGCGGCCTTGCGGATTGGGGCCTACCAGATCTTCCACACCCGCGTGCCCGCGCGCGCGGCGGTGGGAGAGACGGTGCAGGCGCTCAAGGAGCTGGGCATGTCGCGGGCGGCGGGCTTCGTCAACGCCATCCTCCGCAAGCTGGCGGACCTGCCGGGGCCTCCGCTGCCGCCCGAGAGCGACACCGTCGAGTACCTCTCCGTCCGCGAGAGCCACCCCAAGTGGCTGGTGGAGCGGTGGATCCGCCACTTCGGCCGCGAGCGCGCCGAGGCGATGCTCGTGGCGGACAACCAAACGCCTCCCATCGTGGTCCGCGTGAACACCACGAAGGTGACGCGCGACGCGCTGCTGGCCCAACTCCGCGACGTGGGGCTGGAGGTGCAGCCCACGACCGTGTCTCCGGTGGGCATCGTCCTGCCCCCGGTGGGGCGGCTGGAGGATGTGTACGGCTACCGCGAGGGCCTCTGGCAGGTGCAGGACGAGGCCGCGCAGCTGGTGGGGGTGTACGGAGCCATTCCGGAGACGGCGCGGGTGCTGGACGCGTGTGCGGCGCCGGGCGGCAAGGCGTGCCACCAGGCCGAAGGGCACGAGGTGGTGGCCACGGATCTGCACGCCAACAAGCTGCCGAAGATCGAGTCCGAGGCGAAGCGGCTGGGCCTCGCCGGGAAGCTGCGTGCGGTGGCACATGACGCGACGCAGCCGCTGCCGGAGGAGTTGGGCGAGTTCCACGCGGTGCTGGTGGACGCGCCGTGCTCGGGGCTGGGGACGCTGAGGCGCCACCCGGAGCTGCGCTACCGGCGCAAGGAGGAGGACATCGGCCGGCTGGCCTCGCTCCAGCGCCGCATTCTGGAGAACTGCCAGGAGGCGGTGCCGCCCGGAGGGCTGCTGGTGTACGCGGTGTGCACCACGGAGCCGCAGGAGGGGCAGGACCAGGTGGACATGTTCCTGCGAAGCCACCCCGAGTGGACGGCGGAGCCTCCCGTGTTGCCGGGAGTGAAGCTGCCGCAGAGTCAGGCGTGGCTGCGCACCCTGCCAGGGCCCGAGGGCTGGGATGGTTTCTTCGCCGCCCGCCTGCGTAAGCTGTACTGAAGAGGGAGGCCTGCCGGATGCTCTGGAGGAGACGCGCCTGGGGGCGAGCCGCGCTGCTCGCGCTGACGTTGCTGGCGTTGCCCGTGGCGGCGCAGGGGAAGAAGCCTGCGGCGAGCGCCAGCGCCTATGTCCCGCCGCCTGCGGATCAGATCCCCGGGTACTCCGCGAAGGCGATGCCCTGCGAGATCATCCAGGAGCTCATTCCTCCGCGCATCACCTGCGAGGGAGACTGGCTGGAGGGCAAGTCGCTGCGGGAGCTGGCCATCCTGCGCAACACCATCTTCGCCCGCTATGGCTGGGCGGGCTTCCGCAAGCCCTGGCTGCGGGAGCACTTCCAGAAGCAGCCCTGGTTCAAGCCGAACCCGAAGTTCACCTACAAGCTGCTGTCGGACGCGGACCGGAGGAACGTGCACTTCATCGCCGTGCGCGAGCAGTCCTTCACCGAGCGCGAGCTGCGCTCCATGGAGGACACCCTCTACGCGAAGGCAGGGAAGGTGTGGAACGACGCCTACGAGTGGAAGCTGAAGAACGGCCGTACGGTGCGCTCGTGCACGGAGCCCAAGGATGTGGACTACGAAGAGGGCTGCTCGGGTTCCGAGTGTGAGGGCTCGTACTCCCGGGACTGCACCTTTCAGGCGGAGGCGTGGTACCGGCCGGATCCGAAGTTCAGCGAGGACAAGCTGCCCGCCGAAGCGCGCATCGAGCTGGGCCTCATCAGCCGCGCGCTGGGGAGCTTCGCCAGTGACACCGGGAAGCTGGAGAAGGGCTCGCAGGCGTCGCTGGACCGCATCCTCTCCGTTCAGGAGCTGCGCCAGCTCTCGCTGAGAGACCTGCGGCTGCTGCGCAACACCCTCTATGCGCGGCGCGGACGGCCCTTCAAGTCGAAGATCCTCCAGGCGCACTTCAAGGCGATGAGCTGGTACCGCGAGGACCCGAGCTACACGGACGCGCGCCTGACGGAGAACGACAAGCGCAACATCGGGTTGATTCGCTCGGTGGAGGATGAGTTCGGCGGGCCCCTCAAGGACGAAGACTGGCTGATAGACCCAGCGACGGACGCGGCCTGATAAGGCCACAGCCGCCCCGGGTGGGTGGCAGAAAAGCAGAACGGCAGCGCGGTCAAGGGGCCCACCCGTTGGGTTACCCACATGCACCGACTTTCCGTCGGGCCCTTTGGCGCGTTATGTCATGTGTCGATGGGCGTTGGACTTCGGACAGTGGTGGTGATGCTCGCAGGGCTCGCCTCGGCCTGCGGCGCGGTGGTCCTGCCTCCTGAGGTGGTTCCTGCTCCGAAGCAGGAGAAGGTGGAGCCCCAGCCCGTCGCGTCCTTCGTGACCCCCGTCGTGCACAGCGGCCCCCGCGACGAGATGCGCATCGCGCTCACGTTCGACGCGTGCCCCACCGCCTCCGCGTACGACGAGCGCATCACGAAAACCCTTACCGAGACGAAGACGCCCGCGACGCTCTTCCTCAGCGGCTCTTGGGTGAAGCACCGGCCGCAGTCCGCGCTGGAGCTGGCCAACAACCCGCTGTTCGAGCTGGGCAACCACTCGTACACGCACAAGCACATGCCGCAGCTCAAGAAGGATGGCGATGTGCTGGACGAACTGCTCCGGACGCAGGAGGAGATCTACAACCTCACCGGCCGCATCCCCGCGTACTTCCGCCCGCCCTTTGGTGAGTTCGACACGCGCCTGGCGTACCTGGTGGGCAAGGCGGGGCTGACCACCATCGAGTTCGATCTCGCCTCGGGAGACCCCGATGAGCACGCCACCAAGCAGAAGCTGGTGAATTGGGTGCTCAAGCAGGCCAGGCCCGGCGGCATCGTGGTCATGCACATCAACCACAGGCAGTTCCCCACCGCGGAAGCCCTGCCGGAGATCATCCAGGGCCTGCGCAAGCGGGGCTACGAGCTGGTGACCGTGGGGCAGCTCCTGAACGAGCGTCCGCCGCCGCTGTGCAGCGATCCGCTGCGCGTCAGCCCGCCCGCCGCCCCTGTCGCCCCGGCCGTGGCGCTCAGCGCGCTGGAGGGCGCGGTTTCCAGTATATCCGTTCCGTGACGCCCTTCGCGGCGAAGTCCGGCAGCAGGCCCACCTCCCGGTAGCCGTGGCGTTCGTAGAAGCGGTGCGCACCCGTGTTGAAGTCCGACGCGAGCAGGAACCAGCCACCCGGGGGATCGCCGCTCCCGTCCTCGTAGCCTCGGAGCAATTCCACGCCGAGCCCCTTTCCCTGGAGCCCCTCCTTCACCGCCAACGTGCGCAGGTAGGCCCCTGTCCCAAACGCGCCGCGCGTGATGAACCAGCACACGCCCACCGGAGCCCCCTCCAACTCCGCCAGCAGCAACCCCTCTCCTCGCTGGAGCGCCGCCTCGAAGCGCTGCGTCAGGGCAGCAGCGGTGAGCCCATACGCTTGGAAGAGTGAGAGCGGCGCGAGTGCTGTCCCCAGCGCGGAGAGATCAGCAGGTGTGGCAGGGCGGATGATGGACACGGGCGTCTCCAGAAAGAATCCGGTGGGTTCACCCTGCGCCATGGACTCGCAGGGCAACGTGGCCATCTTCCAGCAGTGAGCAGCTGCTGGCGCCGGGCGGCGGTTACTCCTCCTGCGCCGCCGCCAGCTTGAAGGCGTCGAGCACCGCCGCCGAGGCGCGATCCAGGTACTTGCCCTTGCGGATGAGCAGGCCGATGGGCCGGGACACGGGGCCCTCGGCGAAGGGTTTCACCACCACCGTGCCTGCCTTCTCCTCGGCCCGGCAGCTCGACAGCGGGAGGATGGCCACACCCAGCCCCATCTCCACCGCGCGCTTGATGGTCTCGACGTTGTCCATCTCCATCACCGGGTTGAGATCCAGGTTCTTCTCCCGGAACAGCCGGTCCAGCGCCTTCCGGGTGGGTGCCTCGCGGTCAAACGCGATGAAGGGTACTCCCGACAGCGCCGCGAGGCTCACCTTCGACTTGCTGGCGAACGCGAAGCCGGGCGCGCACACCACCCCGAGCTTGTCGTCGCGGAATGGGAGGATGTCCACGCCTGCGCGCGGCTGCGGGTAGGCGACGATGCCAATCTCCGCCGCCCCGAGGATGACGTCGTCGTACACCTGATCATTGCGCCGGTAGTTCAGGCGCATGTTCACCTTGGGGTGCGTCTTCAGCAGCTGCTTCTGCACGGTCTGCAGCTCATGCAGGCCCACCGAGTAGATGGTGGACACCGTGCTGGTGCCCTGCACCTCGGTGGACTGCTCGCGGATCTCCGCCTCCACCTCGGCGAAGCGGGCGAGGATCTCCTTGCACCCCCGGAACAGCCGCTCGCCCGCGGGCGTCGGCGTCACCTGGCGGGCGCTGCGCGACAGCAGCTTCTGCTCGTACCGGTTCTCCAGCGCGCGGATCTGCTGGCTCACCGCTGACTGCGTCACGTGGTTGAGCTGGGCGGCGCGAGAGAAGGAACCCGTCTCCACCACATCACAGAACATCTTCAGGGATTCGAGCTGCATAAGGGCGCCTCCTATACTGGAGCCGAAGCATTAGGCCAGAGGTAATTAGCTGTTCTTACGCTGCCTCGCCACGAATGCGCCATGGCCCTGTCCTGGAGGGCAGCTCGGTGCTCTGCCTCGGAGTGAAGGGGATGGCTCCCTGACTGGCGCTCAGGGGCGGGCGTCCGGTGCGCGAGGCGTGAGGTAGGGGCGCAGCAGCACGTAGAGCGCCAGCGCCAGGGCGATGAGCGCGCCCCCGCACAGCGTCTGCACCTTGCCGATGTGGGCGTTGGCCGCGGTCAGCAGCTCGCACTCGTTGGGGCTGAGCAGGCCGCAGTCCGTCTTGCCGAACAGGCCGCGCAGGCCCAGCACCAGCAGCCACACTCCGCCCAGCACCATGCCTGTCGCGAGCCCGACGAAGGCGGCGCGGCCCACGGAGGAGACGGAAGGCGGGGGTGAGCCGGTGGGGGGTTCGCTCATGCCCTGGGAGCTATCACCGCGCGGGCACGCGCGCCACAACCTGCGTATGCTCTGGGGCCATGCGAATCCTCTATGGTGTCGTTGGCGAGGGCATGGGGCATGCGACCCGCTCGCGGGTGCTGCTCGAGGAGCTCACGAAGGAGCACGAGGTTCACATCGTCGTCTCCGGACGCGCCCGGGACTACCTGGCCAAGCGCTTCCAGAACGTGCACGGCATCTGGGGCTACACCCTGGCCTATGAGGGCAACTCGGTGAGCAAGTGGCAGACGCTCCTGCAGAACCTGCAGGGCGCCGTCACCGGCTGGCCTCAGAACATCCGCCAGTACTTCGAGCTGGTGGAGAAGTTCCAGCCGGACGTGGTGGTCAGCGACTTCGAGTCCTTCAGCTACATGTTCGGCAAGGTGCACCGGCTGCCGGTGATCAGCGTGGACAACATGCAGATCATCAACCGCTGCAAGCACGAGCCGGAGCTGCTGGCCGGCTGGGAGGATGCCTACGAGACGACGCGCACCATCGTCAAGGCGAAGCTCCCTGGGGCCTTCCACTACCTCATCACCACGTTCTTCTACCCGCCGGTCCGCAAGGAGCGCACCACGCTGGCGCCCTCCATCCTCCGGCCGGAGATCCTCGAGGCGAAGTCCGAGCCCGGCAACCACCTGCTCGTGTACCAGACGTCCACGACGAACACGGAGCTGCCCAACATCCTCAAGAAGAGCGGCCTGGAGTGCCGCATCTACGGCCTGCGCCGGGACATCACCTCGGACGTGGTGGACGGCAACCTGATGTACCGGCCGTTCAGCGAGAAGGGCTTCATCGATGATCTGCGCACGGCCCGGGCGGTCGTGGCGGGCGGCGGCTACACGCTGATGAGCGAGGCGGTGTACCTGCACAAGCCGCTGCTCTCCATCCCCCTGGAGGGCCAGTTTGAGCAGGTCATCAACGCGCTGTACCTGGAGAAGCTCGGGTACGGCATGTACACGAAGCAGCTCACGCTGGAGGCGCTCCAGGAGTTCCTCTCGCGGGTGCCCGCGTGCCAGGAGTCGCTGAAGGGCTACGTGCAGGAGGGCAACACGCAGATCCTCGCGGCCCTGCGCGAGCAGCTCGCGCGCGCCTACGAGCACCGGGGCCACTGGCGGGCCGAGCTGTCGGAGCTGGACTGACGTCCCATGGCCGCGCTGCTCCCGCCCGACAACGCGCTGCGCGTCCAGCTCGAGGGGCGCTGGGAGCGCATCGAGCAGGCCCATGCGCGCTATGCCGCGCTTGCACGCCAGCTCGGCTCCTGGGGCTGGCGGAACCAGCTCCGGGACGCGCCGGAGCTGCTGAAGGCGGTGAGGGAGCAGGAGCCGGGGCTCGACGAGGTGCTCGAGTACGTGGAGCGGCGCGCCCAGCTGGAGCACTGGCCCCAGGGCCATCCCGGGCCCGCCGCACTCCAGCGGCTCCGAGCCCAACGCGCCCGGCTGTTGGCGCAGGGGCGCAAGCGGCTCGCGCAGTGGGGGCTCCCGGCAGGGGCGTCTTTCACGGAGGTGCTGAGCGGGCTCGAGTCCAAGGCGCTCGCGCCCCTGCCGGATCCGCCCGGCGAGGCCGAGCCCGTGCTGGCCGAAGGCCGCTCCTGGTTTCCCAGAAGCCGGTTCTGGCTCACGCCGGAGCGGCTCGTGTGGATTCTGTCGGGCGATGCGCCGCAGCAACTGCCCCTGAAGAACCTCCTGCCCGGTAGCATCTCCCTGCTGCCCGCGGGGCTGGGGGTGCGTGTGGAGGGGGAGGCGCACGTCACCCTCCCGGGCGTGCGGCGGCCCCGCGCCCTGGTGGCCCTGCTCAAGCTCTACAGCTGGAAGAGGCGCGGGCCCGAAGGTATGGCTCGCGAGCGGGTCACCCGCAGGGCCTTTCTGGACGAGCTCGGCACGGGCCGGGAGCAGGACCGGGTGTGGGGCATCTGCGTGTTCCGGCCCGGCTACCTGGCGTTCCTCCCCGAGCGCCAGCCCACCCTGGGGGACCGGCTGCGGTACCTCGTGGGCGCCGCAAGCCCCACGGTGCCGGCGGAGCTGAAGCGGCTGGAAGCATGGGTGAAGCAGTTGCGGAAGCTGCCCGAGGAGGAGTTCGACGCACACCTCCAGGAGCTTCTCAAGGCGTGTGGCGGGCACCTCTGGCCTTCCCGGGTGCTGCACCGGGCTCGGAACATCGGGGGCCAGGGGCCACGGATCCTGGTCCGCAGGCGGAGCGTGGTGGCCATCCCCGAGGCGCGGCCAGAGTTCGTCGAGCAGTTCTTCCAGATGCACTGGCCCAACGCTTGGAAGGTGGTGAGACCCAGTTGGTGGCGGAGGCATGCTGCCTCCCTGGGTCTCATCAGCATCAACGTGTTGGTGTGGTCGAGCTTCCTCTTCGGGGGCCTGCCTCGCGAGGATGCGATGGCCTTCTGGTACGCCGGGCAGGTGCCCTGGGTGCTGGCCTTCATGCGCTACGTGCGGGTCAAGGGCTATCACCCGCTGCTGGGCCTGGTGACGCTCGCGCCTTGCCCCGGGTGGCTCATCCTCACCTTTCTCTCGGACAAGAACTCGCCGCGCGAGTAGCTGCTGGGCCGCCCCTCAGCCGAACAGCTTGTTGATCAGCCACAGCAGGGCGGACTCGGACGGGGTCTCGTCCAGCGTGGGCTCGTTGAAATAGTGGCCTCGGACGTTGCTCGGCTCGCTGGGACTGGCCTTGGACATCTTCACGTCGTACGGGGCCGCTCCGTCCGGGGCGCAGCTGCCACAGTAGAACTTCTCGTCCCAGACGAAGGCGTGCTGGGGTTTCAGCGCGCGCTTGCAGGAGGCACACCGGGAGGGCGTGCCAGTCTGCACCTGGGGACGCAGATCCAACCCCTCGTCCCGGTAGGCTGCGGCCGCCTGGTGGAGCTGCTGCAGCTCCCCGGCATCCAGCCCCACGCCGCTGCACCCCGAGCAGACATCCACCTTGATGCCGAGTGCCTCGATGACGGGCAGGGGCGCGGTGCTACACCGGGGGCATGTAGGGGCGGCCTCACCACACGTAGGACAATTGGGCACGTAGCGGAGCGGGGTATGGCAACCTTTGCAGGCCCCGGGCTGATCCTTTGCCCTCCTCAGAAGGGCGTCCGAGACGGAGCCTCCCATCACTTTTGCCAGCGATTCTCCTTCGATCCACACCGCGCCGCACGCCGTGCACTCCTCGCGAGGCAGCCCCTCCATGAAGGTGGCGCGCATCCGCTCCTGGCAGAAAGGACAGGCACTCATGGGGCGGCATCCTACCCGAGGCAGTGATTGACACCTCGTCCAGGGAATTTCACGATCAGCGCATGTCGGTTACCCATCTTCGTGGACTCTTCTCGGGGCTGCTCCTGGGCCTGCTTCTTTCCTTCTCCCTGGTTCGCTGCGTGGGAGAGCCACCCGATGGAGTCCATCCGGATCCGGGGGAGACGCCGGGCAATAAACCGGACGGTGGGCCGAACAATAAACCGGACGGTGGGCCGAACAATCAACCGGACGGTGGGCCGAACAATCTACCGGATGGCGGTCCCATCCCCACCTCGTGTGGCAACCGGACGATCCAGGCCGGCGAGGCCTGCGACGACGGCAACAATGAGAGCGGCGACGGCTGCGCCGCGGACTGCAAGGCGGTGGAGGCCGGCTGGTTCTGTGACACGGCGGGCACGGCGTGTGTCCGCAACGTGTGCGGCGACGGGCGCACCACGGCGGGCGAGGCCTGCGACGACCGCAACACCGCTTCGAACGATGGCTGCAGCGCCCAGTGCACCGTGGAGAGCGGCTGGACGTGCCCCACGGGCGGCGGCCGCTGCGTCGCGGCCCGGTGCGGTGACGGCTTCATCGCCGGCGACGAGGAGTGCGAGGACGACGACAACCCGCCCGCGGGAGGCGATGGCTGCAGCGCCACCTGCCGCCTGGAGCGCGGCTACAAGTGCCCCACGGCGGGCCAGCCCTGTGTAGCCACCACTTGCGGTGACCGCGTGGTGGAGGGCACTGAGCAGTGCGACGACGGCAACAACGACATGGGCGATGGCTGCTCTCCGCTGTGCACGCGCGAGCCCCGGTGCACCAACGGCACGTGCCAGGCGGTGTGCGGCGACGGCGTGATTCTGCCGGGTGACACGACGGAGCAGTGCGACGACGGCAACCTGCGCGCCAACGATGGGTGCTCGCCCACGTGCCAGCTCGAGGCGGGCTTCCAGTGCGAGACCATCGAGGAGGATCCGCCGGCCTCGGTGGAGATCCCCGCCGTCTACCGGGACTTCCGCGGCAATGACTTGTCCGGAGGCCACATCGACTTCGAGAATGCCAACGCGTCGGAGCAGGGCATCGTCGGCGCGCTCTACACCGGCACGCTGGGCTCGGACGGCAAGCCCGTGTATGCGAAGGCGGCGAACGGCAACGGCAGCGCGTCCACGCACGGGCGGGCGGCCTTCGACCAGTGGTACCGGGACACGCCGAACGTCAACAAGACGATCGTCGGCACGCTGACGCTGAACCGGCAGGCGGACGGCTCGTACCTGTATGACAACCCGAACTTCTTCCCGGTGGACGGGAAGGGGTGGGTGGCGCTGGGCCAGGAGCCGGCGCGCAACAACGGCCACAACTTCTCGTTCACCAGCGAGGCCCGCTACTGGTTCGAGTACAAGGGCACCGAGGTGCTCGCGTTCCGCGGCGACGATGACGTCTGGGTCTTCATCAACGGGCGGCTGGCGGTGGATCTGGGCGGCGTGCACGGGGCCACGGATGGCGGCATCACGCTGTCTCAGCGGGCCTCGCAGCTGGGGCTGACGGTGGGCAAGGTCTACGAGGCGGTGGTGTTCCAGGCGGAGCGCCACACCACGGCGTCCTCGTACAAGCTGACCCTCACCAACTTCGTCACCCGCCGCACCCAGTGCGTCAACACGTGCGGAGACGGCATCGTCCAGCCGCCCGAGCAGTGCGACAACGGGACGAACGCCGGTGGCTACGGCCAGTGTGCTCCGGGCTGCATCCTCGGCCCTCGCTGCGGTGATGGCGTGGTTCAGGAGGCCAACGGTGAGGAGTGCGACGACGGCAACACCAACGACAGCGACGCGTGCAGCAACATCTGCAAGGTGATCCTCGGCTGAGGCGCTGAGGCGCACCCATGGCCCTGGGCGCCTCGGACTCTGCTCCGAGGCGCCGGGCTTCGCGCCGGCTCGTCACGCGTTTCGCTGCGAGCCGCTGGCCCGGCTGGGCTAGCTTGAGGGCATGCGCTCTCCATGCCCTGGCCGCTCCCTCGTGCAGCGCCTGATTCCTCTGGCGAGGCTTGCGCTGTTCCTGAGTCTTCCCGCCTGCGTCCAGGAGGCGGAGCTTCCCGTGCTGGCGCCGGGAGGCCCCGCCCGGGGCGAGGTGCCTTCCCTGGCCTTCATCGGCAGCCACTCCGAGGGCGAGCTGGCCGTCTACCTGTGGCCGGGTGAGCCGGAGGCGCCGCTCCGCCGCCTCGTGGACACGGTGGAAGGGGAATGGAGCACGCCGCCTCGCCTGGCGATCTCTCCCGATGGGCGCTTTATCGCCTACGCGGGCCGGGGAACCCAGGCGTCCGGGGAGCTCTTCCTCGTGGAACTCAGCACGCAGGCCCGGAGGACGCTGCTCACCGGAGAGAATCGCCCGAGCGGGGAGTTGGCCTGGTCGCCTGACGGAAGCCGGCTGGCGTTCGTGGGCAGGCCCATGGACACCTTCACGGACTTCGACGAGGAGCTCTATGTGGTGGGCACGGCCGAGGGCTCGACGCCCCTTCGGTTGACTCGCGATGACAATGATCTGCACAGCCCGGTCTGGTCTCCGGACGGGAGCCGGCTGCGCTTCCTGCTGGAGCAGGGCTCCATCCCGGGCTCTGGCCGGGGCGTGGAGGTGCTGGCGGACGGCAGCGGGTATGTTCAGCCGCTCGAGGGAGTGCCCACGGCGAGCACGAGCAGCACAGGCTCGGTGAATAGGCTGACGCTCTCGCCGGATGCGCGTCAGGTGGCCTATTCGATCTACGAATACCCCGCGGGCGGCCGGGTGTGCGTCCGAGGCCCCTCGGGGGAGCACTGCGTGCTGGAGAACCTCAATTCGGAGGTGGGCTCCATCGCCTTCTCCCCGGATGGGCGGATGATCGCCTTCTCCGCGCGCTGGCCCGAGTGGCAGGACTGGGAGCTGTTCGTGGCCTGGGTGGACCGGGGCGGAGCGGTGATGCTGACCGACGTGCCGGGCCGGGATGATCAGCCGGTCTTCTTCCCCGGGGAGGCGCCGTGATGAGAGCCCCCAGCCTGTGCCTGTCCGTATTCCTGACGCTGGCGCTGAGTGGGAGCGCCGAGGCGGCCAAGACGTCGGGCGTGGCGGGCACGTTGATGATCGGCTGGAACCAGCAGGTCTACGACGCCAGCGATGCGCAGGCCTACCTGCGGCGCCAGGGAGGCATTGGCGGCACGGGAACGCTGCTGTACCAGTGGCCCAGCGGCTTCGGGCTCGGAGCCAGCGCGAGCTTTGGCTCCATCGAGCGGGTCCGCGAGAAGGCGACCCGGGCCCCGTGCGAGGGCTGCGCGTTCGAGCGCACCACGCTCTCCTACGGCACGAGGATCTGGGATGTGGGGGCGGTGACGCGCTGGAGGTTTGCCATGGGGGAGTGGAACCCCTCGGTGCAGCTGGGGCTCGGCTTCGGGCAGATGTCCGGGACACGGGCGTTCGACAGCACCTCGACGGGACTCGCCCTTCACCTGGGGCTCGGGGTGGATTGGCGGTTCTCGGAGGAGCTGCCCGTGGCCCTGCGCGCCGAGCTCCGAGGGACAGCCGGGGCCTACGCTGGGGACGATTACCTGGCGGGCGCTTACTGGACGGGGCTGTTGGTAGGCGTGGGCTTCTGAGGGGCTCTCAGCGGCACCCGGTTAGTGGATGGGGACCTCGGTCTCGTTGTTGCGGCGGGCGGCCTTGCGAGACAGCTCGGTGAGCCAAGAGCGCGTCAGTGGTGTCTCGCTCTCGTCCCCCCTGTGCCGCTCCGTCTGGCTGCCCTGGGGCAGCATCCGGTTCACATACGCCAGCAGGGCCGCCGTCAGGTTTGGCGCCAGCGCGCGCGCCACCGCTCCCATCTTCGCTGGCAGGCCCACCAACACCTCCGCATCTCCGCGCCGGCACGCCTCGATGATCCTCCGGCCCGCCCGCTCCGCGTTGAGCGACAAGCCTGGCAGCGAGCCGCACACGTAGAACCACGCATACTCCTTCTCGTGGTCCCCCTTGAACGTGGCGTTGCGCGGGCTGCCCGTGCGCATCAGCCCTGGGCACACCGTCGTCACCTGGATGCCGTCCTGCGCCAGCTCCGCCCGCATGCCATCTGACAGGCCCACGAGCGCGAACTTGCTCGCGCTGTACGGCACCATGTGCGGCACGCTCACCTTCCCTCCAATGGAGGAGATGTTGACGATGCGCCCCGCGCCGCGCCGCTTCATCTCCGGCAGCACCGCCAGCGTCGTGTAGAGCGGCCCCCAGAAGTGCGTGTCGATGGCCTCCTCGAAGTCCTCGAGTGTCATGGACTCGAGCGGGCCCGTCTGGATGATGCCGGCGTTGTTCACCAGCACGTCCACCGCGCCGAACCGCTCGTGCACGCTGGAGACCATGGCCTCTACCTGCACCGGGTCCGTCACGTCACACGGCACCGCGAGCACCTCGCCCCCCAGGCTCTCGAGCTCCGTCCGGGCACGCTCCAGCGTGGACTCCTCCCGGCCGCAGATGACCACCCGGGCGCCCTCCTTGAGGAAGCCGCGCGCGAGGAGCAACCCCAGCCCGCGCGTGCCGCCGGTGATGAGCACCGTCTTGTCCTGGAAGCTGATGCGGGAGCGCACCAGGGCGCGCAGCCCCAGGGCCACGCCGACGCCCGCGGCGGCCAGCTTGCCCAGGTTCATACGGGAGGACTGCTTCGTGTGGCGCTCTGGCATGTCTTGGACTCCGTGAGGACGAGTGAGCTGGAGACGGAGGGCCGCGCTCAGGGCGCGAAGGCCCCCGTGTTGGCGTCAGGGCCGGTGAGGCGGTCCAGCACGAGGCGCACCTCGCGCAGCGAGTCCGCCGAGAAGGTGTGCAGCCGGAGGATTCCCTGGGCATCGAAGACCAGGTAGCTCGGGTGGGTCTCCACGCTGTAGGCCTGGGCCATGGAGCCATCGTCCACGGCGATGGGGTAGCGCAGGCCGTGCTTCCGGGCGAAGCGCTCCACGGCGTTGGTGTCTCGCAGCTCGCTCTCCGAGTGCGTCACGTCCACGCCGATGACCACCAGCCCCCTCGGCCCGTAGTCCTGGATCCACTGCTGCACCTGGGCGAGCTGGCCCATGCACTCCTCGCAGTCCATGGACCAGAAGTGGAGGAGGACGGGGCGGCCGCGCAGCTGCGAGACGTGGACGGGGGCGTTGATCCAGCCACCGTCGGGATCCAGCAACGTGAGGGGAATGGGGTGCTCGTCATCGAAAGCCATGGGCGCGCTCCGCGAAAAGACATTGGATCGGACGTGCTTCAAGCTATGCATCGGGGGTCGGCGTCCCCCATGCCGGCCCCAGGCGCGGCTCGCCTGCCTGGGGGGAGGGGAGAGGAGGCGCCTGGGCGGCAGGCAAGCAGCCGGTGCCTCGGGAGGACACTCTGTGCGGATCCCGGACTTCAAGCTGGAGCGCTACTTCGCGCGGTGGGAGTTTTCCGCGCCCTACCTGCTGTGCACCTCGGACATCGAGGGCTGGCGCATGTCGGAGCTGCTGGCGATCGCGGACCCCGAGGCGCTCCGGCGGTGGGAGTCGCTGACGCTCGGCTACACCGAGTCCACCGGCTTGCCTGCCCTGCGCGAGGCCATCGCTGGGCTCTACACGAGCGTGTCCGCCGAGCAGGTGCTGACGTTCGCGGGCGCCGAGGAGGCGGTGTTCGTCCTGATGAACGTGCTGCTGGGGCCGGGGGACCACGCGGTGGTGACGTGGCCGGGCTACCAGTCCTTATATGAGGTGGCGCGCGCGACGGGAGCGGAGGTGACACTGCTGCCGCTGAAGGAGGAGGAGGGCTGGGAGCTGGATCTGGGGGCGGTGCGGCAGGCGCTGCGGCCGGAGACGCGGCTGCTCGTGGTGAACTTCCCGCACAACCCCACGGGCGCGCTGCCGGGGCCCGCCACGTTCGAGGCGCTGTGTGAGCTGGCCGAGGAGCGGGGCATCTACCTGCTGTCCGACGAGGTGTACCGCCTGCTGGAGCACGCACCCGTGCGGACGCTGCCTGCGGCGGTGGAGCGGACCTCTCGGGGGCTCAGCCTGGGGGTGATGTCCAAGGCGTTCGGACTGGCGGGGCTGCGCGTGGGGTGGCTCGCGCTGCGGGACGCGGAGCTGCTGCGGAAGTGCGCGGCGTACAAGGACTACACCACCATCTGCAACAGCGCACCCAGCGAGGTGCTCGCGCTCATTGCGCTGCGAGCGAAGGAGAAGGTGCTGGCGCGCAGCCGCGCGATTCTCGAGGACAACCTGAAGCGGCTGGACGCGTTCTTCGAGCGCCATGCGGACACGTTCCGCTGGGTGCGCCCGCGCGCAGGGAGCGTGGCCTTCCCGCGCCTGCTGCGAGACATGCCTGTCTCCGCGTTCTGCCAGGCGCTCGTCGAGCGCGAGGGCGTGCTGTTGCTGCCGGGAGACGTCTACGACTTCCCGGGCAATCACTTCCGGCTGGGGCTGGGGCGCACGCAGATGCCCGAAGCGCTCGCGCGGCTGGAGCGCTTTTGCGAGGCGACGTTCCGCTGACCCATACGGGGGACGGGGAAGTCCACGGTCAGTGAAATTTTCCTTGTAGTTCCACTTGTGCCTGAATTAACAGGATTCCTGCTTCGGCGGAATTGAACAGGACAGGTGGAACGATGACGAGACAGCAAGTGATGCGGGGAGCGGTCGCAGCAGTGCTGGCGGCTGCGGGGCTGAACTGTGGCGGTGAGGCCGGCTGGGAGCCGCCGAAGCTGGGGGTGCAGGAGCAGTCTTCGGAGACGGTGATGGTGCCCACCGGCATCACCACGGCGGCTCGCCTGGGACAGGGCCGGGATTGGGTGAAGGAGGAGCTGCGCAGCGAGTGCGTGCGCTCGGCCACCTCGGTGACGATTCCGTTGCAGCAGGCCAACCTGCGCTTCAGCAGCTCCATGCTGAGGGAAGAGGCCAGCGAGTCGCTGGGCTTCAGCCTGGAGGCCAAGGCCCGCTTCGGACTGGTGGATGCCAGCGCCAAGGCCCGCTTCAGCCGCTCGCTGACGAGCAGCTCGCTCTCGGTGGGCATGTTCTACATGGCGGACTACCGCCTGGGCATCCAGAAGCTGGACGAGGGCAGCCTGCAGTGGCTCGTGCAGCCGGGCAGCGCGGATTGGCTCTCGCGGTGTGGGGATGAGTTCATGCTGCAGAAGGAGGTGGGCGGCCAGCTCTACCTGCTGTACCGCCTGGACTTCAGCTCGCTGTCGGCGCGGCAGGAGTTCGAGGCCTCGGTCGGGGTGAGCTGGCCGGCCGGGAGCGTGAACTCCCAGGTGTCCTCGCAGGCCAGCCGCTTCGCGGGGCGCGCCTCGGTGCACGTGGAGGCCTTCCAGTACGGCGGAGACGTGACGCGCCTGTCGAGCATCCTCGGGGGGGCGGCCGAGGCGGGCCGGGTGGTGCTGGACTGCAGCATGACGAACCTGGCGCCCTGCGGCGCCTTCATGCAGAACGCCATCACCTACGCCTCGGCCCAGGGAGCGGGCACCTTCTCGGATTCGCTCAACAGCCAGCCGGCGGATCGCGTCTACCTGTTCAAGGACTGGGGCATGCTCGGAGTTCCTGCTCCGGTGCGCACGGTGGGCGCCAGCGTCCAGCAGGCGCGCACGAGCCTGCGCCAGCTGTTCGATCAGCAGGTGGAGTTCCAGGAGCGCGTGGCCACGCTCAAGAGCGGCCGGCTGTACGTGTCGCCGGATCTGCGCTCTCGCCTGGACGCGCATGAGCTGGGCGTGCAGCGCAACCTCTCGCTGATCAGCGACGCGGTGAAGCGCTGCTATGATCAGCTCACCGATCCGCAGAACCCCACCCTGGTGAATGACTGCGTAACGGGGAGTCAGCTCAGCACGCTCGTGTCCAAGGGATATGATCCCAACTTGACCATCGCCGCGCTCAACGTCGACGTGCGGCTGCCCTTCGTGTTCGGCGGCATGTACCAGGTGGATGATTCGCGCTCTTCGCCGAATGACGTGGTGAACCCCTTCACGGGCACGGTGGGCTGCCCCTCGGGCTTCACCGCCATGCAGTTCGGCCGCATCTACACCCCCGAGCACCGCACGGGCGCCAACCAGTTCCTGTGCGTGGCGCCGCAGGGCACCGTTCAGGGATGGAGCTTTACGGGCCTCTTCCAGGTGGATGACCGGGGCTCTGCGGGCAACAACGTGTCGAACACCTTCGCGGGCGGGTTGCTGAATTGCCCTATGGGCACGGGCATCGCGTACCGCTTCGGCCGAGCCACCGGCCCTGAGAGCCTGTGGGGCGTGAACCAGAACCTGTGCAGCCTGGGGACGCGGACCTCGGAGAAGATGCCCCTGGGCGGCCTGTACCAGGTGGATGACTGCGGCCGGAACAACGTGGCCAACCCGCTCACGGGCACGCTGAGCTGCCCGGACGGCTTCGCCACGCTCCAGGTCGGCAGAGTGAAGACGCCCGAGAGCCGCTGCGGCGCCAACCAGTACCTCTGCAAGGCCTACTGAGGACGGCCTGCCCGGAGAGCGGCGGGTTCGATTCCCGCCGCTTCCATGCAGAACAACCCGCCGCTTTGAGCCGAGTCCGCTTCTAACGAGGAGATGCGTATCGCCTGCGGGGACCCAATCGCTTGGGCCTGTTGGCTGCGTTGAGTACCTCAACACCATGCCCGCTGGGTGGCCCCTGCGCCGGGGCCAGCCTCGCACCTGCAGTAGCCAGGCCCAGGTGCTTCAGGATCGCGCGCACCCCTCGTGCTCCCTTCACGTACGCCAACACCCGGCGCCTGCCTCCACACCTCACGCAGGCGAGCACGTCGAAGTCGCACGTCCTCCTCAGCACCTCGGCCCAGTCCACTCGCGGCGTCCTCTGCTTCATCCGCTCCGTTCTGGCCGCTGCCTCCTTCCCCGCTCTCGACTCCTCCTCACCTGCTTGGGGGAGCGCCGCGAATGAAAGCGTGGATGCGCCAGACCGAGGCTGCGCTCGCGTCGCCGAGTTCCCCGCTCAGCTCGCTCCCTCGACCTCCACGAGGTTGTCGTAGAACGTCGCCCCGCCGCCCATGTCGGTCACCGCCTGCGAAGTCGTGTGGTTCACGTTCCGCCCATCAGGTGTGAGCGAGCTCAACCAGAGCGACGGAGCGACGACCACCCCCGGTCGCGCCCTCTCCGTCACGACGGCATCGGCCAGGAACGCGCCGCGATCGTTCCGGATACGTACCCTCTGGCCGCTGATGATCGAGCGCGCCGCCGCGTCGATGGGGTGGATCTCCAGGTGCGGGCCCTTCTCGAACCGCGCCAGCACATTGCTAAACGTGCTGTTCAAGAAGTAATGACCGGGCGGTGAGATCAGCGCCAGCGGATAGCGTGCAAAGAGCTCAGGGCTCGACGCGCTGCTCTCACGTGGGGGAGTCCATGTTGGCAGCGGGTCATGGCCGTCGCGGGCCATCCTCGCGGAGAAGAGCTCGCACTTGCCGGAGGGCGTCGAGAAGCCTCCTTCGGCGTACGGCGCGAACGGCGTCGGAACATTCAGGCGCACCGCTCCCTCGGCTTGAACGCGCTCGAGTGTGATCCCCGCGAGCCATGGGTGCTCGCTCTGCAGCGCCTGCCGCGCCATGGACTCGTCACTGTCCTGGAAGCACGGGTCGCTGAATCCCATGTGCGCCGCGAGCCTCCGGAAGAGGTCCGTATTCGGGATGGCCTCGCCGAGCGGCGCGATTGCCGCCGCGTTCCACATGACATACAGGTGACCGTAACCGATGTGCATATCCACGTGCTCGAGCTGCGTGGTCGCCGGGAGGAGGAGATCCGCGAAGTTGGCCGTGTCCGTGTGGAACTGCTCGTGAACGACCGTGAAGAGATCCTCGCGCCGGAGCCCGGCTTTGACGCGCTCCAGGTCGGGAGCCACACTGGCTGGATTCGAATTGTAGACAAAGAGGGCCTTGACGGGTGGGTCGGTGACCTCCGTGAGGATCCGCCCGAGCTCGACCATGTTGAGAGTGCGGGTGCCGGGCGGGATCAGCTCAAAACGCTGCAACGCGGCATGATTGACCGGGAAAGTTTCGTAGGTCCATAGCTGGACACCGCCAGAGGCGGAGCGCCATGCGCCGGTCACCGCGGGCAAGCACGAGATGGCGCGCACCGCCATCCCTCCGCCGGCGTGGCGCTGCATCCCGAAATTCAGGCGGATGGCTGCAGGCTTGCACGTCGCGTATTCAACCGCGAGGGCCTCGACCGACGCCGCTGGGATCCCGCAGATGGCCGCCACACGATCAGGCGGGTACTCGGCGGCGCGCTCTGCCAGCTCGTTTCGGCCCACGCAGTATCGGTCCATATAATCCTCGTCGCCGAGGCCGTCACGGAAGATGACGTGCATCATCCCGAGCGCCAGCGCCGCGTCAGTCCCCGGCAGCAGCGCGATATGCTCATCGCACTGCTCCGCGGTCCGCGTCTTCCGTGGATCGATGGCTATCACCCTCGCCCCTCTCTTGCGCGCCGCAGTGACGAACGGCCAGAGGTGGGGGTTCGAGGTCAGCGTGTTGGTGCCCCACAGGAGGATCGTGCGCGCTCCGTCGAAGCACTCTGTATCCATGCCCATGGAACTACCCACGCTGTAGGCCATGCCGACCACGCCGGCGGAGCCGCAGATCGTGCGATCGAGGAGCGAGGCGCCGAGCTTGTGGAAGAACCGTCGATCCATCGAATTGCTGTGCAGGAGCCCGAGCGTGCCGCTGAACGAGTACGGCAGGATTGCCTGCGCCCCCCACTCCGCGATGATCTCCTTGAACCGGTGCGCGATCTCGTCGAGCGCCTCCTTCCAGGAGATCGGCTCGAAGCGCCCCTCACCTTTCGCGCCCACGCGGCGCATCGGGTGGAGCACGCGGCCAGCATGATAGGTACGCTCCAGGTACCGAGAGACCTTCGCGCAGAGGAAGCCCCGAGTCGTCGGATGGTCGGGATCGCCTCGTACCTCGACAGCTCGGCCAGCCTTGACCGTGGTCAGCATGGCACAGGTGTCCGGGCAGTTGTGCGGGCACACGCTCCGCACGACTGTCGCTCCTGAGTCTTCGGTGATTGTGGCGCTCATCCGGAACAACGTATCACGCCGTCGTGCGGCACTTTCTCGACAGCCACGTCGCCGCCGACAGGCACGGCGGACGTTTCTGGATGGAGACGATCCGTTGAAAGCGCGGGATTTCGATCGCGGCGAGCGAGATCGTCCGGGCCACTGCGACGCCTCGAGTCCTTGTCAGTGCGAGGCGTTACCTCGTGAGACAAGCCGCAGTCCCCCAGATCGTTGGCCCGCGTTTCCGGGAGCTCGCTTCCACTGGTTACCTCCTGAGCGCCAATTCCGCAGGCCCGCGTATGTCCTGGTTGACCCACTTCGGGTCGTCGCCGACCCGCCGGAGCGCGCCGGAAAAAATGGGGGAGTTCGAAGCCCGTGACCATGACGCGCCAAGTCAGCTTGTTCGTGACAAACATGTTCTACAGGGCTCTCGATTTTTAAAGAGCTGAGACCGTACAGTGCGCGCGCTCCGTTGCTTGGTTTCTCGCCGGGCAGGGGCTCTCTCTTTCTCTCTCTCAGCCTTGAGCCGGAGGCGTTCGCATGAAGACGCTGTTCAGCGCAGTCCTCGTTGCTGTCACCATCTTGGTAGCCCCTGAGGCTTCCGCGACCAACTACACGCTGTGGGTGCACGGCCGGAATGGCGGCAACACGCAGGCCGGTAACTACAACGACTTCAGCTACTGGGGCCCCAGCTCCACTGCGGCCGGCGTGAACAAGAAGGCCGTCAACTGGAACGGTACGCAGAGGGTCGGCGGGGAGAACTATCGCCTCCGCGACGCGCTCGACTGCTTCTGCACGGGCGCCAACTGGTGCTACCTGGTCGGGCACAGCGCCGGCAACCTGCAGATCGGCTACGCCCTGTCGCTCCATGGTGGCTCGACGCGCTACAAGAAGAACGCCTCCCCCAACGCCAGCGGCGTGTGCGGCAACCTGGACGGCACCACGCAGGTGGGCTGGAACATCAAGTGGGTGGACATCGCCTCGGGCGCGGGCGGCGGCAGTGAGCTCGCGGACCACGGTGACTGGGCCATGAGCGAGCCCCTGGTGAGCGATCTGGTCACCACTACGTCGCGCGCCATGTACAACCACAACACCACGCGCTCGCTGTGGTTCTACATGTTCGCGGGCGCCAAGGGCACGGCGTACTCCGGCATCCTCCCGGGCCAGGATGACGAGGCGGTGTCCTACCACTCCACGGGCGGCGTCTCCGGCTCCTCTGGCGGCTCCTACTGCAACCCCGGCGATCTGTTCTGCGGCGGGACGCTGAACACGGGCACCGCCGCGTGCAGTGATGGCCGGGCCAAGTGGAGCTACCACTCGGTGTCGCTGCGCGATACGGGCGAGGCCTACAACCACTACGCCAACGGCAACTGGGCTGGCATCATCGGCCCCGTGCGCTCGGATGTCGTGACGTACGCCAAGTAGCTCACGCCATGGACCCGAAGAGCCCCGCCCCGCCTCCCTCCTCGAGCGCTCGCCGCCTGCTGTGGCCGTTGGCGCTTGTGCCGCTGCTGTTGCTGGTGGCTGGGGTGGGGTGGTGGGTCATGGGGCTCGGCGAGTCCGGGCCGGACGAGGCCATCGAGGCCTCGTCCGTGCCCAAGTCGGGTTCGCCGTCCGAGGGGCCGGGCAGTGCTCGGGCCTCGCGGGCGGGTCCCGCTGCGCCGGTGGTTCCCAGCAAGGGTGCGGTTCCGGCTGCGGCGCCGCTGTCCCCCGGAGAGCAGGAGCGCGAGGCCCAGCGCGTGCTCTGGGAGAAGCGGTTGGAGCGGGCGAAGTTCTCGCTCGAGACGTACGTGAAGGGCACGCGCTACCCGCCGGAGTCTCGCCACATCCGTGAGCATCCGGATCAGGAGCAGCCCGCGGCGCCGGAGCGCACGCGGCCGCTGAAGAAGGACAGCGCGGACGTGCAGCTGCGGCTGAAGCAGGACAAGGTCTTCGTGGCAGGGGACGAGGTAGTGACTTTCTCCGTGGGCTGCGAGGGGCAGACGCACCAGCCCCTGCCGTGCGAGGTGTTGAACGCACGGGCGCACGAGGCCGAGCACATGCTGGGAGGCCAGGAGCCGCTGGCGGGGGTGCCGCTGGCGTTCGTGGATGATGGCACTCGTGGGGATGCGCTGGCGGGGGATGGCACGCTGACGGCGAGCTTCCAGCCCTCGAAGCAGGGCTTCCCTCTGTTCTCCGGGACGTTGCGTGTTTCATTCCAGGTGCGCTCGGGCAACTCGGAGGGGACGGCGTTCTTCGATGTGCTGTTCACGCCCGCGCCGCCGGCCCGGTTCACGGGCAAGGTGCGCGAGGGGGTGGAGCGCGGCTCGCTGAAGCTCTACCTGGGGATCCAGGTGCGCAAGGCGGGGCGCTACGTGTTGGCGGCGCGCGTGGATGACGAGGCAGGAGTTCCGTTCGCGTACGTGACGTTCAACGACGAGCTGGCAGAGGGGGCGCAGGAGGTGGACTTCGTCGTCTTCGGCAAGCTCCTCCTCGACGAGGCGCCCACGTTCCCGCTGAAGCTGCGGGATGTGGAGGGCTTCCTGCTGAAGGAGGCGGGAGATCCGGACCGCGAGCTGCTGTCGACGCTCCGGGGCTACGTGCACACCACGCGCGAGTACCCCACGAATGTCTTCTCTGGAGAGGAGTGGCAGAGCGAGGAGCGCACGCGCTACATCAACGAGTTCACCAAGGACGTGAACGAGGCCCAGAGCATGCTGGACCAGCTGGCTCCGCCCAAGGGCGCTCCCTGACGTCAGAACACCACGCCGTCCAGCTTCTCCAGGGTGGCGCGAATGGCTTCCGGGGTGGTGCCTCTCCGCTTGGCCAACGCGGAGGCCGAGTACGTGACGGCCACCGTTGAGGGCCAATCCTGATCAAAGTCGCTCATGACGATGGGGCCGATGTCGCCGGGCCATGGCGCCTCGCGCAACTCCTGTGCGCGTTTGAAGGTGTCGAGCAGGGTGAAACAAGGCCAGCGAGGGAAGCGCAGGGTTTGGGTGTCACACCCCAGGAAGCGGCACCCATCCATCTGAGCCTCGGAGAAGTCGCAATCCTCGATGCCGCCATCGGGAGGCGGGTGTGGATTGCTCCCGAAGTCATTGCCCGTGAGGCGGCCCGTGAATCGGCAACCCTTCAGGAAACTCGTGTACCACGAGAAGTTCTTCAGCTCCTGCTTCACATGGATGGTGCAGTCAATCAGCCGGGTTCGTGCGATGACGAGCGCCCGTGCGGGAACCTTCAGCACGAGCGTGCACTGCCGGAGCGTCAGGTCGTGGCCGAGGTAGTACAGCTCTGACTTGCTATCCAACACGAGCTGCTCATTGACGATTTCGCGGTCACTGAACTGGATCATGGAAGGTGGGAACTCCGCCGTTTCTTCAAAAGGCAATGAGCCGGAACAGTTCGTCAGCCATACGGCGACCGTGCATCTCCATGTTCCATCGAGTGCCCGAGAGAATCTCGTACTGAAGCCCAGTTGCGGGGTCAATTGCGTCTACGCCCTGTCTGCTCCACTTCAGGAGCTTGAACTGAGCCCGCAGCGCGTTCTCTACGAACCTGCCGCGGGCCATGCGTTCCAGGAGATGGGCTTTTAGGTGCTTCCCGAGTCTCCTCGCCTCGTTGATGGCTTGGCGCTCGTTTGGGCTCAAGGCACTGGGACTCCAAGTTCTCGCAGCCTGCTGCGCTGCAGCTTGCAGGGCGTCGCCCACCGGATCTGCCGTGGGGATCTTCTTCAAGGATGTGGTGGCGGGTACGTGCCAGCGCTGCCCATTGATGAAGACCTGCATGTTGCCGAGCCGGTGCCGGATGATGGTGAACACCGAGCGGGCACTCGCGGTGGTTGCGGCCTCCTCAGCCACGGCAGCTCGCTGCAGCACGGAGAAGGTGCCCTCGGAGGAGACGGCCACTTCCTCCACCTGGGCGGCCTTCTGCAGTGACGTCCCTTGTGCCTCAGCCCTCGCCGCCGCGCGCGAGAAGCCGGGCAGTTGGGGCAGCTTCTTGGCGAACTTCGCTACCGTGCCACCCAGCGCGGCGGTCACGAGCATGACCAGCACGTGTGACGTGTTCTCCCCCAGGACGCGGCCGTACTTCTCTCCGGCAGCGCGGACCTGTGTCACAGAGGAGGCGCCGTCGACCTCCTTCACCAGCACCACCCATCCGTCCATGAGGTTCCAGACGGTGCTGCCCCCCAGCCAGGCGATGAGGCCGACGGTCAGTGACGCGGCCAGGACCTTGGATACGGGCTCAGGCAGCATCCACATCGCGAGGTAGATGGCGCAGGTCCACACGATCAGGGAGAGAACGGCTGCGGGCTGCACCATCTCTTTGAGGGAGTGCTTGAGCTGCTGGAGCGCCGGCGCCAAGCCGATGGCCAACGCCAGGATCCGAGCATCCTCGAGGGTCAGGACAGGCCCATCGGTCTGGAGGCCCAAGCAGTCCGCGCCAGCATTCAGCTCATGGCAGACACGCGCGTACTCGTGCCGGAGCTCCTGTGCGAGGGAGGAATCCAGCGGGCTGTTCTCGTCCAGAGGTGTCAGATGCACCCGGCGGTCCGTCCCAACCTCTGCCAGCAGGCTGCTCCCCAAGGGCTGGGACAACAACCACTGGGCCGACTCCTTCGGGGTCGTGGAGAGCGGCACTGCGGGAAGCAGCGTGCTCATCGCACGGTGGAAATCCTCTTCAGTGACCTGCTCCGGCTCCGGGTCCGGGTCGCTCACGGTGAGGAGGTGGGCCTCGTAGCGGAGTGCAGCCAGCTCCCACTCGGTGGAATCGCTGTGCGTCGGAGGAGGGGCAGGGGTGGTGGCGCAGGCGGTCAACAGCGCCAGCGCCAGCGCATCCAAGCGGTAGCACTTCATGGGAGAGCTCCGGTGTGGACTCGACGCTTACGGTGACTCGTCGGCTTCCACCGTGTCGTCGATGGAGACGGGAGGAGCCAACGCGCCCAGCATCGCGGCCGTGAGTGCCGGATCTGCGGGCTCGGTGCCTCCCTCGAACAGGCTCGCACCCAGCTCCCTGGCCTCCACCAGCGCCTCCGCGGGCGAAAGCTGTCCCGCCCGCAGTGTGTCGAGAAGCTCGTCGTTGGCCAGCACGGCCAGCGCTCGTGCAGCGCTGGAAGCCAGCAGGACCGCCGCGTCAGCCGGAGGCGTCTCCGCCGGCAGTGCGTGGCCGAAGAGCGTTTGGCTGTGAGCCATGAGCTCGGGCGTCACCGCGTCCCATGAGAAGGCACCCATCCCGCCTCCCACGAACAGGACGCGGAGAACCTCCGCGCGGGCTTCTGCATCCGCGCTCCGGAGCGCCTCCACTCGCTCCGGGTTGTCCAGCAACGCTGCCCAGGCTGCGCCCAGCCCCTCCACCTCACCTCGGAGGAGCAGCGGCATCAGGTCCTCCAGCAGCGTGGCCGCCTCGTCTCCCAACCCCGACAGCTGCACCGCGTAGAGCTGCGTGAGCGCCGCCACCACCTCGCCAAGTGCTCGTGGAGCCACGCCCAGGCCGGGGATTCCCAGCACCTCGCCCGCCAGTGCTCCCAGCGGGAGCCGCCCGCCCGCCATCAGTCCATCCACCGCCCGGGTCACGCTGCGGAAGATCCTCCCCGCCGACGCCATCCCGATGGGGCCTCCCAGCGCCATGCCGATCAACCCCACCCCCGTGGCACTCAGCTGGCGCGCCACACCGTCCACCGCGCTCACCGCCCCTGGGGACTGTTCGCGCTGGGCCAGCGCGTCCTCCGTGAAGGGCGCCAGGTTCTGGAAGAAGGCCTGATGCTGCAGACCTCCCAGCACGAGGATCTGCGCCACCTGCCGGGGATCCGTGTCGGCCTCGAGCCGCGAAGCGAGCGCCCGAAGCCCCTCCGCCGCCATCTCCGCGAAGGCCCGCTGCGAGGCACTTACGGGCGAGTCCTCCAGCACCGCTCCAAAGACTTCATCCGCGAGCGACTGCAGGAACCGCGCGCCTTGATCAGGCCGCAGCACGTGGGGCACCAGCACCGAGAGCGCCTGGGCATCCACCGGCTGCGTCATCGCCGACAGCTCCGGCAAGCGGGCCACCAGCGCCACGGGAAAGCGAGCAATCGGCGCCACCTGTTCGGGCAGCAGCGCCTGGAGTGCCAGCTGGGCCTCGTGGGCCGCCGCGCTCGTGAGGTTGCCCCCATACGCTGCGAGCAGGTCCAGCGGCAGCTCGGGCCGCAGCAGGAAGAATGCGAGGTTCGCCAGGCGCTGCTCGGGCGTGAGCCCCGGGTCGCTCAGCAGCGGTCCGCCCACCGGATCCGCGAACAGCACCACCCACTGCGCCGCGTCCTGCGCCCGCGTCTCCTCGTCGCCGGGGTAGCGCAGGCGGGCCAGGCACGCCGCCAGCCCCGAGCTGAACTCCTGGCTCCGCAGCGCCTCCGCATCCGCCTGGAGAAAGGCCTGGGTGAGCAGCACGTCCGTGGACGGCTCGCGCGGCAGGTTCGCCACCGCGTGCAGCAGCAGGCCCATGATGGCCGGGCCCGAGGGCGCTGCCGGAGTCGAAGGGTTCTCCATCACGCCTGCATCACGGACCGGACGAAGTCCGCGAGGTTCCCCTCGCCAATGCGCTGGAGCAGGGCCTGAGCCGCCTGGGGACTGCCAGAGGCCGCCAGCGCCGCGCCGCGCTTCAGCCCAGTCGCGTCGGAGACCTCAGGCGCCAGGCTCTTCTCGTACAGCGCCGTGGCCACCTGCGCCTGCAGCTCGGACGTGCCCTGCCGCGCCACCTGCCCGGCCACTTCGAGCGGGCTCTGGCCCTCGGTCAGCTCACCCGTGGAAGAGAGCGGGGCCTCACTGTCCACGAACTCCTGCGGCGCCGGCTTGACGCCTCCCGGGAGATCGTCCAGCGAGGGCATGAAGCCATCCGAGGCCGCCGAGGCCTCCTGCGCGGAGTCCTGGCCCATCGGCAGGTCATCGAGCGATGGCATGAACGCGTCGATTCCCGCGCCGCCCGAGTCCGAGCCCTCGAAGGGTTCCGGGTTCGCCAGCTCGGAGAGGACCTCGTTGCGCGCCTCGCCCTCGGGCATGGCCAGCACGAGCTCCAGGTCATCGCGCGACAGCGTCATGGCGCGCTTCAGCTCGGGGTGCTCGCTCTCCCACGCCTGGGCATCGGGGAAGCGCTGCTCGGGGTTTTCCGGATCCGTGACGCTGCCGTCCGCGTGCTGCACTACCGAGCGGCCGCTCTCGCCCTCCGAGGGCGCATAGAGCAGCACCGAGTCATCCTCCCCCGCCAGCTCGAAGGACTTCTCCAGGTCGGCGGTGGCGCTCACGCCAGGGCGGTTTCCAGACATCTCCTCCTGCCGGGCCTGGGAAGCCTGCGGCGAGGCCGCGCCTCCCGTGCGGGCACGCCATGCTTCCCAGTAGCGGGCCGGAGGGGGGGGAACGTTCGTCCCCAGCAGGTGCTGGTAGCGCGGCAGCCGGGCCTGGAAGTCGCTGTGACCCGTGTAGGTGCTCATCGGGTCCGACGACTTGCGGGCCCGTCCCGCCAGGCTGGGAGCGTGCGCCTCGAGCAGGGAGTGCCCGGCCTCCTGAGAGGACTGGAAGTCACTTTGATCCGAGAAACCCCGCCGGGCCACTGGCTCTACGGGAGCCGTAGGCTGGTGTCGGATGGGAGCGGTGACTTCAAGCCGCGCCGCCCACGTCGTCGCGGTGGAGATGCCCGAGAGGATGCGGCGGATAGAGCTCATGCGTTTTCATTGTCCTGTGGAACCCTTCAAAGTTGCTACCCCTCTCTGAGCCAGACAGACCTACACTGAGGGGTGCTGGGGGTTCCGTGCGGCATGCGGTATAGAGTTCCCAGTGCTGCCCGAGGACGGGATGCGAATCGAGAGCGCGGGACAGACACACGTCGGCAGACGGGCCCACAACGAAGATGCCTATGTGGTGCGAGGCGACCTGGGCCTGTTCGTCGTCGCGGATGGGCTGGGCGGGCAGGCGGGCGGTGAGGTCGCCAGCCGCTGTGTGGTGGACGCCTTCACCGAGTTCGGCGAGCGCATGCTGCGCGACTCCAACTCCACCTGGCCGGACCCGCTGAACCCTCAGAAGAGCCGCGAGGAGAACCTGCTGCTGGCCTGCACGGCCATGGCGCAGCGCGCGCTGCAGACGCGCCGGGTGGGCTACCTGCGCGACATGGGCTCCACCGTCGTGTCACTGCTGGTGAGCGACAAGGTGGCTGCCGTGGCGCATGTGGGCGACAGCCGCCTGTACCGGCTGCGCGCCGGCCAGATCGAGGCGCTCACCAAGGACCACTCCGTCACCGAGGAGCTGCGCGCCGCCGGCCTGGAGCCGCCTCCGCGAGGGCAGAGCGCCTTTGGCCACATCATCACCCGAGCCCTGGGCACCGAGCGGGCCGAGCCCACCGTGCAGCGGGTGGAGCTGCAGCCGGGAGATGTGTTCCTGCTGTGCTCGGACGGCCTCTACGAGCCGCTCGAGCCGGAGCGCATCATCGAGGGCCTCTCCAAGGCCTCCGTGCAGGATGCCTGTGATGTGCTCGTGACCGGCGCCTACGACGCGGGCGGCCGCGACAACATCACTGCCGTGGTGGTGCGCGTCTCCAGCCCGCCGTCGCTCACCGGGCTGATCTAGAACTCCGCGCAGAAGAGGGGCTCGCGGCTATTTCGAGGGCTCGAGCACCAGTGCCAGCAGCGAGTCCGCGTTCTTATGACACTCGAGCGGGTGGCGCAGGGGCGTGTTCGGATGGAGCGCGTAACGGTTGCGCCGCCCATCACGGGAGCGGGTGAGGTAGCCAGCCTCCTCGAGGTCCGCGACGATCTTCTGCACCGCGCGCTCGGTGATGCCCACGCTGGAGGCCACATCGCGCATGCGCGCCTCCGGATTCCGGGCCAGGCACAGCAGCACGAGGGCGTGATTGGTCAGAAAGGTCCACGCCACCTCGTGGCCGGCTCGGCGAGGGTTCATGGGGACATTGTACCGTTGCCCCCGTGTGGCGCGGACGGCCTACGGGATGGACAGCATGCCCTTGATGCGGTCGATCAAGGCCTTCTCTGAGTCGGCGAAGGAGCCATCGGAGACGGCCAGGGCTCGGGCGGCCTCCAGCACGTCATCGGGGCGGGTGCGCAGGATGGCCAGGTCCGGCTCGGGCAGGGGACCTCCGGCCTTGAGCGCGCCCAGGAGCGACTGGAGATCCGCCTCGGGCACGTTCCAGCTGCGGCCTAGGCCGAAGATGACGAGATGCTCGGCGTGTGTGAGCTGACGGTCACTCCAGGCGACCTGGAGCAGCAGCTTGATGATCTCGGTGTTGAAGCGATCCTCGGCAGAGGGCGTCATCCATCATTCCCCGGGCTAGAGCGGCTCGACTCTACACCCAGGCGGGGCGAGGTGGGGCAGCGCCGTTGGCTGGGAGACGCTCTCAGGTCCCCGGGGCGTCCGAGGCCGTGGCCTCCGGCGCGGGCTTCTCCTCACCGGCGGCCTTTACCTCGGGCGGCGCTTCGGCCTTCAGGGCGGGCTCGGCCCCCGTCTCGGGGGCGGGCGCGGGGACGGCTTGGCTCTGGGCCTGGGCCTGGATCATCGCGTCCACGGGCAGGCGGCGGGGCGGCACCACCACGGGGGGCGGGACGGGGCAGCGCGTGCAGGGGCCTCGGAGCGGCACCGAGAGCACCTGGCCGATGTGCAGCATGGAGCCGCGGATGCGGTTCGCGTTGCGGAGCCCCTGCACCGTGGAGTTGTACTTGATGGCGATGGCGCCCAGCGTGTCGCCCGAGCGCACCCGGTGCATGGCGATGTTGTGCTCCGGCTGCAGCGCGAGCAGCGGGGCGAGGCGGCGCCCCAGCTCCTGGGCGCGCGGGTTGTAGAAGCGCACGTGGAAGTGGTCGCGGTGGCCACGCGCGTGCTTGATGATGGACTGCTCGCCCGCGTGGAACAGCGAGTCCAGCCACGCCTTGTCCTCGCCGATCTTCAGCGCGTGATCATAGAGGACCTTCTGGACACGGCGGTCCACGAGGATGAGCTGCACGTCCGCGTGGGTCACCAGGGCGCGGATGAGGGCCCAGTTCATCACCAGGTCGATGGAGTTCTCGCGGGCGCGGGTGCGCACCACGTTGCCGTTCGGGTAGTAGAAGCCCAGGTCCACATCCCGGCCGTTCTGGTGGCTCTTGTGGGGCCGGATGTAGCCGCCATCCTTGGCGCTGATCTGGTTGACGCGGAGCAGGGGGGCATCGGGGTAGCGCGCCCGGAGCTCGCGGATGACCTGGGTGAGGTAGTCGACGGTCTCCTGGGTGGTCCACGCCTTCTCGGGGGAGACGACGGTCCAGTCCTTGCTGTCCGGGAAGCGGAGGGCGTTGACCATGCGGCCGCTGTGCACGAAGCCCACGGACACCGAGCCCAGGGTGGCCGGCTCCTCCTTCCACCGCCGCTCCAGCTCGGTGTCGGAGATGTCGGTGGTGTACTGCACCTCGGGGCTGCCGGGAGAGGCCTCGGGGCCCTCGGACTCATCCGACTCGGTGGATTCAAACCCAGCGACCTCGGCCGAGTCAGAGTCGTCATCCGCCTCGCCCTCGGCGGCGTCTTCGCCCTCGGGAGCCGCCTCGGGGGACTCCGCCACGGCCGTCGAAGCCGTGGGAGCGCTCACCGCCTCGGTGGCAGCCCCCGGCATGGCGGCCGAGGATGCCAGCGGCTGAGACGGTGGCACCGCCGCCGTTTCGGCGTGCGAGGGGCTCGCCGGCGGGACGGAGGGGGAGACGACGTGCGCGGTACACGCAGCGCACAGCAACAGGGGAATACAGGACAGGAAACGCACGCGGCGCAGAGGATTACCCGAAAACGGCCAAACCTGAAGCGGACGGCCAGCCAAAGTCGGGCGGACTGGGGCGCTCGTGACCCCGGAGGGCAGGCAGGCAAGCACAGGCCCCGAGCGAGAGACATGTTCCTTGCGGGCCCGAGGGGCCCGGACGATGGTGCAAGCGGCCCCTCATGACCGTGCTTCTTCCCTCGGAACAGCCGCCCGCGCCTCCCTCGCCGCAGCGTGACTCCGAGGAACGCATTCGGCAGTTCTTCCTCTGGGCACTGGTGGCGGGAATCGTGCCTGTCTTGGGTCTGCCCGTAGTGCTGGGGCTGACGCTGCTCGGGCGGCGGGAGGCGGCGAGCCCGTCTTATCAGCGCTGGTACCGGAGGCTCGTGGCGCTGGCCATCCTGGACGTGCTGGTGGCGGCGGCCAGCCTCAGCCTGTCTGGGGGGAACTGGAAGGAGCGGGCCCGCTCCCCAAAGGTGCTCGCGGCGCCCCGGGTGCTGGGCGTCACGGTGGATCCGGACTCCTCCGGGCCAGGGCTTCGGCTCGCGGAGGTGGATCCGCGCGGGCCTGCGGCGGCAGCGGGCCTGAAGGCCGGCGAGGTGGTGCTGCGAGCCGAGGAACAGCCCCTCTCGAGCAGCCAGCACCTGAGTGAGCGGATCCAGTCGTTGCAGTCCGGTGCGGCGGTGCGGCTGGAGGTGGAGAGCGGTGGGGCCCGGCGGGAGGTGCGCGTGGTGCCTGTGGAGGCTTCCGAACTGCCTCCGCTGCCGCGAGGCCTGTTCGAGCCTCAGCCCCGAGGCGTGCCCGTGCTCACCCGGGACACGTGGAAGGGTGTGCTCGGGCTGGTGCTGCCGGTAGGGGCGCTGCTCGGGTTGTGGGGGCTGGGCCGCCGCCGTGGCGCCGACACGCGCCCGCTTCTGGTGCTGGGGGCGCTCGTGGTGTCGGGGCTCGGCACATGGGTGGCCTCCCGGGGGCTCTCCGCGCTGCTCGGAGGGCCCTCCCGGGGCGTGGTGCTGCTCAGTGGCGCGGTGAGTGCGGGGGGGCTGCTGCTCGTGGCGGCGGTGCTGGCCCGGCGCGCCCCTCCAGTAGCCGAGGCGCCGGAGCAGCCACGGTGGCTCTGGGTCTACTTCTCGAGCGTGGGGCTGCTGATCACCCTGGGGGCGCGCGCGATGGTGTTGGTGGGCTGGGTGTCTCAGGTGCTGGGGGCGCTGCCCGACCAGAACCAGCACCCGATGGTGGAGATGGCCCGGCAGGGGCCGCTGGGGCCGCTGGGGTGGAGCTTGCTGGCCATTCCCTCGGCGCTCTTGGCGCCCGTGGGCGAGGAGCTGCTGTTCCGAGGGGTGCTCCTGCCCTGGCTGAGCGGGTGGATGGGGAGGGTGGCGACGCTGGTGGTGAGCGCGGCGGTCTTCGCGTCGCTCCACCTCTTCTATGGCGTGTTCGCCGGGTGGATCTTCTTTCTGGGGCTGCTGCTGGGGTGGGCGAGGCTGGCCAGCGGCGGGCTGCGCGCGCCTATGCTCCTGCACGTCACCATCAACAGCGTCGCGCTGCTGATGTTGGCGCGCACCCTGGTATGACTCCATCGTTTCAACTGGACTTCGTCTCCCCTGGACGTGTGGCCCTCATGAGCGACGAGGCATTCCCTCAGGACAAGCAGGCCTTGATGGAGATGCTGGGTCCCCTGTTTGGCGACGCGGTTCCCCACAACCAGGTCCTGGGCATGCAGCTGGTGGACGTGGGGCCGGGAGAGGCCTCCGTGCGGCTGCCGTATCAGGACTTCCTGGTGGGCAACCCCGAGACGGGCGTGCTGCACGGCGGGGCCGTGATGGCGCTGCTCGATGTGGCTTGCGGCACCTCGGTGTTCCTCAAGCTGCGGCGACTGGCGCTCATCGCCACGCTGGATCTGCGCATCGATTACCTGCGGCCAGCCCGTCCCGGGAAGGACATCCTCGCGCGCGCCGAGTGCTACAAGGTGACGCGCTCGGTGGCCTTCGTCCGGGCGCTCGCGCATGACGGAGAGCCGGACGATGCCGTGGCCTCCGCTCAGGGCACCTTCATCATCCGGGAAGACTGAGCCATGGAGCCCCGCCCGCCCATCCGCCTGGCCGAGCTGCTGCGCGAGGTCCGCCAGAGTGGCGATTACCGCCGCCTCACCGAGGCCATCCCGTACGCGCGCTTCCTGGGGCTGCACATCGAGCCCCAGGGTGGCGAGGTCCTCTGCCGGATGGAGTACTCGCCGAGAATCCTCGGCCACCGTGCGCTGCACGGTGGCACGGTGGGGGCCCTGATGGAGTCCGCCGCCATCTTCGAGCTGCTGCGCCAGCCGGCCACGGAGCACGTGCCCAAGGTGATCAGCGTGACGGTGGATTTCCTGCGCAGCGGCAAGCTGCAGGACACGTACGCCCAGGCCCGCATTGTCCGGCACGGGCGCCGCGTGGCCACGGTGCGAGTCGAGGCCTGGCAGGAGGACAGGGCGAGGCCCATCGCCAGCGCCCACGTGTTGCTCCTGCTCAGCACATCCACGCAGGCTGGGCGCGAGTAAGTCCGCAGTGAGCGGTGGGCCGGCCTGGCGGTGCGTTGTCTATCCGAGGCTACCCGAGCATCTCGTTCAGCAGCTTCGCGACGGCCTTCGGATCCGCCTGGCCGTTGGTGGCCTTCATGACCTGGCCCGTGAAGAACCCGGTGAGGCCCTTCTTGCCGCCCCGGTACTCGGCGACCTTGGCGGGGTTGGCGTCCAGCACGCCCTGGATGGCGGCGCGCAGCTGCTTCTCATCGCTGACGACACGCAACCCCTTGCGCTCGACGATGGCCGCAGGCGCCTCGCCGGACGTCTGCGCCTCCGCGAGCACGTCCTTGGCGATGCGGGAGCTGATACTGCCCTCGGTCACCAGCGCGACGAGCGCCGTCAATTCCTTCACGCCCACGCGGTGGGTGCCCGCGTGGATGGAGGCGGCCAGATCGTTCACGACCCATGACGCCAGCGCCGCCACCTGCTTGCCCTCAGCTCCCTCCAGGTACGAGGCGAGCTGCGGATCGCGTGCGAGCAGGTTCGCCTCATTCTCGCTGACGCCCTGCGTGCGCAGGCGCGAGAACACGGCTTCCTGTGCGCTGTCGAGCGCCGCGCGGGCCGGTGCCGGAGCCGAGGACGCCGCCGTGTCCGCCTTCCTCTCGGGCTTCGGCTTGGACTCCGCCTTGGTGGGCTCTGCCGTCTCGGCCTTCTTGGCCCAGGTGTCCTTCAGCGTGATGATCCGGTTGAACACCAGCGCGGTGTCGCTGCTGTCCACCGGGTCTCGCCAGAAGTAGCCGGTGCGCTCGAACTGGTAGCGGGCGTCGGCCGGATCCTTCGTGACGCTCGGCTCCACCAGCCCGTGCGTCACCACGAGGCTGTTCGGGTTCACGAAGCTCATGAAGTCCGTGTTGAGCGGCTGCGCCTCGTCCTCGTGGCCGGGCTGCTCGGGCTCGAACTGCGCGGCCTCGGCGTCGGGGTTCGGCACCGTGAAGAGGCGGTCGACCAGGCGGAACTCCGCCTTCACGCCGCGCGTGGCGCTCACCCAGTGGATGACGCCGCTGGCCTTGCCTTCCTCGCCAAGCCACGTGGCGCGCAGCTCCGTGGGCTCTCCGTTCGGGCCCTTGATGACCTCATCGCAGCGGATGATGCCCGCGCTCCGCAGGCGCACCGTTCCGCCGGGCGTGAGCCGCTTGAAGCCCTTCGGCGGGTTCTCGCTGAAGTCGTCGTGCTCGATGACGATCTCCCGCGTCAGCGGCACGTCGCGCACGGCCTTCTCGGTCGCCACGCGCTCGCCAGAAGGAACGAGCACCTTGCCGTCGGCGCTGGGGCCCGTGGCCTCCTGCGGCCAGTACGGCAGGCTCAGCGTGCGCTCCGCATCCAGGTTCTGGATGACGACCTTCAGCGGGCGCGTCACGGCCATCACGCGAGGAGTGCGGTTGCTCAGATCCTCGCGGACGGCATTCTCGAAGATCGCCAGGTCCACGGTGCGGTTGGTGCGGCTCACGCCGATCTGCGACGCGAAGGCACGCACGGACTCGGGGGTGATGCCCCGGCGGCGCATCGCGCTGATGGTGGGCATGCGCGGGTCATCCCAGCCGCGCACCACGCCCTCCTTCACCAGCCGCCGCAGCTTGCGCTTGCTGACGACCGTGTACTCCATGCTGCGCCGGCCGAACTCGTACTGGCGAGGTGGCTCGCGGCCCTTCTCCTGGGCGGAGAAGAGGTGGTCCATCAGCCAGTCGTAGATGGCGCGATTGTCGATGAACTCGAGGCTGCACATGCTGTGCGTGATGCCCTCGATGGCGTCGCTGATCGGATGGGCGAAGTCGTACATCGGGTAGATGCACCACTTGTCCCCAGTGCGGTAGTGCGGCACGTGGACGATGCGGTAGAGCACCGGGTCGCGCAGCTTGAAGTTCGGATGGGCCAGGTCGATCTTCGCGCGCAGCGCGTGCTCGCCGTTCTTGAACTTGCCCGCGCGCATCTGCCGGAACAGCTCCAGGTTCTCCTCGACGCCGCGGTTGCGGTACGGGCTGGGCGTGCCGGGCTTCTCGGCCGTGCCGCGCAGGCGCGCCATCTCCTCGGCGCTGACGCTCTCCACGTACGCCAGGCCCTTCTGGATGAGCTGCTCCGCGTACTGGTAGAGCTGCTCGTAGTAGTCCGAGGCGTAGAACAGGTGGCGCGTGTCCCAGCCCACCCACTTCATGTCGCGGATGATGCTGTCGGCGTACTCCTGCGTCTCGCCCTCGGGGTTGGTGTCATCCATGCGCAGGTGGCAGACGCCGCCGTAGTCCTGCGCGGTCATGAAATCCAGGTAGCTGGCGAAGGCATGCCCCAGGTGCGCGTAGCCGTTGGGCTCCGGAGGGAAGCGCGTGACGACCCGGGTGTGCTTTCCGGACTTGAGGTCCGCGTCGATGATCTCGGTGATGAAGTTCGGGGCCACACGCCGCGCCTCGGGGGCGGGGATGAGGTCAGCTGGCGACTTGCTCATGCGGTCACTCTACTGTCCTGAGGGTATGGATTGGTGCGATTTGGCGGCGGAACGTAGCAGCCCGCGCGGCCAGGGAGCGGGGATCCTTGCTCCAAGAGCACGCTCCCTTCAGGAGCCCAGCCAAGGCGGTGTTTTAGAGGTCATCCGCTATAACGGACGCTTTTCGCTTGGTTGTCCCAAGGGATATCCGTTATGTTGGAAACAGAGTGAGGCGTCCGTGATAGTGGATGCGTTCAAATGATGAAGGCCTGCCGCCGCTGTTGTTGCTCTTCCCAATACCTGTGGTGAATCGGCCGGCCACACCGCCTGTGCCGGTGCCTTGGGAAGCCCATGCGTCGCAGCGAGCGCTCAGCGCTCGGAAAACTCTCCCCCATGTCCTCTTCCATCCCCCCGGGCGCTTCGCGCGCCATCCCCGTCCTTTTCCTGCTGTGGCTCGGTCTCGGAAACGTTGCCCAGGCCCAGACTCCCACTGACTCCACGAGCACGCCTCCGCCCCAGCCCGCAGCGGATCAGCCCGTGCCTGCGGAGCCTGTTGCCGCACAGCCCGCTCCCGCTCCGCCCGCTCTGAGCGCTCCGCCGGAGAAGCCCGCAGCGGAGAAGGAGAAGGACAAAGCTCCCCCCAGCATCACCGCAGAGCCCGGGAAGGGCGTCGTGGTGAAGGCGGCGGATGGCCGCTACTCCTTCGGAATCCGAGCGCGGCTCCAGCTGCGCAGCACGTACGTCCACTTCGGAGACAGCGACACCAGCGAGACCCAGGTCCGGACGATCCGTCTCAATGTGGCGGGCAATGTCCTGTCGCCGGACATCAAATACACCATCCAGTTGGCCTTCGGTGGCAACGACTTCGACACGGGCAGCAGCTCGCCCATCTTCGATGCCTACGTGGACTACACCCGCTTCCGTGACCTGAACATCCGCGTCGGGCAGTTCTTCGTGCCCTTCGATCGCGCCCGCACCATCCGCGAGTTCGCGCTGCAGTTCGTGGACAGGCAGATCGCGGTGCGCGAGCTGAACCTCGACCGCGACGTGGGGGTGATGATCTCGTCCTCCAACCTCTTCGGCCTCTCGGATCTGCTGAGCTACCAGTTCTTCCTCGGTGGAGGAGATGGGCGGAACCGCTTCACGGCGTACTCGGCCGGACCCCTCACCGTGCTCCGGCTCACGGTGCGGCCCTTCGGCGCCCTGGATGACGATCAGGAGTCGGACCTGACCCGCGCGGACAAGCCCCGGCTCGCCGTGGGCGTCGCGGGCGCCTACAACTACAGGACTTCGCGCGCTCAGAGCACCATCGGCACGGCCTTCACCGCGGGCACCGCGAACTACACACACCTCGCGGCGGATGCGGTGTTCAAGTACCGCGGCTTCTCGCTGCTGGCCGAGGGCCTGTGGCGCAAGGCCAACACGGACGTGCTCGAGAGGACCGTCAATGGCACCGTCACCCGAGAGCCCACGCGCTCGGGCCATGGCTACTTCGTCCAGGCCGGGTATCTGGTGAACTCGGAGCTCGAGGTGACGGCGCGCTGGGACAAGCTCTTCTCCCGTGGGCCCACGGATCCGGCGCTGGTGCAGCTCGTGCGGACCCAGGGCAAGCAGCTCGGAGGCGGCCTCAACCTCTATCTGAATGGCCACGCCTTCAAGGTGCAGGGCGACTACTTCTACATCTTCGGCTCCAGCGGCGTGGAGCCGCGCCACCAGGCCCGTCTCCAGCTCGATGCGAGCTTCTGAGAGGGGTCCGGCTCGCTCCTTGCCGGGGTGAGCGGGCCGGGCCCCGGGGCCGGCTGAAGCTGTCAGGATTTCAAGGAGTTACGCCTCGTGCGACGCCGGTGGGAATGGAGACGCGCACTCCCCCTGTCTCAGCCTGGGGACAGGGGGCTGCTGCATTGTTCGAGCCTGGTCGCTACATCCTATGGCACACAGTGGGAGTGAGGTGCTTGTGAGCGACGAGGCCGTGCTGAGTGTGAAGCCGTTGGCGGGGATGCCGTGGGAGACGCCCGATCCCTTCCTGTTCTGTGTCCACCACGATGACGCGTACCCGAAGGGGAACGAGCAGCTGGGCCCCGCGGCGTCACTTGTGGGCCGGAACATGGGACAGGACTTCGAGGGCAAGGACGGCTGGCGCATGTACCACGGCGACGTGGTGCCCGGCTTCCCGAGCCACCCGCACCGAGGCTTCGAGACGGTGACCATCGTTCGCCGGGGCTTCATCGATCACTCGGACTCGCTGGGCGCCACGGCGCGCTTCGGCCATGGGGATGCCCAGTGGCTGACGGCGGGCAAGGGCATCGTCCACTCGGAGATGTTCCCCCTGGTGAACCCGGACGCACCCAACCCGCTGGAGCTGTTCCAGATCTGGCTCAACCTGCCGAGCGTGGACAAGCTCGCCGAGCCCCACTTCTCCATGCTGTGGAACCAGCACATCCCCCGGCACGTCGCGAAGGACGCGGCGGGCCGGACCACGGAAGTGACGGTGGTGGCGGGCCAGGTGGCGGGGCTGAAGGCGCCGCCTCCGCCTCCGAAGTCGTGGGCCTCACGCCCGGACTCGGACGTGGCCATCTGGACGATCAAGATGGCGCCCGAGGCGCGGTGGACGCTGCCACGCGCCATGCAGGGTGCGAACCGCCGACTGTACTTCTTCAGCGGGAGCTCGCTCCAGGTGGCGGGCCAGACGGTTCCCGTCTCCCGGATGGTGGCGCTGCGCCCCGAACTGGACGTGGAGCTGGTGAACGGCCCGGCCGAGAGCGAGCTGCTCCTGCTGCAGGGCCGGCCCATTGGTGAGCGCGTGGCGCAGTACGGCCCCTTCGTGATGAACACGCAGGCGGAGCTCCAGCAGGCCTTCATGGACTACCGGCGCACGGAGTTCGGGGGCTGGCATTGGCCGAGCCATGGCCCAGTCCACCCGAAGGGCCAGGGCCGGTTCGCCAAGCACGCGGACGGCCGCATCGAGCACATGGACTGACCGGCTCGGGTCTGTCACTCCTGGGCGGTGGTGATGGCCCGGGCCACCGCCCGGATGGCCGGACGCGGGTGCTCTCGAAGGGTGCGCAGGCGCTTGGCGGCATCCTCTCGCCAGTGCAGGCGCTCTCCCGCCGCTCGCACCAGCTCGATGGAGACGAGCGGCGCCTCTTTCTCCAGCCGATCCGAGATCTCCAGCAGCGTCTCGGGCTCCCACTCGGCGCTGGGGTGGCTCACCGCCGTAGCGACCTCGCTGGCCAGTGCAGGGGCGAAGAGCGGCTCTTCCTGGGACTCCTGCGCGAGCGCTTGGAGCGCGGTGGCCACGGTCTCCGCGTCCTTCCACTCCAGGGCACTCAGGCGGAGGCCCGCGCTCTCCGGCCAGAGCGACGCGTCCGTGGCAATGACTCGCGCCACCTCGTGAAGCCGGGCCCGCAGCCGCAGGCGCACCGAGCGGGGGAAGTTCACGAGCGTCGCGCACAGGTGCTTGAGGCGCTGACGTGCGGGCTGGTCCCGCTCGGCCGTGGCGTTCTGCGCCTCGGGGGTCGGCAGCATGACGAGCGCCGAGGCCGTCGCCACCACTCGCTCCACCGCGAGCCCATCCTGGACGGACTCGACCAACGCCCGTGTGGCCTCGCTCCACTCGGCGCCTCCCGTGAGATCCAGGATGCGCTCCGAGGCTGCGCTCGCCACCTGCTCCTCGGAACCGGGGGACCAGGCCGAGAGTGCGAGCCACGCCCGGCGCCGGACGCTCAGGTCCGGATGCCGGGCCACCTGGAGAACGAGTGCCGCGTAGCGCGGGCGTACCTCGGACCGCAGCTCCAGGGGGCGCTGGTCCAGCAGGCTCGCGGCCACATAGGTGTCCTCACTGCGCGCCATGGCGTCGAGCAGCGCCCACGCCTCCTCCGAGTCCAGCAGCTGCCGCGCCGCGTGGCCCACGGCGATGCGCACGTCCCGGTGGAGCTGCGGGCGATCGAACTGCTGGCGGAGCAGCGCAAGGCTGCGCGCCGAGCGGAACATCCCCAGCAGCCGCACCGCCTCCTTCTGCACGGTGACCTTGAGCTTCTCGCGCTGGAACAGCTCCGCCAGCGTGGACGAGAGCGTCTCGCCGCTGACCAGTCTCGCCACCCGCGGCACCGCGTACATGGCCACCCGGGCGCGGTCCCCGTCGAGGTTCTCCAGCAGGAGGGGCAGTGCCGTCTCCGGCCGGTCCAGCCATGCCAGCGCGCCGAGCGCCGCCTCCACGGTGGGCACGTCCTGCGACTGGAGGAACGGGGTGAAGGTGTCCACCGTCACCACGGGCATCCGCGGCAGGGTGCGGAGCGCGGACATCCGCTCCCACGCGCTGCGCTGTCCATCCCCGGCGATGCGCACCAGCAGCCCGGCGAGCTGCTGCTGCTGCCGGGGCAGCCACCGGTGGAAGCCGTCCTGGGCCGGGGGTACCCAGCCCGCGTTGCCCGTGAGGAAGCGCCCTCGCAGCCGCCGGCCTTGGAGGAACGGGTCCAGCCAGTCCTGCCGGCGCCGGTGGAGGTGCTCGAAGACCCGCGGAATCGTCACGGTTGTCTCATCGCGGTCCAGGAGCTTGCGCACCCGCAGCTCTCGCGTGCGCGGCGGCGCGAGCCACAGCGTGATGGCCGTCCGCGCGAGTCCCTCGGGAGAGGCCTCCGTCGCGGGCTCGAGCAGCGCCTGCAGCATGTCCACGTTCCACGCCCTGCGGCCGAGCGCCTGGGCCAGCGCGAGCAGCAGGTGGTGGCTGTCGCGCTCCGCGGCGGCGCGGATCATGGGCAGCAGCGTCGCCACGATGCGGTGCTCGGCACCTCGCGGCAGATCCCGCTCCAGCGATGGAAGCGACAGGCTGCCGCTCTGGCCCGCCAGGCGCTTGAGCGTCTCCAGTGCGAACTGGAACAGCGGGCCCTGGGGCTCGTGGGCGTGGCCCTGCATCAGCCGGAAGGCCAGCCGCTGGAGCGCGGCTCGGGTGGTGGGGGAGGAATCCCGCGCCTCCACGACGAAGCCCACCAGCTCCGTGAGAGAGGGGATGTGCTCGTCGGTGAAGCTGGAGAGTGGCACCTCCGCCAGCGCGCTGAGTGCCGCCATGCGCACGGGGTCCTGCTCGTTGCGCAGGCGCTTGAGGTGGGTCAGCGTCTCCGTCATGCCTCGCCGGGACAGCCCGGTGGCGCGCACGAGGTAGGCGAGCGCCTGGGCCCGGTCCTCGGCCTTGGCGGCGAAGGCGGCCTTGGCCAGGGGCTCTCGCGCGTGCTCGATGAGGCGCAGGGCCTGGGTGGCCAGCAGCCGGTCGCGATCCTCCCGCACCTCCCGGAACGAGAGCCGCCGCTCCGCCTCCGCGTCCCGCAGCGCATGGGGTAGCACCGCGAGCAGTGCGTCCGGCAGCTCGCGCGCGGGGATGCCCTCGAACGCGTGGGTGAAGAGCTCCGCGCGCCGCGAGGGAGGCAGCGCTTCCAGGAAGGCGGCCAGGTTCGGCGGAATCTCCCCGAGGAGCCGGGCCAGGGTGCGCTGCTGCTCCGGTGAGAAGGCGTCGGCCTCCACCAGCATCCCCGAGGGAAGTCCCTGGTTCCGCAGCCAGCCGCGCATCGAGGGCCGCGTCAGCAACTCGAAGATCTGGTCTGGATGCCGCCGGGTGAGGCAGCGGATTCCAGCCAGCAGGGGTGAAGGCATCACGTCCAGGGGCGCGAAGTCGCGCGCGAGGGCGAGCACCTCCGCGCTGCGCAGGCAGGTGAGCTCCGCCAGCGGCTCGTAGTACCGGAAGAAGAGCAGGGCGCGCTCACGCTCCGGCGCGGCGGCGAAGCGGGACTGGAGGTAGCCGAGCACCGCATCCGGGTAGCGCCACGTCAGGCTGTGCCAGCTCTTCAGCTCGTGGCCCAGCTCCGGCAGCAGGCGCCGCACGGAGGCCTCATCCAAGGCGGGGAAGAGCAGGGTGGCCTCGGCAGAGCCATGGCGGGAGAGGATCTGGGGGAGGAGCCGGAGCGCCAGCGCACCCCTCCGGGCCAGCGCCACGCCCTTGAGCACGCGGCGGCGTACCGAGGGCGCCAGCTCGGGCAGGAGCCGCTCCAGCGAGGCGTCATCCCGGATGCACGGCCCTGCGAGCGAGGCGGCCAGGGTGCGGATCTGCGAGGAGGGGTGGGTGAGGCCCCGCAGCAGGGGCGCCTCGTCCCGGATGGTGCGCGCCAGCTGGAGCGCGAGGCCCGCCTCGTACGCATCGCCCGAGAGCAGCTCGTCCATCAGTTGCGTGAGCGCGGCCGTGCTTCGCGCCTCCTTCCCGAGCGCCGCGACGCGCGCCATGCGGGCCCCATAAGAGAGGGAGTTCAGCTGTTGGAGCAGCACCTCGCGAGTCGGAACCGTCATGGGGTCTCCTGAAGCGGGGGCCGAGAGGCTTGTCCGCCTGTGTATCCTCCGTCAATTCGCTCTGAAACCCGGTGCCCAGGGGGCAGGGAATCAGCCGCCCGGAAGCACGGGCACCGTTGCCTACAGAGGCTCCTACCCCTCTGATAGTCCTGTCACGGCCATCCTTCTCACCACCGCGCAGCCTTTTCGGTTTACGCTGGTTTTTATCTTGCAGCCCCTCTGCTCTGCCCCCCACTAGAAGATGAAGCTCAGCCTCGCCGCCAGGGTCACCGCGGCCTTCCTGCTCTTGGTCCTTCTCCTCACCTTTGGGAGCGTGGCGCTCGTGGCCATCTCCCTGCGGACGAGCGTGGAAGAGCGCCTCAGCCGCAGCCTGGAGGGGGACATCTCCAGCTGGCGCACCCTCCTGGAGCAGGAGGGGCGGGTGCTCTCGGTCGCGGCCCACGGCGCCGTCAATGGCCCCGCGCTGCGCGCAGTGCTCGCCAGCGAGGGCATGGATCGCGAGACGCTGGAGGGCATCGCCGCGGAGCAGCGCGGGCTGATTGGCGTGGACCTGTTGCTGCTCACCGGGCCGAAAGGCAAGGTCCGCGCGGGCAGCCTCTCGGGCACGCCTCCCGGAGACGTGTCCGCGCTGCTCGACCGCAAGCAGCCCGGGCCGCTCGTGGTCGAGCAGGTCCCCTACTGGAGCGTCATCCAGGCCGTCGAGGCCAACGGGCGCACCGTCGGGTACCTCGTCCTTGGGGTCCAGGTGGGGGAGAACCTGCTCAGGCGCTTGCGGGAGCAGGGCGGCGCGGAGGCCCTGCTGCTGTTGGATGACGGGGTGAGCGCCAACAGCCTGCACTCGGCCAGCGCGGAAGAGGTGCTCAAGGCCCTGCCCGAAGTGGGGGACTCACCGCACTTCCTGGAGCGGGGGGGCTCGCGCATCCTGGTGACGCAGATGGAGATGGGCGAGGGCCTGCGGCTGGTGCTCACGCGCAGCGCGGACGAGGAGCTGGCCCGCTACCGCGCCACGCTGCTGTCGCTCATGGAGCTGGGCGCCGGGGCCGCGCTCGGGGCCGGGCTGCTGGGCTTCCTCATCGTCCGGCGGGTGACGGGGCCGCTGCGGCAGCTCACCGCCGCCACCGCGCGCGTGGTGGCCGAGGGGGACTTCCGAGGGACGCTGGAGGTGAACTCGCAGGACGAGATTGGCGAGCTGGCCACTTCGTTCGGGCGGATGATGGACCAGCTGCGAGAGATCCTCTTGGTACTGGACGCCTCGGCCGCCGAGCTGGAGCACGCGGGCTCCCAGCTCTCCTCGGACGCCGCGGCCCAGAACCGGACCGCCACCCGCCAGGCCTCCGCGCTCTACGAGACGCAGGTGACGGCGCAGGAGCTGCAGCGCAGCTCGCAGCTGGCCGCCCAGCGCGCGCAGGCGATCCTCAAGGGGGCCGAGCGCGCCGACTCGCTGGGCCGCGCCGGTGAGCGCGCCATCGAGAGCAGCGTGGGGGGCCTCACCTTCATCCGCGATCAGGTGGACCAGATCGCCCTCACCAGCCACGAGCTCCAGCAGCGCACGCTGCAGATCGGCGGCATTACGCAGACGGTGAAGGACCTGGCGGACCAGTCCAACATGCTGGCGCTCAATGCCGCCATCGAGGCGGTGCGCAGCGGCGAGCACGGCAAGGGCTTCGCGGTGGTGGCCCGGGAGATCCGCACCCTGGCGGACCAGTCCGTGGGTGCCACGGCGCGGGTGCAGGAGATCCTCGAGGACATTCGCGTGGCCATCTCCAACACGGTGGAGACGAGCGAGAACGGCGCGCGTGAGGTGGAGGGCGGCCTGTCCCAGGTGCGCGCCACGGGCGAGAGCCTGCGCGCCCTGGCCAGCTTGGTGCACGAGAACGGCGTGGCCGTCCGGGAGATCGCCGAGACGGTCAGCCGCCAGGACGTGGGCATTGCCCAGCTCTTCGATGCGCTGAAGGATTTGTCCTCGCTCTCGCAGGAGACGGTGACGCGCCTGCAGGCCACCGAGCAGGCCGCCTCGCGGCTCTCGGCGGCCTCGGGCGAGGTGCGCGCCATGGTGCGCCGCTACAAGCTCTAGGCGCGGCGCCTCAGAGCTTCACCTCGGCGGTACCCTTGGCGGTCACCTTCACGGTCACGGGTCCCTTCTCATCGCCTGGCCGGTAGACGCGCAGCTTCCACTCGCCTGCGGGCACATTCGTCAGCGTGAAGCTGCCGTCCTCCGAGGGCTTGGTGAAGTACGGGTTCTGGAGCACGAGAATCACAGCGCTCATCCGCGGGTGGATGGTGCAGAAGATGTCCACCCGGCCCTGCTCGTCGAACTTCAGCACCTTGGACTGCTCTTTCCCATAGAGCCCCAGGTCGAACGACTTCACCTTGGACTTGGAGAAGACGTTGTGGGTGACCCAGTCATCGTTGGTGAAGTCCACGGAGGTGCCCTTGAACAAGGGCATCACGGCTGGAGAGAAGCGGGCGCCGCGCTGGGAGAGCTTGATGGGCGTGGAGGGAGGCGGCGGGAGGCTGCCCTCGGGAACCTCCTCGATGTAGATGACCGTGCGCTGCGCCTCCTGATCATCGGCGACGGGGATCGTGCCCTTCACGGTGCCGGCGGCCGCGGGCAGTGCCAGGAGGGAGAGGAGGAGGGTGGAGCGGAGGACGGCGGACGTGCGGTGGGTGACGTGAGCGCGCTTGCCGCGAAGGCGCATGGCGCGCGCCGAGGACAGCTTGGACATGTGAAGACCCCCTGTTGTTGCTGGGGCCTATCTTCTCCTACTGAACGCCTCCTCGCCTGTTTCGAGCGAGTCCCTCGAGCTCCGCGCCGGGAGGAAGATCAGTGAAGTAGTTGACACTGTGGAGGGCGGCTCAGCCGCCGAAGTCGCCCGCGCTAAGCGCGATCGCCGTGCCGGTGATGCTCGCCGCCGCGTCCGAGGCGAGGAAGAGGCACGTTGCCGCGATTTCCTCGGGTTGGATCATGCGGCCCGTGGCGTTCATGGCCGCGAGCGTCTCGCGCGCCTGCACCTCGGTGCGGCCCGAGGTCTTGCTGATGGTGGAGACAGTCTGGGCAAGCATGTCGGTCTCCACCCAGGCGGGGTTCACCTGGTTCACCGTCACGTTCTTGCGCGCGAACTCCACCGCGAGCGAGCGGGTGATGCCCAGCAGGGCGTGCTTCGAGGCGCAGTAGGCGGATGTGTACGCGGCGCCGCGCACCGAGGCGATGGAGCCGATGTTGATGACGCGGCCGCCGCCGGCGGTGGCCATGGCGGGCATGAGCTCGCGGCAGAAGAGGTAGGGCGCCGTGACGTTGATGGCCATGACACGGGCCAGGTCCTCGGTGCGGGTCTTCGCCAGCGGCGCGGAGACGGAGATGCCCGCGTTGTTGATGAGCACGTGGGGTGCGCCAGCCTGGAGGATGGCGCGGCAGGCGGCCAGGAGCGCCGCCTCATCCGTCACATCGAGCGGCAGGGGGCGCAGGGCGTCACCGGCCTCGGCTTTGAGCTTCTCGAGCGCCTCGGCCGAGCGTGCCAGGGCCCACACGTCATAGCCCTGCTGAACGAAGGCCAGCGCCAAGGCGCGGCCAATGCCGCGGCTGGCGCCCGTCACCACCGCCGTCTTCCTGGGAGTCGTCATGGCGCGGCAGGATACGCTACTAACCCTCCATGGCATCAGGACCCTTCCACTTCGAGTCGCTCGGCTGGATGGAGCCTCCGGGCTTTGCGGGCCGGGAGGTGCGCGTCTTCGTGCCGTCCCGCTTCGATCCGCAGGTGCCCACGCCTGCACTCTTCCTCTTCGATGGGCAGAACGTCTTCGAGGGCCCTCCGGGACAGGACCAGGGGTGGTTCGTCCACGAGGCCATCGAGGGGATGGACCCACGTTGGAACGTGGCCCCGCTGGTGGTCGCCATTCCGAGCGGTACTTCCTGGGCCGAGCGGGAGGACGAGCTGACGCCCTGGCCCACCGAGGGCCGAGGCGGACGCGCCGATGCCTTCCTCGACTGGGTGGCCCACGCGGTGGTGCCTCGCACGCGAGAGCGCTTCCTCCTCCCGGAAGGGGCGCTGGGAGCGGTGGTGGGCGGAGCCTCCTGGGGCGGACTGCTGGCACTCCACGCCCACTTCGCGTTCCCACACCTCTTCGGTGGAGCGCTCGCGCTGTCACCCAGTTGCTGGGTGGGGAACTTCGCGATCTTCGAGTCCCTGCGCCACCGTGAGCGCCCTCCTTTCAGCCGCATCTACATGGATTGCGGAGGGCGCGAGGCGGAGGGCCGGATGCTGCCGCCCGCCGAAGCCCTCGCCGGGGAGCTCCGAGCGCGGGGCTACTCCCGGAGCCAGCTGTGGTGGCGGCCGGACCCTGGCGCGGATCACAACGAGAGGGCCTGGCGAAGGCGCCTGCCCCGGGCGCTGCGCTTCATGTTCCGCCGAGGCCCTCGGCCGGGCCGACCCTGAGCCTACTTGCCATGGTTCTGTCATGGCGCGGTCGCGGGAGTCCTAATATCAGCCCCGAGAGATCACCCCGCACCCGGAGGGCGAAATGATGGAGCTTGTGAGGACTGCCAGCGTCGCGTGGTACGTGACGGGCCGGTTTTATACGGCGGCCGATCAGACGACGCAGGACCTGGGCTACTTCCTCCATCTCCAGGGGATCGAGGGGGATCTCTTCGATGGCAAGCCCAGCGAGAAGACCGCCTTCTTCACCTTCCGGTCGGCGCCGTTCACGGCCCAGCCCGTGACCAACGGGGACATCTCCCTGGGGCTCGACACAACGGGTGAGTTCACCCTGTACCTCAAGCGTCACCCGGGCGCGTCCTTTGATCAGCCCAGCTCTTTCTCCGAGGGAGAGCCCATCGCGAGGTTCCGCCGGGTCAGCGTCGTCATGGGTGCGACCTTCTCCAGCCCTCAGCCCCAGCAAGGACTGCTGGCACTCAACGTCTTCACGGCGTCGCTCATCTGGAGCCAGGAGTTCGAGTTCCGGGGCGCCCGGTATGATCTCCGGAGGCTGCTGCCAAACGGCATCACGCAGTGGGGAGAGGCGAGCCCCACGCTGCTCCCCGCGCCGAAGGGCTTCGAGAAGGTCTGCGCGTTCGTCGGGTCCGCGATCGCGGCAGGACGGTGAGGGAGGGCTTCGTCAGGCGGGAGCGCCCCGGCCTCCTCCATCGCAAGCTCGACGGCTTGCGCTGAGGAGCCGAGGCGCCCACCCGTGTCAGCGATACTCGGGGACTACCAGGGGCAGTTGACGACCTGCACGGTGCGCGTCACGGGCGGGGCGCGGTTTCCGCCTCCATCCGTCACATTGTACAGCAGCGTGTAGGTGCCGACGGCCCAGGCATTTACCTCGCCCGTGCGCCACACCCAGCTCGTGATGTTGCCGTAGCACGCGTCGGTCGCCACCACGCCCGGGTCCTGCCACGGGGTGTTGCACGTGTGCACGATGGATGAGGCGCCCACGAGCGTCAGCGTCGGCGGCGTCGAGTCATTCACGATCACCGTGCGGGCGGCATCCACCGTCTGGCCCCCCGCATCCCACGCGGAATAGGAGACCGTGTACTCACCCTCGTACTGCAGCAAGGGGCCCGGTCCGGAAGAGTCCGTGCCCGTGTTGTACGCGTGCACCGTGATCGCGTTGCCACACCCATCCACGGCCTGAGCGCCCGGATCGCTGTAGGCCGTGTTCCGGCGGCACTCCAGGACCAGCGGGGAGCCGCCGTTGACCGTGAGCACCGGAGGCTGCGAGGCGCAGGTCTGCGGCGGAGCCTCCTCGGCGTACAGCTCCGCCGAGGCCACGCTGTTGCCGCCGCTGTTGCCGCCCACCGCCAGCACCTTTCCGGAGGCGAGTTGCACGGTGCTGTAGGTGCTGCGGGCCTGGGCCATCCGGTCCGCGGAGTGCCAGGAGCCCGTGCTCTCGTCGTACCACTCGGAAGAGGGGAAGTCCGTGGAGCTGTTTCGCCCGCCGGTGACGAGCACCTTGCCCGAGGGCAGCAGATCCGCCGAAGCATCGAAGCGAGCCGCGCTCAGGGGCTGGAGGGCGCTCCACTGGTTGGTGGCCGGATCGTACACCTCGGCGGTAGCCACCGGGATGTAGCTCGCGTTGTAGCCGCCCGCCACGAGCACCTTGCCCGAGGGCAGCAGCGAGGCCACGCCGTACAGGTGGGCCGATGACAGCGCGCCCGTGGCAGTCCACGTGTGCGTGGCGGGATCGAACACTTCGGCCGAGGCCAAGGGGCCATTGGGGCCAGAGCCGCTGATCGCCAGCACCTTGCCGGACGCCAGGAGGACGAGCTTCACGCCGAAGCGGCCGGTGAGCAGGGCGCCCTCGGCGCTCCAGGTGCCGCTGGCCGGATCGTACAGTTCCACAGAGTTCAGGTTCGAGCTCGACGAGCCGCCACCGCCCACGGCCAGCACCTGGCCCGACGGCAGCAGCAGCGCCGCGTGGTAGGAGCGAGCGAAGGCCATCGAGCCAGTGGGGCTCCAGGTGCCCGAAGTGGGATCATAGAGCTCCGCGGAGGCGTACCGGCCGTCCGGGCCAGCACCGCCCGCGATGAGCACCTTCCCCGAAGGCAGCAGGGTCGCCGTGTGCTGGTAGCGGGGCACGGCCATCGAAGCCGTGGGGCTCCAGGTGCCGGAGGTGGGATTGTACAGCTCGGCCGAAGAGAGGAGGGTGTTGCTGCCCAGGGCATAGGTCTGACCGCCGCCCGCCACGAGCACCTTCCCGGACGGAAGCAGCGTCGCGGGGGTGGAGGAGCGCACGGTGGTCATGGCTCCCGTGGAGGCCCAGCTCACGGTGGCGGGACCGTACAGCTCCGCGCTCGCGCTGAAGTAGGGGCCTGTGTCGCCACCCACCGCCAGCACCTCGCCGGAGCTCAGCAGCACCGCCGTCCGGCCATAGCCGCCCAGGGTCGACAGGGTGCCCGCGCTGCTCCAGGTGCCCGTGTCGGGATCATAGATCTCGGTGCTGGAGAGGAAGTAATCGCCCGCGGTGACGACCACCTTGCCGGAGGGCGTGGTCGTCGCGGCAAACGAGGCGCGAGCCTTGCTCATGCTGCCCGTCGGGCTCCAGGAGTTGGTGGCCGGGTCGTACACCTCGGCGCTGTTGCCGTTGGGCGAACTCCCACCCGTGATCAGCACCTTGCCCGAGGGCAGCAGCGCGGCGGCGTGGCCGCTGCGAGCCTCATGGAGGGTCGCGACGGCGCTCCAGGAGTTGGTGGCCGGGTCGTACACCTCGGCAGTGCCGGCGGCGATGCTCTGCGCTCCGCCGACGACCAGCACCTTGCCGGAGGCCAGCAGCGTCGCGGAGTGCCCCGGGTAGCGGATCGTGAGCATGGGACCGGTGAGGGTCCAAGTGTTGGTGGCGGGATCATACACCTCCGCGGTGGAGAGCGCGCCGCTGCCATAGTTGCTGTAGCCGCCGGTGACGAGCACCTTGCCCGACGGCAACAGCGTCGCCTTGTGGCCGTAGCGGTCGGTGCGCATCGAGGCGGCGGCGGTCGAAGTCTTCGTCACTGGGTCATACAGCTCCGCCGAGCCCGCCGTGCCGCCATTGGTGCCGCCCGCGATCAGCACCTTGCCGTTGGGCAGCGCCGTGGCGGTGTGGCTATAGCGCGTGGTCTGCAGGTTGCCGGCGAAGCTCCAACTCCGCGTGGCCGGGTCATAGAGCTCCACGCTGCTCAGGGAGTTCATCCGGTTGCCGCTGCGGGTCATGCCACCAGTGACCACGGCCTTCCCATCAAGGAGCGCTGTGAGGGTGTGATTGGCGCGCGTGGTCCCCAGAAAGCCGGCGGAGGACCAGGTGGAGACCGTCGTGGTCAGGGCCCGCTGAGATACGGCCTTGCCTGGGGCGAGGTGGGGGGCAGGCTCCGAGGGGCGAGCCTGCTCCGGAGTTTCGGAGGGCTCGGTGGAACTGCAGGCGATCAGAGTGCACAACAACAGGACAAGCTTGGGGTGTGGCGGCCGGTGCATGGGGGACCTCCCGTTGAACTGAGGGCGGGAGGATGCTGCAGGACTCCGACGAATCTTGGAAAAATCAGTTGCATGTTTAATCGTGAATGTCGGTTTTTGCGGGCGCACATGCTCACCTTCACGCGCGGCTGGTCGGCGGAACCTCTGCCTACTCCCAGCGCGAGCGGGCAGCCGCGTCCCTCATGTTAGAAGCCGCGCATCCCTTCACCCCCGAGGAAGAGCCATGCCGCGCGCGGAGATCACCGACCTGCTCCTGATCGACCAGCTGCTGACGGACGAGGAGCGAGCCGCGCGGGACACGGTGGCTCGCTTCGTGGACGAGAAGGTGCTGCCCATCATCGGCCAGCACTTCCGAGAGGGCACCTTCCCCGCGCACCTCATCCCCGGCCTGGCGGAGCTGGGAGTGCTGGGCGCCAACCTCCAGGGGTACGGCTGCGCGGGGATGAACACGGTGAGCTACGGGCTGATTCTCCAGGAACTGGAGCGAGGGGACTCGGGGCTGCGCTCGTTCGCATCGGTGCAGGGCTCGCTGTGCATGTTCCCCATCCACGCTTACGGCAGCGAGGAGCAGAAGCAGCGCTTTCTGCCGGGCATGGCGCAGGGCCGCATCATCGGGTGCTTTGGGCTGACGGAGCCGGACTTCGGCTCGAACCCGGGCGGGATGAAGGCGCGGGCGCGCAAGGATGGGGACACGTGGGTGCTCAACGGCAGCAAGGCGTGGATCACCAACGGGGCCATCGCGGATGTGGCGGTGGTGTGGGCGAAGACGGAGGAGGGGGGCGCCGAGTCCGTCCGAGGTTTCCTGGTGGAGAAGGGGATGCCGGGGTTCACGGCGCGGGAGATTCCGGGGAAGTTCTCGCTGCGGGCCTCGGTGACGAGCGAGCTGTCCTTTCAGGATGTCCGTGTACCGGAGCGCAACGTGCTGCCGAAGGTGACGGGGCTCAAGGGGCCTCTGTCGTGCCTCAACAACGCGCGGCTGGGGATTTCATTCGCGGTGACGGGGGCAGCCATTGCGTGCTTCGAGGGAGCGCGGGAGTACGCGCTGTCGCGCGTGCAGTTCGACGGCAAGTCCATCGCGGGCTACCAGCTCACGCAGGAGAAGCTGGCGGACATGCTCCAGGAGATCGTCAAGGCGCAGTTGCTGGGGCTGCGGGTGGCACGGCTGAAGGACGAGGGCAAGGTGACGCCAGTGATGGTGAGCCTGGCCAAGCGCAACAACGTGAAGGCGGCGCTGGAGATCGCGCGGACGGCGCGGGGCATCTACGGAGCCAACGGCATCACGGACGCATACCCGCCGGTGCGGCACATGCTGAACCTGGAGAGCGTGTTCACCTACGAGGGCACGCACGAGGTGCACACGCTGGTGCTGGGCAAGGCCATCACGGGCATTGACGCGTTCAACTGATGGGATGGCTTTCAATGCGATGGCTCTGGCTGTGGGCGGCTGGTTTCCTGGCGGCCTGCGCGACGCTCCCTATCTCTGAAGGGGAGAATCTCGGGTGTGAGGTTGCATTCGAGGCCTTTTCGTTCGACGAGGCCTGCGCGGATGAGAGCAGCCTGACGCCGCTGTGTGGCGGTGGGCAGTGTGGACTGTACCGATGCCGTGAGGTTCAGGAACACCTCCCGGCGGGAAGCGTGCTCCTTACCAGGGGAGGGGGACTGTCACTTCCCATCGTTGGGGGCGGCGCGCAGAGGAACTGGGGAAGTGCGCAGGAACTGCCGCAGGACAAGCGGCCGGTGTTCATCATCCCGTGGCGGCACAAGCCGCCCCTGCTGCCAAGCCAGATCCAGGCGCTCAAGGAGGCGGAGCAAGAGCGCCGAAAGCCTCACGAGAAGCACCACATCTTCCCGCAGGCCTCCCGGGAGTGGTTCGAAGGGAAGAAAATCGACATCGACGAATACACAATCCCGCTGGAAGTGGAGAAGCACCGGAGCATCCACCGGGGCGAGCGTGGAGGGCCGTGGAATGCCGCCTGGAGAAAGTGGATCTTCGATAACGGCGACGCGACGAAGGAAGAGATTTTTCGGTACGCCGGGCAGCTTATCTACGAGTTCGAGTTGTTCGGGCCCATTGTGCCCTATTGGAAGCTGCCGCCACCTCTGCCGCCGGGATATTGAGGCGCCATGCGATTCTACTCGGTGCAAGGCGTTCCAGACCCGCGGTACTCGGGCGAGCATACGGACGCGCGCAAGTGGAGCCTGCCCGGAATTCAATGCCCAGCGTGTCAGGCCATCTGGTCCACCGCTGCGGATGCCTATCCCTCGGTGGATCTATCTCAGATGCCAGTAGACGAGCAGAAGAAGTATGGAGGGTTCCAGGAGGACTATGCGGAATTTGAGCGCTTGCGCGAGCAGGTGCGGTCGCTAGCTCCTCCCGGCGTTCATCTCTGGCCCGGGACCGGTTTGGGGCCCATGACGGGCTCTGCTCAGGGGGAATTCGGTCCGCTCACCTTGGCACATCCGTGGAATCTGCTGATGCGGCGCGAGCCGCTGGAGCACCTCCAGGCCGAGGGACTTCGTGGTCTGAAGGGCTGCCGTACCCAGCTGCGTTTTCGCAAGAAGAACCCGCCTGAACTTTTGGAGATGGAGTTGCTTCCGCGGGGACACGTTCATCCGGACTGCTTGCCCCCGGACCGTCCCGCCCCATGCCCGAAGTGTGAACGCAAGGGGTGGAAACGCCCTCCAGAGGAAGAACTCATCCTGGATGCAGCCACGCTGCCGCAAGACCAGGACTTGTTCCGGCTGGAGGACTTTTTGACGTCGGTCATCTGCACCGAGCGCTTCGTCCAGGCAGTGCGGCGGTTGGGCTACGAGCAGGACATTGCCTTCCGCGAACTGCCGGTACGGGGCTGACAGCCTGCGTCCCGGAGGAACCTCAGAAGAGGGTAGGGATCGAGTAGGGCGGCCAGCAGTCCTTCCATGGGCGCGCCTCTTCGAGTTGATACGCGAGACTCAGGAGCAACGCGTCGGCGCCGGGAGCCGCAGCGAAGTGGATGCCGATGGGCAGCCCGCTCTCCGAGAAGTGGAGAGGCACTGACATCGCCGGGCACCCAGCGATGTTGTGGATGGGCGCGTAGCCGTTGGTCCGCGCTGTGCGGCGGATCAGCTCCTCACGCTTCAGCACGGGTGACAGGTGCCCGATGCGCCAGGGCTCGGTGGCGAGCGTTGGCGTGAGCACCACGTCGTAGCCTCGGGTCGTCTCCAAATAGGTGCGCACTGCCTGGGCAAAGACAGCCCGCGCATGCAGCAATGCATCGGGCCCGCGCGAGAGGAAGGTCTCCACCAGCGCCCAGGTGAAGGGCTCGAGCTCCTCGGTCTGCACGGGTACGCCCCGTGTCTGGTCGATTCTGTCGATGATGCTCGCCACCGCCGCACCCGCGACGAGGAAGAAGGCGTCTCCCAACTCCGGACCGCTGAAGAGAGGGGGCTCGATAGGCTCAAGAACGTGACCGAGCTCAGAGAGCAGCGTCATTGCCTCCTCATAGGCGCGGCGCACCGGTGGCTCCGGCTCCGTGCCCAGCACTGTCCGCGTCCAGGTCACGATGCGCAGCTTGCGTGTGATGGGCTCTCGCACGAAGCCGACGGGCATGCCGCTCGAGCGATCCTCGGTGAGCGACAGGAACAACGCGCTATCGCGCACCGAGCGGCTGATGCAGTGGTCGCTCGTCATGTCTCCAAAGTCAGTGCCCCGCATTCCCGCTGACACCGTACGGCCACGGCTCGGCTTGAAGCCAAAGACACCGCACGCCGACGCGGGCATTCGGATCGAACCGCCCCCATCATTCGCGTGCGCGAGCGGAACGAGCCCCGCCGCCACCGCCGCCGCGCTCCCTCCGGACGAGCCTGCTGCTGAGCAGGAAAGATCCCACGGATTGTGGGTCACGCCCTCGAGCAGCGTCTCGGTGCTGGCCAGCAGGCCGAACTCCGACATCGCGCTCTTGCCCACGCACACGAGCCCTGACTCCACGAGCCGCCTGCCATGCGGCGTCTGTTGATGAGCGGCTTGGGCCGCGAACAGCCGAGAACCCCACGACCACCGCAGCCCTGGCCACGGCGTCGAGTCCTTTACCAGGAACGGCACCCCGGAGAACGGCCCCGCGCCTGCCGGACGGCGGCGCTCACGCTCGACCGTGACCACCGCGCGCAGCAGCGGATTCAGCGCCTCGATGCGCACCATGCACGCATCGAGCAACTCCTCCGCAGAGACCTCCCCCCGCGCGCATAGCTCCGCTTGAGCCATGCCATCCATGCGGGCGAGAGACGCTAGCTCCTTCACGGGACACCCCTCTCTCCACTTCGCCTTCCGCGAGCTGCCGGTTCACGGCAGCCCACGGTGAGCGTCCCAGGGGAGCCGTTACTGCGCCTGCGGCTCCGAGCTTCCACCCTCGGGCGCGCTGCCTTCGGGGGGCGGCGCGGCGGCCTCGGCCGAACCCTCTCCGCCCTCGGGCTCGTCCGGAATCTCCGGTGCCGTGCCCGCGGCCTCGGCCGCCTGCTGCGCCTTCACGTCGTCGTCGCTCATGAAGCCGATGGGGCTCTCCGTGCGGTTCAGGAACCGCACCGACTTCTTCGAGAGAGCGAACATCTGCTCCGCCGTCGCCGCAGGCACCAGGGAGTGCTCGATCTGCGCCGGCTCTGGACGCTCCACCACCGCCAGCGCTCCGTCCTCGAGCTGCTTGGCCTGCGCCGGCGTCAGCTCCAGCCGCCGCAGCTTCCCCTTGCGCGTCATGAAGTAGAACGCCGTCTCGCCCGGCTCGGTGACCACCTGCGCCCCGAGCACCAGCTCCCGCAGCGCCTTGTCCAACTCCATCTGCTTCTTGGACTCGATGCGCTGGTACTCCTTGGAGCCCGGCAGCGGAGGAAGCTTGGGGATCGGCTTCTCCGCCGCCGCCACCGGGGCAGGCCGGCCATGCTGCGGGCGGCCACCACCCTCGCGGCGAGGAGGCGGGCGGTCGTCCCGGCGCTGCGGGCGGTCGTCCCGGCGCTGCGGAGGCCGGTCCCGGTCGTCCCGGCGCGGAGGCCGGTCGTCCCTCCGAGGTGCGTTGCCCTCGGTGCGCTGGGTCTGGGCAGGGGGCGGGCGGCGGGGGGCCGGGGCGCTCGCCTCTGCCTTTTTGGCCTCATCCTCGGATACGAGGCCTGCTTTCAGGAGTTTGTCGCGCAGGTTCTGCATGTGTGGGGGGCGTTCTATCCCTTGCACAGCGGAGCGCAAGGGGCGCTTGCCGCCTCTGTACGCGCCACATAACTTGCGCTGCCCTTTCGTCGGAGGATCTGTGAGCCGTCTCAAGAGGTCCGCATTCATTGCCGTACTGGCGCTCACTGCCGCCGCCTGCACCGATCCCGTCGATAAGGCCGCCAAGCAGCGCATCTTCTCGCCCGAGGACCCGCCCAAGGCGGTGGCCTCGGCCGCCGAGAAGCTCGCCCCCGAGGACGTGGCCGACAACCCCTACGTCGCCCGCCGCATCCTCGGCATGGAGGCCGCCGAGATGACCGAGCGCCTCGGGCCCCATGCCTACAAGGCGAAGATCGACTTCGAGTGGACCACCCAGGAGACCCCGCCCGTGCGCATCTCCGAGACGCGCACCTTCCGCGCCGGCCCCGGGGGTGTCAGCGGCGACTTCCACGGTCTGCTGGAGAACAATCGCGACCAGGGACTCGAGGTGCTCCGCGTGGGCGGCAAGGTGTTTGCCCGCAACCGCTACGGCACCTTCCGCCAGCGTCTGCGCGACCGCGGCATGGGCGAGCGCACCCGCACGGAGCTCACCAGCGCCATGCGCGACATGGACGCGCTCTTCCAGGGCCGCATCCAGCTGGCGCCCCAGGGCACCGTCACCTACGAGGGCCGCACCGCGTGGCGCTACCAGGTGAAGCTCGGCCCCGAGGCCCACCCGACGGGCTCTCGCAACCTGCCGTCCATGCTGGAGCCCAAGAACGGCCGCGATGAGACCACGCGCCGCCGCCTCGCCTTCTTCGAGCACCGCGTCCCCAAGAGCCTGGAGGGCGAGGTGCTGGTGGATGCGGCCACCTCCGTGGTCCTCAAGGTCCGGCTGGATGGAAACCTCTCGGTGCCCGCGGACAAGACACCCGAGACCGCCGAGCTGCGCATGTCCCTGGAGTCCGCCGTCACCGAGATTGGCCAGGACCCCAAGCTCCAGCCCCCCGAGAAGTTCCTCCCCGACGCCGACAAGCCCGAGGGCATCGCCGACGCGCTCGACCGCTTCGGCATCCCCCGCGCCAAGGGCGGGACCGATGCCGGTGTCCCTGCCGCCGATGCCGTCCCCGACGAGGACGAGGGCGACCGCCAGTAGCCGCGCAGAGCGGAATCTTTTGATGTAGGTTGAAGTGCGCGCAGCCAGGTCCTACCCGTCAGGGTGGCCTGGCTGTCTGCTTTGTGGCGCACGCCGGGCGGCCAGGGATTTCTCCTCGGGCGCAGGGTGCGCTATGCAGGGTTTTTCCCTCTGAGAGCGCCGTGCTTTCGAGTGCGTCAGGAGCCCCGGCCCGGCTCTCCTGGAACAGGGCTTCCCCTGGAGCGAGAGCGTTCGCCCGCTACATCTGGGGATCAACCTGTTGGAAGAAAATTTGACCGATCACTTGCGTCTTCTAGAATCCCCAACAGTTGCGGCCCAGACGCGTCTGACATGCTCATGTGTTCAGGTGGCGTCACTTCAAGGGAGCGGAGATGGAGCGCAAGGCTGGTAGCACCACGGTGACGGCGAAGGAGGTCAAGGCGGCGCTGGAGAAGACGCGCACCCTGACGTCCACGGAGGAGAAGGCGTTGCGGATGCGCCATGGTGCTGGCGCGCCCAGCAAGACGGCTCCGCTGCCTCGCGCCGCGGGCGACAACGAGGAGCTGGCCGACGAGCTGCTCGTCATCGAGATGCAGCTGATGAAGGCGATGCGCGCTCGCACGGGTCAGACGAAGTCGGGCAGCAAGCCGCAGGTGGCCGCCGCCCGCGCCAGCGAGAAGACGACGTCCTCGGGCAACGCGGCGAAGGACAAGATCGTCCGCGCGCTGCGCAAGAAGAAGTAGTCCCGCAGCCGGGTCTACCCGTTGAGTATGGCCACGAGGCGGGCTCCCGCCTCGGGAACGGAGAGTCCCGTGCCGCTCACCTCCGTGGAGAGCGCCTCCGCGTCGTCGGTGCCTCCCCGTGAGAACAGCCCCTTGAGCCAGGTGCTGGCGGAGGGGTTGCGCCAGAAGTCCTCGTTGAAGCGCTCCATGAGCCGGGCCGTGAGGCGTGCTTCCAGCGCCCACGCTCGGAGATAGCGCGCCGAGTACAGCTGGGCGTCCACGTCGAACAGGAAGAAGCCCGGGTGCGGCTCCACCAAGAGCGCCCGACGCTGGCCTGCCGCGTACTCCTCGGCGCGCTCCTCCGAGGGGCCGCGCGTGAAGAGGGACAGCTCGTAGGTCAGCTTCGCGCAGTGCCGCCGCAGCACCGCGAGCGCCTGGAACGCCGCCAGCCGCACCGAGTCTTCCGCGGTGGCGGTGGGCAGGTGCAGGTAGCGCTTGAGCCACTCCGGAGAGAGCAGGAGCCGCTCGGTGAGCGCGGCGTAGGCCTCCGTCACCGAGGCATCCCCCAGGCGGCGCAGCTCCACCGGGGCCGTCTCCGAGATGTGGGCCAGGTGCTGGGCGTGGCCGTACTCGTGCAGCAGGCCGCCCAGCGCATCCATCCCGCCCTCCAGGTGGATGACGAGGCGTACCTCGTCTGGCACGCGCACGGCGGCGACGAAGGGACGGCGCGCCTTGCCCTCGCGGCGCTCGTCGTCCACGCGGATGCGCCCGTTGGCCGAGGGGGAGAGGTTCCACTCGTTCAGCCAGCGCGTCACCGCCGGCATCAGGTCCTCGCGCCGGAAGAAGGCGTCCATCCACGGCGCTCGCAGCGCGGCCTGGAGGTCATGCCGCCGCGCATCTCCCGAGGGCAGGGGGCGCAGGGTGGGCTCCACCTTGCGCAGCACGTAGCCGAGCACGTCCCGGTAGGCATCCTCTGTCTTCCGGAGCGTCTCCTCGGCGGCCTCGGTGAGCTTGTCGAGGGCGATGCCGGAGATTTCCTGGAAGAGGGTGGGGTAGCTCTTCGCGCCGAGGCGTTCGGTGGTCCGGAGCGCGGCCTCGCGGCGGGCGCCGTAGCGGCCGCGCTCGTTCCAGAGGAAGTTGCCCACGGCCCGCTCCAGCAGGGCCCGGCGGCCGCGCTGGGGCTCGCGGGGGAGCTGGGACAGCGCCTCGCCGAAGCTGAGCGTCTCCTCATCGATGGGCAGGCTGGCCTGGGCCTCCAGCTTCGCCACGGCCTCGGTGTCGCGTGCGGCGAGGGCATCCTCCACCTGTCCGGCGACCAGCTCGCGCAGCAGCTGCAGGCGACGCACGGCGAGCACGTCATTCTTGGAGCGTGCCTTCTCCAGCGCCTCGGTGGCGGCGGCGAAGGTGTCGGGGGAGGAGAGCTCGGGGAAGCTGGCGTGGAGGGCCCCCACAGGGAGCTCCGTGGCGAGTCCCGCGCCGTAGCGGTAGTGGAGGGTGGCCAGCTCGGCGAGGAAATCGTCCAGCCTCGCACGAAGGGAGTGCACGGGACGGTCCATGGCGGGCGCACGCTAACAGGAAGTGAGCGGCAGGGAAGGGGCTCCAGGCATAGAGTGCCGCCACATGACATCCGCGAGGCACGAGGACACCCCGTGAAGCGGCGGACCTTCCAGGCCGAGGGCGCCCAGGTGGGCCGCTCCGTGGTGGAGGCCGTGGCGGCCGAGCTGGGCATGCCCGTGGCGCAGGCGCGGGCCCTGGTGGAGGCGGGAGCCGTGTACCTCGCGGGCCGCCGCTGCCGGGACCCCGAGGCCCGCCTGCGCGCCGGCCAGGTGGTGGCGGTGGTGCTGGAAGAGGGGGGGCAAAGCCCGCTCGAAGCGCCCCCTCCGCCCCCGCCGTTCACCGTCTTGCTCGAGGACGCGGCGCTCATCGCCGTGGACAAGCCCGCGGGCATCACCGCGCAGCCCACGGAGGGGCGCGTCGGCGGCAGCCTGGTGGATCTCGTGAGCGCACGGCTGGGCTCGCCCGCGGGGCTGGTGCACCGGTTGGATCGAGAGACCTCGGGTGTCACCGTCTTTGGAAAGACGGCGCAGGCCACGAGTGCGCTGGCGGCCGAGTTTCGCGAGGGCCACGCGCGCAAGCGCTACCTGGCGGCCACGGGACCCGGGCTTCCCGAGTCGGGCTCGGTGGATCTTCCGCTCTCGAAGGATCCGTCCCGCCCAGGGCGGTGGCGCGCGAGCCGTACCGCGAACGGCCTGCCCGCCCTCACCCACTTCCGGAGGTTGTACGCGGGCGAGGCGTTCTGCCTCGTGGAGCTGCTGCCGCAGACTGGACGGACGCATCAGCTCCGCGCGCACCTTACGGCGCTGGGAACGCCCATCCTGGGAGACGCACGTTATGGAGGTGCGGCTCGGGCCGCGGGGCTCGCTGCGCCACGGTGCCTGCTGCACGCGCAGGCCCTGCAGCTGGCACACCCGGACACGAGACAACGTCTGCTCCTCGAAGCCCCTGTGCCCGAGGATCTCCAGCGCTTCTTTGATCAGGCGGGGATTGCCGCGCCCTCCGGCCTCATTCCGGGCTGAGCCGCTCAGGTGCGGCGCGCGGCCTCGGTGAGGATGGGACGAGCCTCTTCGAGGCGGAGGATCACCTCGTCGATGGCCGCGGGCACCTGCTCCTGCGCGCCCCGGCTGGCCAACTGCTCCAGTTCGAGACAGCAGATGCGCATGCGGATGACTCCGAGCACGCCACAGCTTCCAGCGAGTCCGTGCGCCTCGAACTCCAGGGTCTTCAAGTCTGCCGCCGCCAGGGCTGCCTGCATCCGGCCGATTCGAGCGGTGGCACTCGCGAAGAACTCTCGCACCAGGTCCGCCACGAGCGATGGCGTGCGCGAGGACTGCAACGCCCGGAGTTGATCCAGGGTCATCGGATCGACCGTGGGTGCTTCAGTGGTCGTGGGTTGTGTCTTGGGAAGTGACAGCGGTCTCTCTCCTGGGCGCAATCTTAATCGCTTCATCCCCCGCAGGGGATCACCCACCTCATGCCACGCACAGGAAGTCCTTGCCCTCCACCCAGCCGCGATCCGTGAGCCAGGACCGGAGTTCCTCGCGAGCCCAGCGAACCCCGACACACACCAGCAGGAGCCCCTCGTCTGGAGGCCCCAACGCGTCTCCCGAGACCACGGGAATTCCATGGATGCGGGTGCCCACCTTTCGTGGGTGCACCTCCACGAATCGCTGCACGGAGATGCCGTGCTCGCGCAGCAAGCGCGTCATCGTCAGCCCGCTTGGACCCGCTCCCCAGAGGGTGCACGGCCGCCCGTTCGCCAGGGGTCCAAGCGCGAGGTAGCGCGCCTTCAACCAGGTGAAGCGCCGCACCTTGTAGCGGGGATCCGTCCGCGTCAGCCTTCCCGAGCTGTCGCGCCAGCGCAGCAGCACCTCGGGCAGGTTCCGCAGGCCATACCCCGCGTGAATCAGCTTGAGCCACAGCGCGTAGTCCTCGGGAAAGTCTCCGTGCTCCCAGCCACCGGTGGCCACGAGCGGCTCACGCCGCAGGCACACAGAGGGGTGGCACAGGGGGCTCTCGATGAAGCGGGCCCTCCAGAGATCCTCGGCCGTGGTGAGCCCGTTGAGCCAGGCTGCATACGCCTGGAGCGAGGGGCTCACAGGTTGATCGTCTCGGAACAACTCCACTCCTGTTCCCACCCCCGCCAGGTGGGAGTCCGCCTCCAAGGCCACCACGCTGGCCTCCAACCGGCGCGGCAGTGCCTCGTCGTCCGCATCCATGCGGGCCACGTAGGGGGATGTGGCTTGCGAGAGCCCCAACTGGAGCGCCGCCACCAGCCCCCGCCCCCCTCCGTCCAGCACCTCCACCCGCGAGTCCCGGGTCGCCAGCCCCTGGAGAACCTCTCGCGTCCTGTCCGTGGAGCCGTCATCCACCGCCAGCACCCGGAGCTCTCTCAGGGTGCCTTCGAGCAAGCTCTCCACGGCTCGGGCCACGGTGGACTCGGCGTTGCGGGCGGGCAGGAGGACGGTGACGACCGGAGCGGGCATCGTGTGTAGACTGCCCCAGCGATGGGTGGCGTGAGAAACGGCAAGAGTGGTCCCGAGCCCGGAGAGTCCGGTGCTCGCCAGGAGACGCTTGCCGTGGATCCGGCCTCTGCGAAGGCCGACGGCCCGGTGTCCGGCAAGGTGGAGCAGCACCTCCAGGTGGCCTCGGGCCTGCTGAGGGAGCGGCAAGCCCCCAAGGCCTTTGGCGAGCTGGTGCGCGCCAGCCGGAGCCTGCCCATGACGCGGCGGCTCGCGGCGGCGCTCGTCGCCGTGTCGCTCCGGGCCGGCACCGAGGCGGCGGCCATCACGATTCTCTCTTCCGCCGTGGGCAAGGCGGAGGGCACGGTGCGCCGGGATGTGTACCGGCAGCTGGCGCGCGTACTGCGCCGGGTGGAGCAGTTCCCTCGCGCCATCGAGGCCCTGGAGTCGCTGCTGGCTTCGTTCCCGGGGGACCACGGCTCGCGCCGGGTGCTGCAGCACCTGCTGGAGCGCACCGGGAAGTGGGAGGCGCTCGTCGCCTCGCTGGAGACCGAGGCGCAGGAGGCTTTCGTGCGCGCGGAGTACGCCCGCGCAGCCCGGGCCGCCAGCTGGCGCGCGAGGATCCAGGCCGAGCAGATGCGCAACCTGGCGCGCGCGGCCGAGAGCTACGGCAAGGCCGCCAACTACCTGGAGCAGATGGGCGACGCGGGCGGCGCCTTCGCCGTGCGGCTGGATGGGCTCCGGGTGATGCATGGGGCCGGGGCCTCCGAGGCGGTGCTCACGGCGGCGGCCTCGGTGTGCATGAGCGCGGCGGCCCGGCTGGGACGGGATGCGCAGGCGCGGCAGGTGCTGGAGGAGCTGAAGCTCATCCCCGTGCAGCCCAAGCCTCCTCCCACCGAGACTTCTCCCGGGTTCGAGCTGGCCACTGCCGCGCTCGATGTGGACGTGCGCAAGGTGGATGTCTTCCCGCCGGAGCTCGAGTCGTGGCTCGCCCGGCCCGTGAAGCAGATCGCTGAGACGTTGTCTCGGCCCGTGGCGGAGACGCAGCCCGCGCCGCCGAGGGCTCCGGCTCCCAAGCCGGCGGGACCGTCCGAAGAGGCGGACGTTCCGCGACCGCCCGAGCCACCGCTTCGCGCCTCTCCCTCCGCCTCGCGGACTGCCCGGCCCGCTGCGACGGTCGAGATGTCCCTGCCGTTGCTCCAGGCGATGATTGCGGCCTCTGCTTCCGGGAAGGGCGTGGGCGCTCCACCGAGCCCCGTTCAGGCAGCGCCTGCGGTGGCGCCAGCGCAGCCTCCCGCTCCGTCAGCCCCCGCGCCTGTTGAGGCTGCGGTCCCTTCGCCCGAAGCGTCCAGCACGGTCGAGTCCGCTGCGCCCTCGGCACCTCTTGGTGAGGCTGCCGCGCTCCCGGGTGCCGAGCCCGTCAACCCGGTGGATGCGCATGCCGAGGTTGTTGCGGCGTCGGGCCCCGAGCCTGTCAGCCCCGTCGAGGGTGAGACGGGGTCTGCTGCGGCACCAAGCCTCGAGCCTGTCAGCTCCATCGAGGGTGAGACGGAGTCTGCTGCGGCACCAAGCCCGGAGCCTGTCAGCCCCATCGAGGGTGAGGATGCGGCTGTTGCGGCACCGAGCCTCGAGCCTGTCAGCCCAGTCGAAAGTGAAGCCGAGGCCGTTGCCGCGCCGAGTTCCGAGCCTGCCAGCTCCGGTGATGATCAGGCCGGGGCTGTTGCAGCACTGGCTGCTGAGCCCACGAGTCCTGCCGGTGCCGAAGCCCAGGCCGTTGAGGCGCCGAGCGCCGAATCCGTCAGGGCCGCTGAGCCTGAGTCCGAGTCCGTTGAGGTCCCGAGTGCGGAGCCGAGCATTTCTGCCGAGGCTCCCGCCGAGCCTGCGGCTCCCTCCGCGGAGCAAGTCGAGGCCGCTGCAGTTCCCAGCTCTGAGGTTGCCTCCTCTCCAGCTCCCGAGATCGAGGCCGCCGAAGCCGCCGCAGCAGCTTCCGGGCCTGCGCAAGCGGAGCCGCCCAGCGCTGAAGCCGAAGACGTGGAAGCCTTCGCTGCTCCTCAGGAGGAAGGGGCTGCTCCGTCGATGAGCGAGCTGCTGGAGATCCCCGATGAGGGCTCCAGCCACCGCGCACCGCCCGTTGCCTCGCAAGACGGCGAGGAGTCGGGAGAGGACTCCGAGGAACCTGACACCTCCGCTCAGGAGCCTTGGGAAGATCCCGAGGCCGAGCATCGGCTGGAGGCGAGCCTCATCGCTCGCAAGTCCTGGCGCGAGCTGGCCCAGTTCTACCTGTCGCGCGCCGATGCCGCGAAGGACCCGATGCTCCGTGCCGAGGCGCTCACCCGGCTCGCGGAGCTGATGGAGGACGAGCTGGGCGATCCTTCGGGTGCCGCGCGCATCTACCGGGAGATCGTCACGCTGACGGGCGATCGAGATGCCCTCAAGGAGCAGGTGCGGTTGCTGGGCCAGCGCGGCGATTCGCAGTTGGTGCGTCGGGCACTCGATGAGGCGGTGCAGACGGCGCGCACGCCCAAGGCCCGCGCTGCTGCCTACCTGACGCGTGCCGAGCGCTCGCTCGAAGCGGGAGACCCGGCCAAGGCGAAGGCGGACTTCGAGACGGCGGAGGCGCTCACCCCGGGGATGCTCCTGGTGCTCGCGGGGCTGGTGCGCTGCGTGTCCAACGCCGAGCGGCCCCTCCTGGCCCAGCGCCTGAGGTCCGCGCTCGCCGCGGCTCCGCGCCGCTCTCCGGATCGGCTCGATGCCCTCCGGGTGCTCGCCTCCGTTGCCGAGGACCTGCTCAAGGACGCCAAGCTGGCCCAGTGGGCGTGGACCGAGGTGCTCGCCGAGGACCCCAGTGAGACCCGAGCACACGAGCGGCTCCTGGAGCTCGCACGGGCCCTCAAGGACGGTGCGGCCCTCAGCCAGCTCCTGCGTGAGCAGATCTCCCGCGATCCCCGAGGCCCCGCCGCGCGTCAGGCCCGGATGGAGCTGGTGGCGGCGCTGGAGGCGGCGGGAGACATGAACGGCGCGCTCACCGAGCTGCGCCAGGCGGTGCGCTTCGAGCCCGGCCATAAGGAGGCGTGGCTGATGTTGGCCGATCGCCTCACCGAGTGCGGGCAGATCGGTGAAGCGGCCTGGGCCATGGAGCACGCCGCCTCCGCGATGGAGGACGAGGCCGAGCGTCAGCGCGCCTGGGTCCGGCTGGCCAGCTTCTGCCACAAGGTGCTCAAGGATCCCACTCGCGCGGAGATGTACTCGCGGCGCGCGGAGAACCTCCGGCTCGCCCTGCAGGAGAAGGCCGCGCCTCCCGTCACCGATGCACCGCGCGGCCCTGCGCCCTACCGCGAAGGGGGCACTCGCACCCAGGTCCTGATGCCTCCTCCGGGCAACGTGGACCTGACGCCCTCGGGCCAGAGGTTCCCGCCCCTGGATGACGATCGTGGGACCGACGTCACCGATCCGGCCCCGAACCTCCCCGACCATGCCCGGCCGACCATCGAGTTCTCCGCGGTGAATTTCCCCGGGGACGCGATGCCGTTCTCCGACGAGGAGACGACAGCGACCGAGGCCCCCGAAGGGTTCGTGCCTCCGGGAGACGCTCCACCCGCCGCTCCGCCCGAGAAGGCCGCCAAGAGCGAGAAGGCTCCCAAGAGCGAGAAGGGGAGCAAGCCCGAGAAGAGCCCCCAGAGCGAGAAGGGGAGCAAGCCCGAGAAGGCCGCCGCAGTGCCCAAGAACCTGGGCAAGAAGCTCAAAATCGAGGCGCTGGATCCGTCCCGCGAGCTGGACTCGCTGCTCGGCGAGGAATTGGATGACACGGGGCACACCAGCCCGTCGCTGTCGGCCTGGAACATCAAGAGGCCCGTCCTTGTCCCTGCCACGCCGCAGAAGGAGAGCGCCCCGGCGCAGCCTCCCGCAGCCAGCGGACAGAAGCAGAAGCCTCCCCCGGAGAAGCCCGCCGCCGCCGAGCCGACGGATCGGCCGAAGAAGCTGCGTCCCCAGGTGACGGAGGAGATGCCTCGGCACTTCACGCCCGATCCGGAGTCGCCGACCCGCGCCGCTGCGGCCCGGGAGGTGACCGCACCTGGGCGCCGAGGCGGCGCGAAGCCTCCTCCCGCTCCGGAATCCCCCGCCGCTCGGAGCACTGCCCCCACCCCGAACGCCACCGGGAGCCGTCCAGCGGCAGTGGCCTCTCCCCAGGCCCCCAGTGCCTCGGGAGCGCAGCGCGGGGCCCAGCGCCGGACGTCCGCGGAAGACGCCCTCGCCCAGGTCTCGCCCCAGGAGTCGGAAGGACCGCCCTCGCTCGGCAGTGGGCCCGTCCAGAACACCGCGTTCATCTCCTGGGAGGCGCCGCCCGGGAAGATGGAGCCTGTGCGCCGCATGGCGCGCGCCCGCAGCGGGGCTCCCACCAAGGCTCCGCTGCCCGAGCATGGCTCCGAGCCCGCGGTGTTCAAGCAGGTGCGGGAGCACCCGCTCGATGGTGAGCTCTACGCGGAGATCGCGCAGTACTTCGACAGCCGCGGTGACGCCCAGCGCGCCGAGCTGATGCGCGAGATCTCCGACGCGCTCGTGGGCCGGGAGGGGGCTGCGGCCCGGCCCCCGCGCCGTCCGCTCTCCCCAGAGGACCGCTCTGGACTGCGCCATCCGATTCTGCGCTCGCCTTCGGGCGAGCTGCTCACGTGCGTGGGCGTGGCGCTCTGCCGGCTCTTCCCCACGCATGGCCGCGCCGCCGGAACCACCGAGCGGCTGCGCCCGAACCAGGGGTTGGGGGCTTCGGCCGCCCTTGAGGCCCTCCAGACCACCGAGCGCCTCCTCGGCATCGAGGCGCCGGCGGTGCTGCTCTCCGAGGACAACGGTCCTCCGTTCTCGCTCGTCTTCACCACCGAGCCCCGGCTGCTGGTGGGCAAGCAGGCGGTGCGGCAGGTGCTGCCCGCTCCAGAGCTGCGCTTCTACGCCGGGCGCGCGCTGCTCTGCCTGGGGCCGGATCTGCTGGCCCTGCGCAGCCTCAAGAAGGACCAGGTGCTGCGAGGCCTGGCGCTGTTCTCCTCGGTGATGAAGGATCCTCGCGCCGATGGCCTGGAGGCCCGCGTGGTGCGCGAGACCCTGACGCCCAAGCAGCTGGAGCGGGCCATGGCGCTGTACGGCCCCGCGACGCGCCAGTTCGACGTGTCGGCGCTGGCGGACGGAGCGCGCGATTCCTCCAACCGCGCGGGGCTGATCGCCTGCGGCGCGGTGGGCCCGGCGCTCGCGGCGCTGAGGATGAAGCGGGCCCTGGAGCGCGAGGTGGTGGAGCTGGTGCGCTTCGCCGCCTCGGAGCGCTACTTCCAGCTGCGCTCTCAGCGCTGAGCCGTCTCAGCCGCTCACTTGCAGCTTGAGGGTGAGCGCCAGCAGCCGGCCCTTGTCTCCGCCGAGATCATGCCGGTAGCCAAGGTCGATGCCGCCACCGGTCTCCGTCATGAAGCCCAGCCCGAAGCCCAGCTGCGAGGCCTTCTGGAACCCGTCATAGGTGTACCCCATGCGCACGGGGAACACCTGGCCGAGGATGTACTCGAAGCCACCGCTGTAGGTGAGGACGGTCTTGTCCCGGGACTCGAAGTCGGCGCGCACGTCCGCGCCCACCGTGAACAGCCCCGCGAGGTAACCGGTGTGGAGCGAGTAGTACCGCGTGAGCTCCACGTTGTGGGTGTCGATGAGGTTGTGCGCGGAGAAGCCCAGCGTGAGGCCATCGGACAGGCGCAGCAGCAGGCCACCATCCACCGTGGAGGCGTTGGTCTGCCGAGGGCCCGTCAGCTTCAGGTAATGCACGGACGTGCCGATGAAGATGCCCGGGGTAATGGGGAGGGCGAAGGCGAGCGTGCTGAAGTGGCCCGTGGTGCGGCCCTCGCCGCTGCGCAGGGAGAGGACGTGGTAGTCCAGCCCGGCGGCCAGGTCGCTCGTCTTGGCGTCCATCAGCGACACGCCGCCGAAGGCGTCCTTGCCCGAGGTGTCCCAGGAGCCGTGCAGCTCCATGCGGTACATCTTCCACAGGGCCATGGCGGCGGGGTTGCCCACCACGGCCTCGGTGCCCAACCCCAGCGCTCGGTAGGCCCCGCCCATGCCGTAGCCCCGGGCGCTGGTAATGTCGCGCAGATCGTCCACGTCGGACTGCGCATACACGGTGGTGGACAGACACAGCGCCAGCAGGACCATCAAGGGGCGAGGCATGGGGAGCGCATCCTAACCGCCTTGATGCCGGGGGGGGCCATCACTAGATTCCGCACCCCATGTCCGCTCGTCCACACCGGTTGTCGTTCCAGGGTCCCGTGAAGCGGGCCGTCTTTCTGCTCGGGATGCTCACTGCGCTGGCCGCGGGGGCGTATGTGCTGCCAGGAGGCTCCATCCTGCGCCGCATGGTCGGAGCGCAGGACGAGTCCATGCCCAGCTCGCTGCGCGTAGAGGGCACGTGGGTGTTCTCTGGCTCCGGGGTGAAGGAGGCCGCGGGGGCGCTCCGGGTGCCCTTCGAGCGCTCCGAGCTGATCGCCGACGGCGCCATCCTCATCAAGACGCCGGGGCGCTGCCGCTTCGAGCTGTCCGTGCCGGAGGGCACCCGGCTGGCTGCTGTCCAGGCGAGCGGGCGCCGGCGTGCGGAGGGCGCGGAGCTCGCGCCGCTGATGGCGGCCCTGAGCCAGCTGTGCCCGGTGCTGGGCGTGCGCGCCTCGTCGGATCATGATCTCGCGACCCGGGATGCCGTGGAGCAGCACCTGCAGAGCCTGGGCATCGCCACGCGCACCACCTCGCTGGCGCGCTTCGGCGGCGAGGTGGCCTACGTGCTCGGCGAGCCGGAGGAGGGCAAGCCCCAGTTCTGGATCTACAAGGACGGCTTCCGTCCGGCCCGTGTGCGGTGGAAGGAGAAGACGGGCCCTGCATGGGACGTTCGCTTCATCGACTACACCTCTCCGGCCACCGGCGAGTGGATGCCGCGCAGCCTCGAGGTGTGGCGCGATGGCCAGCGCGTGCTGCGCTTCACCGCCATCAAGTCGGACACCCGCGCCGCATTGAACGACAAGCTCTTCGCACCCTGAGCGCTTTTCAAAACTGCAATGCGGAGCACGGGCGGAAATGCCGCCCAAAATGACCGCTAATTGCCCTCTGGGCAGGCAAGTGGAGCGCAGCCCGAGCCGTGGTAGGCCAGCGGAATTCATCGGCTCTTCGCGGGATGACGCAGTGCGCAGAAACTTTTCGGTAGCTCCCTGGACAATGGCAGACAGAGCCGACGCCCCTGGCCGGAGTTCGGGCGTCCCCAGGGACACGACCATGCCCAAGCCCACTGCTCGCACCGCAGCCCCCCACGCGTTTCAGCTGAGGGAGGCCGCTGCTTCGGCGCTGAACCCGAACGCCCTCTTGCTGAAGTTCCTGCCCACGGGTGCGTCGGCGGCCACGGCGCGCCAGGACAGGCTGTCGGCGGGCATCGGCGCCTCGCACCGCATGGCGCTGGGGGATCTGCCCCGGCTGCGGCGCTTCCAGATTGCCTTCGAGACCGTGGCGGTGAAGTACGGTTTGCCCCCGGCGCTCCTGGCCGCCATCGCCAGCCGCGAGTCTCGCGCGGGCGGGATGCTGGACGTGAACGGGCTGGGCCACGGTGGGGACTGCTTCGGGCTGATGCAACTCGACTCCCGCTACCACCCTCCGCGCGGCGGCCCCTACAGCCCCGAGCACATCGACCAAGCTGCGCGCGTGCTGGAGCGGCTGCTCGAGGAAGTGAAGGCGAAGCACCCGGGCTGGCCGCCGGAGCAGCAGCTGCGCGGCGCGGTGGCCGCCTATGACGCCGGTGTGGAGCTTGTTCGGACCATCAAGGACATGGACCGCGGCACCACCGGGGATGACTACTCCAACGATGTGTGGGCGCGGGCGCAGGCGCTGGCGCCGGCCTTCGGTGGCACGGAGGGTCCGGTCACTGGCACGGGCCCCATCAGCGGCACGTTCCGGAGCCTGCGGGACCAGCTCAGCGTCCCGGGTGGCCGCCCGGTGTCCTGAAAGTAGCTGTGAGTGGGTAAGCCCTCGTATTCTGGGGGCATGTTCGATTACGAGCGAACGGAACTCTGGAAGCGGACGCTGGGGGAGCGGAGTGGGGATGCGGCGCAAGCGGCCCGTGCCCATCTCCGTGAGCAGCTGCGCAAGGCTTGGCAGCGGGCGGGGCAGCTCGCGGAGCAGATCCGAAGTGCCTACCCCGCATTGAAGGGCCAAGGTGGCAGCCGCTTCGATGCCCTCTGGGAGCGGGTGGATCTGCTGTTGGGCCCGGAGTACCCGCTCAACGCCGCCGAGGCCTTCGTGCTGGGCGGAGCGCTCATCATCTATGACTTGGGAGTGGGGCTCGCGGGCTTGCCGGGAGGCGAGGCGGAGCTGCGCAAGACCCAGGAGTGGAAGGACTCGCTGGCTACGAGCATCCGCCGCGAGACGGACCGGGCCCCGACGCCCAACGAGATGGCGTACCCCACGGACGAGTACGTGCAGCTCGCCACGGAGGAAGCGCTCCACCTGCTCGCCGTCAAGCACGCGCGGAAGCTGGGGCTGTTGCAGGGGAAGGGGCCGCAGGGTGAGGAACTGCAGCTCATAGAGGATGCGGGGCTGCGCCAGCAGTTCGGAGAGATCCTCGGGGAGCTGGCGTACAGCCACGACTGGGATGTGGCCGAGGTGGGGCGGGTGTTCTCGGCGCGGAGGCTCGAGGCACCGGCGCCGTCTCCGGCGGACTGGACGGTGGACACGCTGAAGGTGGCCGCGGCGCTGCGGGCGGCGGACACGCTGCTGGTGGAGGAGCGCCGCCGCAAGCTGAGCCGGCCGACGCTCGTGCATGATCGCCTCCTCTATACGGCGGGCGAGCCCTTCGCGCGGGGCGAGGCGGAGATGTTCTGGGCCTGCTTCGAGGCGCTGCGGAAGATCGACCGCGACTTGCACGACGTGGACGTGTTGCTCGCCTCGAGCGGGCGGCCGCGCTTCCTGGCGCGGGGCGTGGTGGACGCGGACGATGCGACGCGGCTGGCCACCCACGTGCGGACGCAGGGGTGGATGCCGGTGGACGCGCGCGTGCACGTGTCCGACGTGCCGAGCCTCATCGCGCAGATCGGCGGAGCGCAGCTGTACCGGAAGGACCCGTCGGTGCCGTTGCGCGAGCTCATCCAGAACGCGGCGGATGCCATCCGGGCGCGGCGGTCGCTGGAGGGGCTGAAGTCCGATTGGGGCTCCATCACCGTGCGCGTGGGCCGGGACTCGAACGGGCGCTGGATCGAGGTGGCGGACACGGGCATTGGCATGGCGGAGCGGGTGCTGACGCGGCACCTGCTGGACTTCGGGACGAGCTACTGGATGACCGAGGACATGCGCCGGGACTACCCGGGGCTGGCGGCCAGCGGCTTCGTGCCTGCGGGCCGGTTCGGCATCGGCTTCTTCTCGGTGTTCATGTGGGGCGAGCGCCTGCGGGTCATCTCGCGGCCGTTCCAGCAGCAGGCCACGCACGTGCTGGAGTTCGACAACGGGCTGGGCGCGCACCCCATCCTGCGGCCCGCGGATTCGGAGGAGGTGCTGTCGGAAGGCGGCACCCAGGTGCGCGTGTGGCTGTCGCGCGAGCGGGACTGGGAGCAGATGCTGCTGGACCGGAGCGATCAGTGGGACCACTGGTCCGAGTCCGAGGAGCGCATCTCGTTCGCCGAGCTGCTGGGGCGCATCGCTCCCACGCTGGACGTGACGTTGAAGCTGGAGGAGCGGCCCGGCCAGGTGCAGACGGTCATCGAGGCCAACGACTGGCGGACGCTCGAGGCCACGCGGCTGCTGCGGCGGATTGGGAACACGGCGCGGGGCGTGAACACGGCGCTGATGGAGTTCCTGGCGCCCATGGTGCGGCCGGTGCTGGATGCGAACGGGCAGTGCATCGGGCGTATCTGCATTGCTTCGGGGGCGATGCAGCGGTGGGCGGGGCTGTCGGTGATCACGGCGGGCGGACTGCGGGCGCGGTACTCGCGCGAGTTCACGGGGACGCTGCTGGGGTCCACGGACGTGGCCACGCGCGATGACGCGGAGCCGCTGGCGCTGCGCGAGGACCTGGCACGCTGGGCCACGGAGCAGGCCCGGCTGTGGGAGCGCTACCAGCTGAGCTTCGAGGGCTACGAGCTGCACAAGCGCCTGGACATTGGGCTGGCGGTGCTCTCGTGCGGAGGCGAGCCGGGAGGGCTGCCCATCGGCTACCGCGGAGGGACGCCCATCACGTTGGCGATGCTGCAGGAGTTCGTGGGCGAGCGGGACGAGGTGACGCTGGTGGATGGCTCGGAGCGGCCGGTGCGGAAGTTCCCAGAGCTGATCGTCATCCCGTGCCACGAGGCGGGGCACACGGCGGCGGGGCGGCTGCTGGTGCACTTGCCCGCGCTGATGGGCGTGTACATCGCCCGGGCCTGGGGCGTGACGGTGCAGGACGTGGTGGCGAATGTGGAGGTGTCCGAGAAGGAGTGGACGCCCACGGACGGACGCAAGCGCCGGACCTGGATCTTCCACCGTCCGAAGGTCCGCCTGCACTGAGCAGGACGCCTCGGGCCACTCCAAGCGTTCTAGCGAATGTCATGGAGCAATCCGCTCTCTTTGGTCATGAGGATCCGAGGCTGCCGTCCACTTCGAGTGGGCCGCAGGATCACACCGACGGTTGCAGGACCTCCCGAGACATGGTCGTGTCGGATCACTCCGGTACTGTGGATCTCGTGAGCTCGCCTGCTGCCCTTGCTTCCGTCGCTGTTGGCCGCCCCGTCCGGGGCGAGTTCACCTACGTCGTCCCGGACACCCTTTCGGGGCGCCTGTCCCCCGGTCAGCGCGTGCTGGTGCCCTTCGGGCGCGGCACGGCGCTGGGCTTCTTCCTCGGGCCTGCTTCCCAGCCTGCCGAGGAGGGAATCAAGCTCAAGCCCATCCAGCGCGTCTTGGAGGAGTCTCCCTCCCTCCCTCCGGACTTGATTGCCCTGCTGCGCTTCGCCGCCGAGCACTACCGCTACCCGCTCGGAGAGGTGATTCGCGGCGCGCTGCCCCCGGGCCTCTCCAAGGCCGAGGATGAGAAGGAGGCCCGGCCGGACGTGCAGCACTTCGCGGTGGCGGCCGTCACCGAGACTCCGCCCGAGCTGCGCCGCGCCCCTGCCCAGTCCGCCGCGCTGGCGTACCTGCTGGCCGTGGGAGGCCGCGCGCCTGTGGAGGAGGTGGCCCACTCCATCCCCGGCGGCCGGGAGACGCTCAAGAAGCTGGCCTCGCGCGGGCTGGTGCGCCTGGAGGAGCAGGTGCTCAAGCCGGGCGTGCGCGAGGGCCTCGCCCAGGGCCGCCCGGACCTGCTCACCCCCGAGCAGGACCTCGCGGTGAAGGCCCTGCACTACTCGCTCGACATGGGCGGCTTCCAGACGGTGCTCCTGCACGGCGTCACCGGCAGCGGCAAGACGGAAGTCTATCTGCGCGCGGTGGAGCACGCGCTCGCCCAGGGCAAGGGCAGCCTCGTGCTGGTGCCCGAGATTGCGCTCACGCCGCAGTTGGTGGGCCGGTTCCGCAGCCGGTTCGGCTCGGATGTGGCCGTGCTGCACTCGGGCCTCAAGGACCGCGAGCGTCTCTTTCACTGGCAGGCCCTGCGCAAGGGCACGGTGCGCATCGCTGTCGGGGTGCGCTCGGCCATCTGGGCCCCCGTGGAGAACCTGGGCCTCGTCGTCGTGGACGAGGAGCATGACCCCTCCTTCAAGCAGGAGGACAAGCTCCGCTACAACGCCCGTGACATGGCGGTGATGCGCGGCAAGCAGGCCGGGGCCCTGGTGGTGCTCGGCTCGGCTACGCCCTCGCTGGAGTCCCTGGAGAACGTCCGCCGCGGCCGCTACCGCCTGCTGGAGATGAAGCACCGCGTGGACGACCGGCCCATGCCCACCATCGAGCTGGTGGACCTGCGCATCGAGCGTCCTCGCGACGGCGGCCCTGTCACGGAGGAGGCGCCCATCCTCTCCCAGCCGCTGCTCGACGCGATGCAGCAGACGCTGGACCGGGGCCAGCAGACCATCCTCTTCCTCAATCGCCGCGGCCACAGCACCTTCCTGCTGTGCGAGGTGTGCGGGCTGACGCTCAAGTGCTCCGAGTGCGACGTGTGCCTCACGCTGCACCGCGCGGCCTCGCGCGTCATGTGCCACTACTGCGGCCTGGCCACCCCCGTGCCCGACCGCTGCCGCGAGTGCACCGGACCCATGCTCAGGCTCGGCATCGGCACCGAGCGTGTGGAGACCGAGGTGGCCGAGCGCTTTCCCCAGGCCCGCGTCGCCCGGCTGGACCGGGATGCCGCCACCAGCGGCGAGCGCGTCACCGAGCTGCTGGCCGCCTTCGCCCGGCGGGAGATCGACATCCTCGTGGGCACGCAGATGGTGGCCAAGGGTCATGACTTCCCGGGCGTCACCCTGGTGTGCGTCGTCATGGCGGACACCTCGCTGGCCATCCCGGACTTCCGCGCCGCCGAGCGCACCTTCCACCTGCTCACCCAGGTGTCCGGCCGGGCCGGACGCGGCAAGGACCCAGGCCGGGTGCTGGTCCAGACGTACAACCCGGACTCCGAGCCTGTGAAGCGGGTGCTGGCCCATGACTTCGAGGGCTTCGCCCAGCAGGAGATGGAGTGGCGCCAGGCCCTGGCCTATCCCCCCTTCGCTCGCATGGCGGCCGTCCGCATCGAGGGCGAGCACCCAGAGCAGACCGCCGGTGTCGCCCGCATGCTTGGAGATTTCCTCTCTCGGCGGATGCCACCCCCCTCCGCCGGGGTGCGCATGCTGGGGCCGGCCCTGGCTCCCATCTCCCGGCTCCGAGGGCGGACGCGGTGGCAGCTCCTCCTCAAAGGGCCGACCCATGTAGCACTGTCCCCGCTGCTTGCCCGCCTGGAGGCGAAGCTGGAGGACATTCCTGCCGGAGTGAAGGTGACGATCGACGTGGATCCCGGGGCCATGCTGTAGACTCGGGCGGCTTCCATGGCCGCCCCGGTCCTCCTCGTCCACGACGACATCGCCACCATCGCCACCGTCCGCCGCCTGCTGTCGCGCGAGGGGCACGAGGTCATCCTCGCGACGTCCGTTGCCGATGCGCTCATTGGCTTCGGCCACTACCAGCCCTCCCTCATCATCCTGTCGCCCGGAGTGGAGGGCGGCCGTGGCAACCTGGCCCTGGAGGAGCTGGCCCAGCACCCCGAGGGCCACAACGCGCGCGTGTTGCTGCTGGGTGAGCCTCTTTCCAGCTACAGCCTGCCCGTGGCTCCGCTGCCGATTGACCCGGCCAGCTTCATCCAGACGGTGGGGGTGATGGTGAGTGGCCCCGCCCCGGCGGAGGACTGGCGCATCCAGGAGGGCCACACCCTGGCGTCCCCTCCTGTCGAGGAGCCCCCAGCGGCCGACCCCTGGCAGGTGCCTCCGCCCTCGGAGCGGAGCAACCCCGCACTGGCCAATGCCCTCTTTGGGGACATGACCACGCCCCCGCCGGTGAACTGGGGCTCGGCGGCGGGCGCGCAGGGCAGTGTCGCGCAGGAGGAGCAGCAGCAGGCCCATGAGGCCGTCCTCGCGATGGACGCGGCCTTTGAGCAGACGCACCAGGATGGGGAGACGGAGGCGGCCTCGCCCAAGGCGAGCCTCGCGGCCCCGTCCGCTCCCGTGCCGGAACTGGGGCCCGAGTCGGGCTCCGGGTTCACGTTCGTCGGCACGGAGCCCGTCACCGAGCAGGAAGCGCGCGCCGTGACGGCCGATCCGGTCCTTATGGACCCGATGGATATGGGGGACTCCGGCCTGAATGAGGAGCCGGGACCCATCACCGTCGAGTCCTCCGCGGGGAGCGTGGACTTCTCCGCAGCCGAGGAGATCACCGTTCAGGACCCCTCGGCCTCCGAGACCGTGGAGCCTGTGAAGGCCGCTGCCCCTGCCCCTGCCGAGGCCGCGCCAGAGCCGGAGAGCCCGGAGGCCGCGCCCGAGCGGGTGGCGGCTGAGCCACCGGGTGACCCCGTCGCTTCCGAAGCCTCGTCCTCCTCGGCGGTGGATGAAGAGGAACTGCGGCGCATGGAGGAGGAGGTTCGCCGCGAGGCGGCCGAGCGGCGGCGCCGGAAGCAGGAGGCCAGTGCTGCTCTCGAGCCCTCCTCCGAGGCGAGCGTCGCCCTGAAGCCTCCAGCCGTGGAGGCCGTGGAGAAGGAGCCGGCCGAGTCCTTCGTCACCATGCCCGCCGAGGATGCGTTCTCGCTCTCGGAGGAGAGCGGCTCCGAGGACGAGCCGGGCGCGTCCCAGGCGAGAGGCTGGGCGGGGCTTGCCAAGGAGGCGGGCGCACCGGGCGGGAGCGTGGAGGACGAGCTCCGTGCCGAAGCCGAGCGCCTGGCTCAGCTCGAGATCGACGCGGCCCTCGCGCGCGAGCAGGAGGCGCTGGCCGCGAAGGCCTTGCAAGCACCCACAGCCGCCGCACCCTCGTCTCGGCTGGGCGAAGAGGGCTTCTTCGACGTAGAGCCTCCCGTGGCGGAGGACGACGCGAAGGCGAGAGCGCTGGCTGCGGCAGAGGCCGAGCTGCGTGCGCTGCGGGGACAGAGTGAAGCACCCGCGGACGTGCCGGAGACGGCCGTTCCATCCGCTGCGGTCGCTGCGGGCGAGGAGCCGGCACAGCCCGAGCTGACGCCCCAGGAGCAGATGGAGCGGACGCAGCGCTGGGCGCGGTTTGCGGAAGGCTCCGAGCTGTCGATGCAGGAGCGGATGGAGCGCACGCAGCGCTGGGCGCGGTTTGCGGAGGGCTCCGAGCCGTCGATGCAGGAGCGGATGGAGCGCACGGCGCGCTGGGTCCAGCTCGGCCCCTCGCTGCCAAAGGAGCCCGTGGAGGAGGCCACACACTTCCTGCAGTGGGTGGAACCGGGGACCACTCCAGATGAGCCCTCGGTGTCGGAGGAGCTCTCGTCCCAAGAGATGGACTCGTTCGGGCCGGACATCGTGCCGCCGCCGGTGGCGGATGAGCTGCCGGCTCCGCCCGTGGAGGCATCTCCGGCGTCGGAGCAGGAGTCCGCTGCCGAAGCACAGGGAGTGCCTGTCAGCGACGACTCCCGCGAGCTGATGCGGGCGGCCCGGGCCGAGCTGGAGCTGGAGTCCGTGCTCCGCCTGCAGGCCGAGCATGAGGTCGAGGTGGAGCGCAGTCGCATGGAGACGCTCCACAGTGAAATCCAGCGAGAGGCCGAGCTCCGGGCCGAAGCGGAGAGCGCGAAGGCCGCGGCGGAGGCGGCGAGGGCGGAGGCGGAGGCGGCTCGGGAGCGTGAGGAGGCGCTGCGCCGGGCGGAGGAGGAGCTGCGGCGGACGGCGGAGGAGGAGGCCGAGGCGCTGAAGGACCGCGTCGCGGCGCTGACGAAGGACAAGGAGCACGAGGCCCGGCTCCGTGCCGAAGCGGAGAAGTGGGTCATGGAGTTCCGCGGGCGCGATGCCAAGGCGCGCGCGGAGGAGGAGAAGCGCCGCAAGGCCATGGAGGCCGAGGCCGAGGCCGCGCGAGCGAAGGAGACGCGGTTCCAGGCGCAGGATGCGCAGTTGATCCAGCTCCAGGCGCAGGTGGCGGAGCTGCAGAAAGAGTCGGGCGAGCTGGGCCACCTCCGAACGCAAGTGGCGGAGCTGCAGAAGGAGTCGGGCGAACTGGGCCGCCTCCAGGCGCAGGTGGCGGAGCTGCAGAAGGAGTCGGGTGAGCTGAGCCGCCTCCGGGCCGAGTTGGAGACTCGGTTGCAGGAGGAGTCGCGCAAGCGCAGGGAGGCGGAGGCGCAGGCGGAGATCGCCGCCCACTCGCAGTCCGAGGCGGAGGCGCGAGCGGAGGCTGAGTCCCGGCGCCGCGAGGAGGCGGACACGCGCGCCGAGGTGGCGGCCCAGGCGCAGGCCGAGGCGGAGTCTCGCGCGAAGGCAGCCCGGGCGGAGATCGAGGCGCGGGTCAGCGCGGAGGAGCTGTCGCGGTTCGACGCGCAGGTGCGCGCGGAGGCCGAGTCGCTCGCCAGAAGCAAGGCCGAGGAACGCGCGAGCGAGGAAGAGCAGAAGCGGGCGGAGATCGAGGCCCGGCTGCAGCGGGAGGCGAAGGCCCGGGCCGCGACCGAGGCGCGGGTGAATGCCACCCTCCAAGCCCGGAGCGAAGCGGACGCGCGAGCGGAGGCCGAGGCGCGGGCACGGCAGGAAGCGGAGGCACTCGCCGAGGTGGAGAGGCAGGCCCGTGCCAAAGCGGAGGCGCTCGCCGAGGCGGAGAAGCAGGCCCGTGCGAAGGCGGAGACGCTCGCGGAGGCGGAAGCGCGGGCGCGTGAGGAGGCCGAGGCGCGAGCGGAGGCGAGTGCGGCGGCATGCAAGGCGGCCGAAGCGCGAGCGGAGGCGGAAGCGCGGGCGCGCCAGGAGGCTGAGTCGCGAGCCGAAGCAGAAGCCCAGGCTCGTGCAGACGCCGAGTCCCGAGCCGAAGCCGAGGCGCTGGCGCGAGCGGAGGCGGAAGCGCAGGCCGAAGTCGAAGCCCTGTCCCGGACCGAGCTGGAGGCCCGCAGCAAGGTCACGGCCATGACGCGCGCGGAGGCGGAAGCCCGTGCGGAGGCCGAGGCGCGTGCGCGTGAAGCCGCAGCGGCCCGAGCCGAGGCGGAGGAGCATCGCAGGGCTCAGGCGGAGGCGGACGCCGAGGCCGAGCGTCAGGCTCGTGCCAAGGCAGAGGCGGACGCCGAGGCCGAGCGTCAGGCTCGTGCGAAGGCGGAAGCGGAAGCCAAGGCGGAGCAGCAGGCCCGCGCGGAAGCCGAGGCCCAGGCGGAAGTGGAGCGTCAGGCTCGAGCCAAGGCGGAAACAGAGGCCAAGGCCCAGCGTCAGGCTCGAGCCAAGGCGGAGGCGGAAGCCAAGGCTGGGCAGCAAGCGCGCGCGGAGGCCGAGGCTCGCGCGGAAGAAGCACAGCAGGCGCGGACTGTGGCGGAAGGGCGCGCGGAGCAGGCTGAGCGCGCCCATGCCGAGCTCGAGCAGAGACTCCAGGCGCTGGCTCAGTCCCAGGCCGGTGCTGAGGAGCGCGCGGGCGCGGAGGTCCAGGCGCGCGAGCAACTGCAAGCCCGGCTCGCGGCCGAGGCAAAGGCGCGCAGTGATCTCGACGCGAGGGCCCGGCAGGAGCGAGAGAAGCGGCTCGCCGCGGAAGCCAGGCTTCAGGCGGAGCTCCATGCCCGCAGCCAGGCCGAGGCCCAGCGCAAGGAAGAGCTGGAGCGTCTCCAGGCGGAAGCGAAGACGCAAGCCGACCGCGCCACCGAGGAGGCCTCGCGCAAGTTCCAGGAGCGGATCGCCAAGCTGGAGGTGGAGCTGGCCCGTGCGCGCGACGAGCGGGACCGGCTGTCCCAGGAACTCGGGCGCATGGCCGTAGAGGCGGTCCGGGTGGAGACGGAAGCAGCCGAGCGCCTTGCCTCGGCCGAGCGGACGCGCCGCGAAGCCGAAGAAGCCTCGCGCCGCGAAGCCCAGGTTGTCGCCAAGGCCCGCGCGGAGGCCGAGGAGCTGGCCGCCCGGATGCAGTCCGCGGTCCTCCAGATCGACGCGCCGGGGCAGTCACGGGTGCACGTCCCTCGGGCGGGGAGCGTGACGCAGGAGGGGCTCGCCCATCTCCTGCTCCGTCTCTGCGAGGGGCGGGCCGATGTCCGCTTGGAGCTCAAGGCGGACGAGGCCCTGCGCATCCTCTGGCTGCGGAAGGGGAGCCTCGTGGGAGCGCTCTCTTCGGCGCCGGGAGAGACCCTCATCGACCGGGCGCGCCGGGATGGGCTCATCGACGCGCGGCAGGAGCATGAGCTGCGCCTGGTGCGCTCCGCCTCCACGGGCGCGCTGCTGGACACCCTCCGGGGCCGTGGCTACCTGCGCGAGGCCGAGTCCGTGCCGCTGGTGCAGCGCTACACGGAGCAGATCTTCCTCGACGCATTCTCCGAGTCCTCGACGCTCTACCGGGTGGCGGATGAGCCGCCGCCGCACGAGGTGGCGCTCGCGGCCGCCACGCGTCCACCGCTGCACCTGCTGGCCGAGGCACTGCGCAACTCCCTCTCCGTGGAGTCCTTCGTGTCGCAGGTGGGCGGCTTGCGCGCCGTGGTCTCGCGCGGGGACGCGGGGCAGACGCCCGAGGGCTTCGGACTCTCGGCGCGCGAGCTCCATCTGCTGGCGAAGGTGGATGGCGAGCGGACGGTCGAGGAGCTGCTGCTGGGCGCGGGGCTGCCCCAGGAGACGGCACTCAAGACGATCGCCGTGGCGCGGGTGCTGGGGCTCGTGGCGCTGCGGCCCGTGGAGGAGCCCGTGGGCGAGCTGCCTCCGGACCTGGACATCCGCCGGCTGGAGGCCAAGTTCGAGGAAGTCCAAGAGGCGGACTACTTCACGGTGCTGGGCCTGGCACGCACTGCGGGCGGCGAAGAGGTGAAGCGCGCCTACGAGCTGCTCGCCACGGAGTTCCACCCGCTGCGGTTCGCGGGCCACCCGGATGCCTCGCTGCAGTACCGCGCCCAGCAGGTCCGCGACGTGCTGTCGGAAGCGGCGCGTGCGCTCGCGGATGATCGGCTCCGGGCGGAGTACGCCCGCAACCTGCAGGACTGAGGGGACCGTGGCTCCCGCCTCCGAGTTCACACCTTTCCCCGGGCTCCCCAGCGAGCCCGAGGTCCTCATCGAGACGCCGCGCTTCTCTTGGGTGAAGTGGCGGGCCGATGGGCGCGTGGACTTCATCTCCCCGGTGCCGTGCCCCTACAACTACGGGTGCATCCCGGGCCATCAGGCGGACGATGGGGACCCGCTCGACGTGGTGGTGCTGGGCCCGAGGCTGAGCCGAGGCACTCGCGTGAAGGTGCCCGTGGTGGGGGTGGTGGACTTCATTGATGCAGGGCGCGGCGACCCCAAGGTCATCTGCAGCGCCAGCCCCATGAGCGCGGGGGAGCGAGCGGGCGTGGAGCGCTTCTTCAGCGTCTACGCGCTCTTCAAGCGGGGGCTCCACCGCGTGCGAGGTCAGGTGCCGGACACCCGCTTCCGAGGGTGGCTCGCTGGCCCGTTCGGGGAGCCACGGACCAGGTGACACCGGGCGTCACCCCCGGTTGCCCGGCCGCTCCAGGAGCGTTAAGAGGGGAGCCATGGTTCGCGAGATCCTGATCTGGCCCGATCCCATCCTGAAGCAGGCCGCCAAGCCCGTGGCCAAGGTGGATGACTCCGTCCGCACCTTGGTGAAGGACATGTTCGAGACGATGTACGCCGCAGACGGCGTGGGGCTCGCGGCGCCACAAGTGGGTGTCCTGCAGCGGGTCATCGTCCTGGACACCACGTCCCGGCAGCCCGAGTGCAAGCCCCTGGCGATGATCAACCCGGAGATCATCTCCATGGAGGGCGAGACGACGTTCACCGAGGCCTGCCTGTCCATCCCCGGCGAGGCCGAGGACGTGGACCGCGCCGCCGTCGTCACCGTGAAGTTCCTGGACCCCGAGGGCCAGGAGCAGACGCTGCGGTGTGACGGGCTGTTGGCCATCGCGGTGCAGCACGAGGCGGACCACCTGAACGGCACCGTCTTCGTGGACCATGTCTCCACGCTCAAGCGCGAGATCATCCGCAAGCGGATGAAGCGCCTCAAGAGCGAGCGCGACCAGCGTCCGTCGGTGTAGCGGGCTTCAGCCGCACGCCCTTCTTTGGGCACAGCTCCGCCACGACGCAGCGCTCACACGCGGGCGAGCGGGCAAAACAGGTCCGCCGCCCGTGCCACACCAGCAGCTGGTGGCCCGTCATCCATCGCTCGGTGGGGAGCAGGGCCTGCATGTCCGCCTCCACCTTGTCGGGGTCCGTGTGCCGCGTAAAGCCCAGCCGGTACGCCAGCCGCTTCACGTGCGTGTCCACGGGGAAGGCGGCATCTCCGCCCAGGTGGATGCACACCACGCCCGCTGTCTTCCTCCCCACTCCTGGCAGCTTCTCCAGCGCCGCGCGAGCAAGCGGCACCTGGCCCCCATGCTCGGCCACCAGCGCCTTGGCCGCGGCGACGATGTTCTTCGCCTTGGCCCGGTACAGGCCGCAGGTCTGGATGAAGGGCTCCACGGCCTCCGGCTTCACCGAGGCGTAGGCCTGCGCGTCCGGGAACCGCTGGAAGAGGGCGGGAGTTACCATGTTCACCCGCTTGTCCGTGCACTGGGCGGACAGGATGACTGCCACCAGCAACTCCAGGGGGGTGTGATAATCGAGCTCGATACGGACCTCGGGCATCTCGGTGCCCAGCCGGTTCAGCACTTCAATGGCCCGCCGCCGCTTGGCCTCGGTAGTCTCGCGTCCCACGCCGCTGCTGTATGACATAACCTCCCTCGTTCTAGAAGAGGGATCCCACCCACCAGGTAGGAATGCTCATGAAGCCCATCGATTTCCGCTCTGACACCGTGACGAAGCCCACGCCCGCCATGCGCCGGGCCATGGCCGAGGCCGAGGTGGGCGACGACGTGTACGGAGAGGACCCCACGGTGAACCGCCTCGAGGAGCGGATTGCCGAGCGGCTGGGCTTGGAGGCGGCCCTCTTCGTTCCGTCCGGCACGCAGGCCAACCAGATCGCCATGGGGGTGCACTGCCGCCCGAGCGACGAAGTCATCTGCGAGGCGGGCAGCCACATCATCCAGTACGAGGGCGGCGCGCTGGCGGCCCTCTGGGGTGTCCAGCCACAGGTGCTGCCGAGCGAGCGTGGCCTGGTGACGCCCGAGCAGGTGGCGGCGGCCATCCGCACGGACAACATCCATGCCCCGCGCTCGCGGCTGCTGTCGCTGGAGAACACGCACAACCGGGGCGGCGGCACGGTGTGGCCGCTGGAGCGCTTCCAGGCCGTGGTGGAGGTGGCTCGCAAGGCCGGGCTCGCCGTGCACCTGGATGGCGCGCGCCTCTTCAACGCGCAGGTGGCCACGGGCACCCCGGCGTCCGGTTGGGCAAAGCTGACGGACACCACCTCCGTGTGCTTCTCCAAGGGGCTGGGCGCGCCAGTGGGCTCGGCGCTGGCGGGCTCGGCGGCGCTGATTCGCGAGGCGCGGCGGCTCCGGAAGCGGCTCGGCGGCGGCATGCGCCAGGCGGGCATCCTCGCGGCCGCGGCGCTCCATGCGCTGGAGCACCACGTGGAGCGGCTGGCCGAGGACCATGCCCACGCGCGGCGCCTGGCGGCGGGGCTGGCGGAGGTGAAGGGCGTGAAGGCGGAGCCCTCCCGCGTGGAGACCAACATCCTCCTGGTGGAGTTCACGCGCCCGGCCAGTGAAATGGTCTCGAAGCTGGCCTCGCTGGGGGTGCTCCTGAATGCCACAGGCCCCAACACCGCGCGCCTGGTGTGCCACCTGGATGTGTCGGCCGCGGACATCGACGAGGCGCTCTCCCGCGTCCGCAAGGCCCTGGAATCTTGATCCGAGAGGGGGCGTGGTAGGCTCCAGGAGCCGTGTCCCGCCTCGTTGCCCTCTCGCTGATTGCCCTGCTCCCCGCGTGCGTCACCTCGCGCGCGGAGGACAAGCTCAGCTTTGATGAAGCATTCGGGCCTCCCTCTTCCGTGGAGGAGCTTGCGGAGGCCCCCGCCCCGGGGCCCGTCCGGGTGCGCCAGAAGAAGCGAGCCGAGACGGCTCCGGGCAAGGACCTGCCCACCGCGAGGACCTCGCCGGAGCTGCAGGCCGCGCTCACCACCTTCGTCAACCACGCCCGGGCCTATCGCCGCCAGATGCAGCGGGGCAGCCCCATGCCGCCGGAGCAGGAGGCAAACTGGGAGGACGTGTCGGAGGCCCTCGACAGCTTCCTGGAGCGCCCCGCGGAGAAGACCTCGTCCCTGGACATCGTCCGCGCGAGGGTGACGCTGGAGGCGGAGCTGGAGGAGGACGCGAAGCTCTACGGCGACATCCCCGAGACGCTCGCCCAGTCGGTGATGCAGCGGGTGTCGCTGCTGTCCTCGCGCATGTCGGAGGTGCGCCGGCTGATGGTGAAGACGGTGCGCGAGGTGCCGCGCTTCTCCTGGCCCATCTTCCCCGTCTCCGTGACGAGTCACTTCGGTGAGCGCTCGCACCCCATCCTCGGAGAGATGCGGGACCACCTGGGAATCGACCTGGCTGCCCGGCGGGGGCAGGCGGTGCTCGCCGCGGCTCCGGGCGTGGTGCTCAACGCCGGGTGGAACGGCGGCTACGGCTACCAGGTGGAGATCCAACACGCCGCCCGGGTGACGACGCGCTACAGCCACCTCTCCCGGCTGATGGTGGAGCCGGGAGAAATCCTCGAGCGGGGAGATGTCGTGGGGCTGGCCGGGGACACGGGCATGGCCACCGGCGTGCACCTGCACTTCGAGCTGTGGAAGGACGGCCGGGCCGAGGATCCGATGGAGGAACTGGGGCGAGGGGATGAGGGCTCGGTGGAGATCGGCTCCGTGTCCGTCCAGGAGACGCCGGCCCCCACAAAGCAGCAAGGGCGCCGCCCGGTAGGACGACGCCCCTGAGAATGACTTCGGCGCCAGCGATTACAGCGAGTTCTTCAGTTCCTTGGCGGGACGGAAGCCGATGGTCTTCGAGGCCTTGAGCTTCATCATCTCGTTGGTCTGGGGGTTGCGGATCTTCCGCGCCTTGCGCGAGCGGACCGACCAGGTGCCGAAGCCCGGGTAGCTGAAGCGCGCATCCCGCTTCACCGCCTTGCCGATGTTGCTGAAGACGATGTCGATGATCTCCGCCGCCGACTTCTTCGTCAGCCGGGACTGCGCAGCCACCACCTCCACGAGCTCTGCCTTGGTCATTCGCCCCTCCGTCTAGGGTTGTCTCGCGATGAGTCGCAACCTGGTGGCGGTTGGTAACAAATCGCTCTTTTCCCTGTCAATGATAGACCAGCAACGCTCTCCTGAAAATGGCTCCGCCCTCTGAAATTTTGACGGCTGATACAGCGGGCGTAGAGAGGAAATGATCGCGAAATGCGATGCATCGTCTGAATCCTCTCATGCGATGCGTTGAGAGGGATTGTGATCGCGTGAGTTGTCTTTCTCGTGTGGTTTCGATCGCTTACAGGAACTTCCTGATCCAGTGGCATGGGGGCAGTGGTCTAGAGTCCCGGCCCGAATGATCCCGCGCTTCCTCGTCGCTGTGCTGCTGGTGATCGCCGCCTGCCGCCCGTCCGCCCTGCCACCTGCCGCCGCTCCGGCCTCTGGACCAGAGGTGTGGGTAGATGGGGCATGGCGAGGCGTGGGAGAGGGCACTCGGGAGCGTCCTTTCCGGACCCTGGCGGAGGGGTTGGCTGTATGGCCCGCACCCACCGTCCACATCGCCCCGGGGCTCTATGCGGGGCCCTTCCTGCTGCCTGCGGGGGTTCGCCTGGTGGGGGTGGGGGAGAGCACGGTGCTCTATGGAGAGGGCCGCGAGCCCGTGGTGCGGATGGAGGCAGGGGCCTCGCTGGAGCGGCTGACGGTGCAGGGGGGAGGCTGGGGCGTGGAGACGGCCGGGGCGCTGAGGCTCGATCGGGTGGCCTTCAGCGGCCATCGAGAGGGGGCGGTGCGGGTGACGGCGGGGGGCCGCCTGGTGGCGGAGCAGGTCCAGTTCGAGGCGAGCCTCTCGGAGACGATGGGAATCTCCTTGGAGGGGCAGGTGAGCGCGGAGGTGAAGCGGAGCACGTTCCGAGGGCCCTGGAGCCAGGGCGTCTTCGCGCGGGGAGGGGCTGAGGCGGTGCTGGAGGAGGTCTCGTTCCAGGACGCGGTGGTGGGGCTGGAGCAGGACGGCGGACGGGTCCGGCTGCGCCGGGTGACGGTGGAGCAGGGGCGGGGGCCCGGGGTGCTGGTCCGGGACGGAGCGCTCGAAGTGGAAGACGTGGTGGTGGTGGGCCACGAGTACGGGCTGGCCAGCTACGGTGCGAAGCTGGAGGTGCGAGGGTTCACCTCGCTGAAGGCCGCGCGCGCGGGGCTGGGGCTCACGCGCTCCACGGGCCGGCTCCAGGATCTGCAGGTGCGGCAGAGCGGGAACTTCGGGGCGCTGCAGCTCGTGGACTCGGACATGGAGGTGAGCGAGCTGCGCGCGGACGAGGTGGACGCCTATGGCGTGCTGGCGACTCAGGGAAAGCTGCGCCTGCGCAACGCCACCCTCACGCGGCTGAGCGCGAGGGAGGGCTACACGGGAGACGGGCTGCACCTGCGCGGAGTGAAGGCGGAAGTGGAGGGGCTCCTGGTGCGCGACGTACCCGGCGCGGGCGTGCTGGCGGCGCAGGGGGCAGAGGTGACGCTGCGCGACGCGACGCTGGCCCGGTGCAAGCTGGCGGGGCTGACGGTGGAGAGCCTGGCGCGGGTGAAGGCGCTGGGGCTCGAGGTGCGCGACACAGAGGGGCCCGCGCTGGCGGTCATGCGCGAGGGCGAGGTGTGGGCGGATGCGCTCACCGCGAGCGGACTGGGAGATGGGCTCATCTGGGCGGAATGCGAGGGCGCGACGCGGGTTCACCTGCAGCGTCTCCAGTCCGAGGACCGACGAGGCCTCACGGCTCCCTGCATCGACACGGCTTCTTTCGGTTCCGGCAGCACCCCACATGAAAGGCAGCGCCCATGACGACCTTGGCAGCGGGGCTCGACGTCAACGTGGTCAGTCCCCAGAACCTGCTCGATCCGAACCCCCTGTACCGGTACCTGCGCGAGTCCGAGCCCGTTCACTGGTCCGAGCCGATGCAGTCCTGGTTCATCACCCGGCATGAAGACGTCGCCGCATGCTTCCGGGATCCGCGCCTGAGCGCCGCGCGCACGCAGCTCTTCTACGCGCACCAGCTCCGGGGCGTGGGCCTGGAGAAGGTGAAGGACCAGATCTACAACGCCGAGCGGCAGATGCTCATGAAGGACGGGCCGGAGCACGCCCGCCTGCGGCGCAATGCGAACCCGGGCTTCACGCTCCAGGCCATCGACGGCTGGAGGCCAGAGGTCCGCAAGGCCGCCGACGCCTTGCTGGAGCGCGTCCAGGCGCGGGGGCGCATGGAGCTGGTGGCGGACTACTCGGAGCTGCTGCCCTCTCAGGTCATCATGGAGTTCTTTGCCATCCCCGCGCGCGACCAGCGGGACTTCCTGGAGTGGTGCAGCGACAACTCCCGGCTCTTTGCCGCCAGCACGGGAGCGGACATGCAGGAGCTGGCGGTCCGGTCCAACACCGCCATCGTGAAGCTCATGCAGTACCTGGGGAAGGCCGTGCAGGAGCGCCGTGCGAACCCGGGCCGCGACATGCTCAGCACCATGGTCCACGCCCAGGAGGAGGGAAAGCTGGACGAGGGCGAGCTCATCGCCAACGCCATCCTCATCCTCACCGCGGGCCACATCACCACGGTGGATCAGCTCAGCAACGGCGTGCACATGCTGCTGACGCACCCGGAGCAGCTGCGCAAGCTTCGCGAGAACCCTGGGCTCATGAAGTCCACGGTGGAGGAGGTGCTGCGCTTCTGCCCCGCCGTCCCCTTCATCCACCGCATCGCCGCCGAGGACTTCGAGCTGCGCGGGCGCAAGATCCAGAAGGGGCAGCTGGTGTTCCTTGGCATGGCGGCCGCCAACCGGGACCCTGCCGTCTTCCCGGACCCCGAGCGCTTCGACATCACCCGACAGAACAACAAGCACCTCTCGTTCGCGTTCGGCCCTCACATGTGCCTGGGCGCTCCGCTGGCCCGTGTGGAACTGGAGATCGGCTTCACGGCGCTCCTCGAGCGCATGCCGGGCCTGCGCCTGGACGAGGAGCAGCCCCCGCGCATCAAGTGCAACAGCCTGGTGTTCCGCGGCTTCGACTCGCTGCCTGTTCGCTGGTGAATGCAGGCGCCGAGGCGCCGGCCTGGGACTTCAGGCCGGCAGCGTGGGTGTGGACACGGGCTGCTCCACGGGCTTGGGCAGCAGGGTGGCCCGCTCCTCCAGCCACGCGCGGATGAGCGGGTAGATCTCCGTCGGGGCGCCCGCGCCGAACATGAGGTCCCCGTGGCCGTAGTCCATCTGGTCCCCGCGATCCCGGCCGAACACGTGGAGCGTCCGGTCGGGCGAGGTGAGCAGCTCGTACTGCTTGCGGACGTTCTCCGCCGTGGCCAGCCGGTCGCTGCTGCCGCCCATCACCAGGATGGGCAGGGTGAGGCGGGACATCCCCGCGCGCCAGTCCACCGTGCCATCATAGGAGCGGAACGTGTCGTTCTCGATCCAGTCGCGGAACTGGAGGAGCACCTTGCGGCTCATGGACGACAGCATGTTGGCGAACACCTGCCGCTGGATGGACGGAGGGACGTGCTGCGGGTTCACCAGCAGATCCGACAGCGGCAGGGTGACGTAGCCCAGGAACGGAGCGAAGGTGGCGCTCATCCACTCCTGCCGGAAGCGCTGGGGCCAGGCTGCGCGGACTCCCAGCCCCAGCAGCGAGCGCAGCAGGGGCTCGGACTTGAAGAAGACGGGGGCGCCCAGCGCGAGCAGTCCGGCAATCTGGTGCCCGTGGGGGCCCTGCGCCACCCCATACCCCACGAGTCCGCCCATCGAGTGGCCCAGCCAGAAGACCTTCTTCGCCCCGGTCTCCTTCAGGGCCAGCTCCAGCAGCGCGGGCCCGTCCTGGAGGATGTGATCATCCACCGTGAAGTCCGTGTAGCGGCGGCCCGAGGGCGGGGTGCGCGAGTGCGCGGTGCCCCGCCACTCCACGCTGAAGCAGTCGAAGCCGGCCTCGGTCAGGTAGTGGGCCACCGAGTACGGCGGGGCGAAGTCGAAGGTGAAGCGATTGGCCGCCAGTCCATGGCACAGCAGGACAGGTTCCTCGAAGCGCCGCTTCGGGGCCCGCCTCGCATGAACGGCAACCTCCCACCCATCCTGGCACCGGGCGCGTAGCAGTTGCGGTGGGGCTGTACGGGGACGGTAGAGGCGGCGAACCCCCAGGACCCAGGCCACATTTCCAATGATGACGGCCAGGAAGAGCAGCAGCCCCCACAACATCCACTGTCCCGGATCCATCCAACCCTCCTTGGCGGCAATAAAACCTTGCTATGGTCCGTTCAGTCCGCCGTGCAAGCGCGAATGGGCATCGGAAAGGCGAGGGACTCGATGAAGCTGCGGAAGCTGATGTTCGTTCTACCGAACCTCTTCACGGTCACCTCGATCTTCTGTGGCTTCTACGCCATCACGCTCTGCACGGGTGAGGCAACGCCCGTGCAGCTCTATCAAGCGGCCCTGGCCATTCTCTTCGCCATGTTCTTCGACGGGTTCGACGGCCGCGTGGCCCGCCTGACGAAGACGCAGAGCGACTTCGGCATGCAGCTGGACAGCCTGGCGGACGTGGTGTCGTTCGGCGCCGCGCCGGCCCTGCTGGTGTACAAGTGGGCGCTGGCTCCCCTGGGCTTCGTGGGACTGTTCATCTCCTTCGCGTTCGCGGCCTGTGGCGCGCTGCGTCTGGCGCGCTTCAACGTGCTGGCCATGCGCAACCCCCACGGCGGCGGCGGCAACTTCTTCGTAGGCCTGCCCATCCCGCTGGCGGCCGGCGTGCTGGTGTCGCTGATCATCACCCACCACGTGGTGTTCGCGGCGCCCCCGGACGAGTCGGCCCTGGTCCCCATCGCGGTGGTGGTGGGCATGCTGGCGCTGCTGATGGTGTCCACGGTGCGCTACCGCACCTTCAAGGACCTGCGGCTGTCGAAGAAGTCCGCGCTCGTCTTCATGCTCGTGGTGGCGAGCGGCCTGGCCATCGCCATCCAGCTGCGTCCCGCCTACGTGCTGGTGGCGTACTCCTCCGCGTACCTGTCCATGGGCCTCATCGAGTCCGCGTTCCTGGTCCGCAAGCGCCTGGTGGCGCGCAAGGTCGGAGGCGCGGGGGCGGTGGCTGCCGCCGCGGTGCTCGAGGAGGAGGACGACGAGGTGGAGGACGACGAGGTGGCCGAGGAGGCCGCTGACTCCTGAGCAGGTCCCGCGGTCTTCTCCCTGCCTCGCGCATCCACAGTACGTGCTGGGGCAGGGCAGTGCCGCTAGGATGCTCCGCCCATGCGCGTCGAGCTCCTTTGTACCGGTGACGAGCTCGTCACCGGCCTCATCACCGACACCAACAGCCCGTGGTTCGAGGCCCGGCTCTTCGAGCTGGGCGTGAAGGTGGATCGCATCCTGCTCGTGGGTGATGTCCGACCGGACATCACCCAGGCGCTGCTGGAGGTGGCCTCCCGAGCGGACGAGGTGCTGGTGTCCGGGGGCCTAGGCCCCACGATGGATGACTTCACGCTGGAGTGCGCTGCCGCCGCCGCGGGCGTGCCGCTGGTGGAGGATCCGCGGGTGGTGGAGTGGCTGAAGGAGCGCTACGCCCAGCGCAACATCCCCATGAACCCGGGCGCCCTGCGCATGGCGCGAATCCCTCAGGGCGCGGAGGTGGTTCGCAATCCGGTGGGCTCCGCGCCGCTGGTCATTCTGCGGCTGGGTCGGGCTCGGCTGTTCTTCGTGCCGGGAGTTCCTCGCGAGTACAAGGCGCTGGCCGAGGGCGAGGTGCTCCCGCGCATCCGTGCGGCCTTGGAGAAGGATCCGGAGCGCGTGGCTCGCTCCTTCCGGCTGCTGCGCACGGTGGGCATTCCTGAGTCCCAGCTCGACGCGGCGGTGGCTCCGCTGGTGCCGCAGCATCCGCGCGTGGTGTTCGGCTTCCGGACGCACGCTCCGGAGAACCACCTCAAGCTGATGGCCACGGCTCCCTCACAGGCCGAAGCGGATGCGGCCCTCGCCGCTGCGGAAGCGGCCTCCCGGAAGCTGTTTGGCGCCGCCATCTTTGGTTCGGATGAAGAGGAGTACGCCCAGGTCGTGGCCAGGCTGCTGACGCAAGCCAAGGCCACGCTGGCCACGGCCGAGAGCTGCACGGGAGGGCTCATTGCCCAGCAGCTCACGGCGGTCTCGGGGGCGAGCACCTTCTTCATGGGCGGGGCGGTGTCGTACTCGGAGAAGATGAAGATGGCGTGGGCGGGGGTGCCGGCAGCGGTGCTCGAGCGCCACACGGCGGTCTCCCGCGAGACGGCCGTGGCCATGGCCGAGGGGGTGCGCGCCGCCTGTGGAACGACCTATGGCCTGTCCGTGACGGGCTACGCGGGGCCGACGGGGGGCACTCTCGAGGATCCGGTGGGGACTGTGTACTGCGCGCTCGCTGCGGAGGGGAGCCCCACGCGCTGCGAGCGGTTCTCCATCATGGGTGACCGCGATCGCGTGCGCCTCTTTGCTGCCACCTCGGCGCTCGAATTGCTGCGCCACCACCTGCTCTCGGGGCCGTCCGCTTCATGAGCCGCAAGTCCAAGCATTCCCAGAAGGACTCCTCTTCGCAGGAGACTCCAGCGCCTCCGGCCCCGAGCGTGCCTTCCGAGGTGCAGGCATCGCCCGCTCCTGCTGCCTCCCCCGGGGAGGGAGTCTGGGCGGCGGTGCGCATCTGGCTCTCGGCCTACCGCGTGGAGGTGGTGCTCTTCGTGGTGAGCTTCGTGGTGCTGGCGAGCTTCAGCTCCCAGCGCTTCTTGCGGCAGAGCGCCGCGCCGCACTTCATCTACCAGGCGCAGTCCTGGCTGGAGGGGCGGCTCGATGTGGATCCCGAGGTGTTGCCCAACCTGGAGGACTGGGCCTGTGTGAGGGTGGTGGGAGGCCAGAAGGTCCGCTGTGAGGGCCGGCCGCTCGCGACGGACCGCTGGTTCGTGAGCTTCCCGTCGTTCCCGGCGGTGGCGATGCTGCCCTTCGTGGCGCTGCACGGCTACCAGTTCAATGACACGTCGTTCGGCGTGTTCACCGGGGCCCTGGCGGTGGCGCTCTTCTACTCGTTGCTGCGCTTCCTTGCGAAGGACGGGGAGACGGCAAGGACTCAGAGCGACAACATCGCCCTCTCGCTCATCCTGGCCTTCGGCACACTGTTTTTCTACTGCGCCATCCGCGGTGAGGTCTGGTTCAGCGCGGAGGTCATGGGCGTGGCGCTCACGTGCCTCTACGTGCGCAATGCCATCAAGGCCCACCGGCCGGTGCTCGCGGGACTCTTCTTCTCCATGGCCACGCTCACTCGCACGCCGCTGCTGTTCGCGGGCCTGTTCTTCGTGCTGGAGGCGCTGTGCCCAGGGCCGGACCGGCTGGGACAACTCCGCGCTCTCGGGTCGAGCTGGAAGCCAGCGGCTCGCAAGTTGGGCCTCTTCGCCGCGGGGGCCGCGCCGCTCGCGGTGCTCGCGGCGGCCTACAACGTCTACCGCTTCGGCAAGCCGGGCGAGTTCGGCCACGCGTTCCTCTACAACAACCGCGTCAATGTGGACATCGACCGGTACGGGCTCTTCAACCTCGCCTATCTCCAGCGAAACCTGGAGGCGGCCTTCCTCAAGCTGCCCCAGGTGTCCCTGAAACCGTTCCAGCTGAGCTACGACCCGTATGGACTGACGCTGCTGTTGACCTTGCCGCTGCTCGTCTTCCTGGTCATCCCGAAGACGCGCCCGCGGCTGCACTGGCCGCTGTGGCTCACCGTGGCGGTGTGCGCGCTGCCGGGGCTCTTCTACCAAAACACCGGCTACATGCAGTTCGGCTTCCGCTTCAGCCTGGACTACACGCCCTACCTGCTGTTGCTGTTCGCCATCGGCGGCTGGTCCCTCCGGAACCGCTACGTCCAGGTGGCCCTGGCGCTTGGCGTGCTGGTGAACTTCTGGGGCGCCGTGGCGTTCCGCGGTTACACCGAGTACGTCCGGAACTGGTAGCCCTCTGCGCTCTGGCTTGCTTCCACCGAGCCCCGCGCGCACATAAGGAGTGTCATGCAACCGCCCTCCGGACAGCCTCCCTTCGGCAAGCGCTGGCACACGCGCGAGGACAGCGGCATCCGCCTCGACAAGAACCTGCGCTGGTGGCACGACGACGAGCCCATCGAGCACCCGAAGATCATCGAGCTCTTCAACACCTCCCTGGTGCTCGATGACGACGGGCGCTACCAGCTCCGCGTCGGCCAGGACTGGTGCTTCATCCAGGTGGAAGACGCCGCCTACGAGGTCCGCACGGTGGATGTCACCGCGGACGAGCGCGTGTCCGTGCGCCTGAGCGATCGCACCGCCGAGGCGCTCGAACCCGCCACGCTCGCCATGGAACCCGATGGCGTCTTCTCCTGCCGGGTGAAGCGAGGCCGAGCCAAGGCCCGCTTCTCCCGGGATGCCCAGTACCAGCTGGGGGAGCTGCTGGAGGAAGGGGAGGGAGGCCGCCTCTTCCTCCGCGCCGGAGAGCGCCGCGTGGCGCTGCTCGTGTCGCTGGAACAGCCCTCGGTCTAGGCCTGGGCCTCCACCGGCCCCTGCGACGGTGCCGGCACGGGCGAGGGGACACCAATCAGCTCGGTCGCCAGGCCCTCCATGGCCTCGGGGTGCTCGCGGAGCCACTCGGCGGCCCGCTCGCGGCCCTGGCCGATGCGCTCACCCCGCAGGCTGAAGTGGCTGCCGGACTTCTCGATGAGGCCCGCCTGCACCCCCAGGTCCAGCACCTCGCCCGCGCGGTGGATGCCCACCCCGTACAGCAGGTCGAACTCGGCCTCCTGGAACGGCGGGGCCAGCTTGTTCTTCACCACCTTCACCCGGGCCTTCGTGCCGATCACGCTCTCGCCATCCTTGAGGTTTCCCGTGCGGCGGATCTCCAGGCGCATGGACGAGTAGAACTTCAGCGCGTTGCCGCCCGTGGTCGTCTCCGGGTTTCCGAACATCACCCCGATCTTCATGCGGATCTGGTTGATGAAGATGATGCACGTGCCCGAGCGGCTCACTGCCCCCGTGAGCTTGCGCAGCGCCTGGCTCATCAGTCGCGCCTGCACGCCCATGTGCGCGTCGCCCATCTCGCCCTCGATCTCCGCCCGAGGCACCAGCGCGGCCACCGAGTCGATCACGATCAGATCCACCGCCCCCGAGCGCACCAGCTGCTCGGTGATCTCCAGCGCCTGCTCACCGGTGTCTGGCTGGGACACCAGCAGCTCCTCGACGCGCACGCCCAGCTTGCGCGCGTAGTGGACGTCGAGCGCGTGCTCCGCATCGATGAAGGCCGCCACGCCGCCCGCCGCCTGCACCTGCGCGATGGCGTGCAGCGTGAGCGTCGTCTTGCCCGAAGACTCGTTGCCGAACAGCTCCACCACACGCCCTCGCGGGTAGCCGCCCACGCCCAGCGCCCGGTCCAGGCTCACCGAGCCCGAGGGAATCACCGCCACCTTCTGCTCTTGGGCCTCGCCGCCCAGGGGCATCACCGCGCCCTTGCCAAACTGCTTCTCGATCGCCGCCACCGCCGCCGCCACCGCCTTCAACTTCTCCGTCACCTTGTTCATTGCCTCTCCTACGCCGCCCTTCACGGGACACGAGTGCTGCGCCCGAGGGGAAACCCCCCGAGCGCATCGCAGGAGGCCATGAGCAAGCAGCGTGCCGCGCGCGGTTCCCTCGGGAGAGGGCCCGCACGTGAGCTGAGGAGTCCACCGTGGCGGACGGTACCGTCCACGGCGGTGGATGGGCGTGGTGCGACTTTAGTGGTGACGGCGTCCGCCCCCGCGCCGGTGCTCGCGAACGGGGGACGCGGGGTGGGAGTTCCGAGGCCCGCGGTCTCGCCAGTACCTCGGGCTGTCATGCCTCCCGCCGTAGTAGCGGTGCACCATGGGGTAGCGGTGCCAGGAGTAGAGGAAGTAGCCAGGGTGTCCCCACCGCACGGCAATGCCGGCGTGGCGGTAGACGGGGATGACGACCCGGAACGAGCCCGGGGTGGCCCAGCCGCCACTGACGAAGGTCCATGACGGCCCGTGCTGGACCCACCTGGGCGAAACGAAGACGAGACCCGGCTGGGGAGGTGTCACCCATGTTCCCTCGACCCAGACATATTGATTGCCAGACCAGTACCAATAGCCGGGGGCCCAGGTGGTGCCCGGGGCGGGAGCGGGAGGCTGGAACTCCGTTTGGACGGGAGGCGGCGCTTGGGCGGTCTCGACCTCCTCGCTCACCACATCGAGGGGGAACTCCACCTCCGTCGAGCCGGGCTTGGCCCACCCGCTGGAGATCCAGCGATAGCCATCGCCTTCCTGCCGCCAGTAGCCATTGATGAATTGATAGCCCGGCATCGGCGCGATCCAGGCGCCCGGCTTGAAGCGCCACTCAGCGCCGTCCCAGAACCAGTGCCCGGAGGTCCACACGGCTCCGGCATAGGGCCGGGGTGTTGGAGCGTCCTGCGGGAGCTCGGGAGGTGCGTCAGGCGCCATCGGAGGAGCCTCTACCTGCTCCGTGTCCTCGTACTCCGGCGCGGCAACGGGCGCGGTCTGGCCCAACGCGACCTGAGATGCCAGTCCGGCCACAACACAGGCCCACCATCGAAGCGTCATGACGCCATCTCCGTGGAATACCACCATGAACCAGGACCTACCCCTGGGTATATGTGCGACGCGGGGCGGCTGCTCGTATTCATGCTTCGCCTTGGACAGTCGTGCCGGGAGTCCTGCGGGCGCTGAAGCGGGCGGGAGGGGTTGCCCACCGGACAGACGGGCAGGACAGCAGGCGCTCTCTCCAGAGCCTGGCGAGCGCGTCAACTGGAGGACGAGGACTTCTGCTCGGAACTGCCTTCGAAGCCTCGCTCGGCGATGGCCTGCTGCACGCCGCCCGGGCCACCGATCTCCGTGTTGAGCTGGATGATGGCGTCACGCACCTGGCGCAGCAGGGCATCGCGATCCGCGGGCGTGAGGCCCTTCGTCTCGATGGGCATGCCCACCTTCACGCGGATGGCGTGCTTGCGCAGGCCAATGCCGCCGCGAGGGAGGTTCTGAAAGGAGCCCTCGATGGCCACGGGGACAATAGGCACCTGGGCCTCGATGGCCAGCACGAACGGGCCCTTCTTGAAGGGGTGGATGAGCCCATCCCGAGAGCGGGTGCCCTCGGGGAATGCCAGGATGGACTTGCCCGAGCGGATGCGCTCACCGGCCTGCTGCAGGCTCTTCACGGCCTCGCGGTGGTTGGAGCGGTTGATGAAGATCATCCCCGTCATGGCCATGTACCAGCCCAGGAAAGGCACGTACTTGAGGGCGTGCTTGGCGACGAACCGGATGTTCACCGGCAGCGCGGCGAAGGCGCAGGGGATGTCCATCGCGGACTGGTGGTTCATCAGGAAGATGTAGGGCTTGCTCCAGTCGAGGGGCGGCAAGGGCTCCACGAACATCCGCGAGCCACCGATGCGCCAGTGCATGGGAGCCCAGAGTCGCCGCGCCATCATCAGCGGCACATTGCCGTTGAGGCTCAGCACCATCAACACGCCGGACAGGGTGATCCAGAAGGCGCCCCACACCGCGAGGAAGAGGGCCTGGAGCACGTTGATCAGCGGATAGAGGAGCTTCATCACCACATGTCCCTGAGCCCGGCGCGCCTTCCCGGAGGCTGCCCTCTATCACGCCCCGTGCAGGGCTGGGGATGGGCAAGCAGGCATCGTTGACCGAATGGCTCCGAGTAGAGGACCTCGTTGAGTTTTAGGGAGGGAGGCGGTTAGGTCTTCCTCGTGACAGCCCACTCCGACACCCGTCCCCATGTGGTCATTCTCGGTGGAGGCTTCGGTGGCCTCTACGCGGCCATGCGGCTGAAGCGAGCGCCGGTGCGCGTAACGGTGGTGGACCGCCACAACCACCACCTCTTCCAGCCGCTGCTCTACCAGGTGGCCACGGCGACGCTGAGCCCGAGCGACATTGCCTCCCCACTGCGAGGCATCCTGGGGCGCTACGGCATCTCCGTGCTGCTCGCGGAGGCGACGGGCATTGATGTGGCGAGCAAGAAGGTGCTGCTGGCGGATGGGGAGCTGTCGTACGACTTCCTCATCGTGGCCACGGGGGCGACCCACTCCTACTTCGGCCATGACGAGTGGGCTCGCTTTGCGCCGGGGCTGAAGACCATCGAGGACGCGGTGGAGATTCGCCGTCAGGTGTTGTTGGCCTTCGAGCAGGCCGAGCGCGAGCCAGACGCTGCGCGCCGCCGCGAGCTGCTCACGTTTGTCATCGTGGGCGGGGGCGCCACGGGTGTGGAGTTGGCAGGCGCGCTCTCGGAGATCAGCCGACACGCGCTGGTGCGAGACTTCCAGAACATCGATCCGACCCAGGCACGCATCCTCTTGGTGGAGGGGGCTCAGCACTTGCTGCCGACCTACCCGGAGAGCCTGTCCATCCGGGCGCGCCAGTCGCTGGAGAAGCTGGGAGTGGAGGTCCGCACGGGCGTCCGCGTCACACAGATCGACGAGACCGGGGTTTACATCGGGGAAGAACACATCCGGGCTCACACGAAGCTGTGGGCCGCGGGCGTGGCGGCCTCTCCGGTGGCACGCTCGCTCGGGGTGCAACTGGATCGAGCGGGGCGTGTGCCGGTGACGCCGGAGCTCCACCTGCCGAGCCGGAAGGAGGTCTTCATCATCGGAGACCTGGCGCTCGTGCAGGACAAGGGCAAGCCGGTTCCAGGCGTGGCGCCTGCGGCGATGCAGGAGGGCAAGCACGCGGCGGAGAACATCCTGCGGCAGCTCAAGAACCAGCCGATGACGCCGTTCAGCTACTGGGATCGCGGTACGTTCTCGGTGATTGGCCGAGGCTCGGCGGTGGGCATCGCCCTGGAGCGTTTCAAGATGTCGGGCTACCTGGCGTGGCTCGCGTGGCTCTTCATCCACATCCTGTTCCTCATCGGGTTCCGCAGCAAAGTGGCGGTGCTGGTGAACTGGGCCTACTCGTATCTGGCCTTCCGCCGGTCAGCGCGCATCATCACGGGCGGAGTGCCCCTGATGAAGCAGCCGCTGGGTACGGCCGCGGTGCCTGTGCCGGCCACGGCTCTCGGAGCAGCTTCGGAAGCCCGCGAGCCGCAGCCCGCTCCGCGTCCTGGGGCTCCCTGAAGTCTGAGACAGGCTCAAAACTCTTCGGGGTGGCGTGATCGGGCCTCCGGGCGCAGCAGCCCGGAGAACGCATCGGGGCGCGAGGTGCCATGGGTGTTCGCATGAAGCCAGCCCCGCCGGTCGATGATGCGGCAGTCGATGGCGAGCTTCAGGTCCTCGTCGTCAATGCGAGCGTGCCCCTCGAGGTCTGCCCGGGTAAGGGCGAGCTTGAGGATGCGGTCATGCGCCCGGGCGGAGAGGCCGTATTGGTGCACCGCTCGTTCCAGCATCCTGGCGGCCTTGGAGCTCAGGGTGCAGTGGCGCCGCAGGAGCCGGGGCGGCATCTGGGCGTTGCAGTGCACCCCGGACTCGTCGCGGAAGCGAGCGCGCTGGCGCTCCCGAGAAGCCTCGACGCGGTCCCGGTAGTACGCGCTCGGCTGTTCCTGGGAGTCGGCTCGGGCGATCTGGTGGAACTCGACGGGCCGCGTCTGCAGGGTGATGTCGATCCGGTCCAGCAGCGGGCCGCTGACCCGCGCGTGGTAGTCAAAGACGCGGTGCTCCTGGCAGGTGCAGCGGTGGCCAGGGACGTTGAAGTAGCCACAAGGGCAGGGGTTCATCGCCGCCACGAGCATGACGCGGCACGGGTAGGTGACGTTCTGGTTGGCGCGGGCCAGATGGATGACGCCTTCCTCCATCGGTTGGCGCAGCACCTCCATGACGTTCTTCCGGAACTCCGGCAGCTCATCCAGAAAGAGCACCCCATGGTGCGCCAGGGAGAGCTCTCCGGGGCGCGCGGCCGGTCCTCCGCCCACGAGGCCCGCGTCCGAGATGGTGTGGTGAGGCGCGCGGAAGGGACGCTCGCGCATGAGCGCATGGTCCTCCCCGAGCAGTCCGAGCACCGAGTAGATCTTCGTCACCTCGAGCGCCTCGGTGAAGGTCATCGTGGGCAGGATGCCGGGCAGCCTCCGCGCCAGCATCGTCTTGCCCGAGCCTGGCGGTCCGCACATCAGGACGTTGTGACCTCCAGCCGCCGCCAGCTCCAGTGCCAGCTTCACCTCGGGCTGCCCACGCACCTCCGCCATATCGAGCGACGCGGGACCCCGCTCCGCTGAAGGCAGACCGTCACCTCGCGAGTAGGGCGTCAGGGGATGGACCCCGGTCAGATGCTCGACAGCCTCACGCAGGTGGCTCACGGGGAGCACCTGGATGCCCTCCACGAGCGACGCCTCGGCCGCATTCGCCGAGGGCACCATGACGCCTTGGAACCGTCCATTCTTCGCGGCCAGGGCCAGTGGCAGCACGCCTCGGATGGGCTTGATGGACCCATCCAGGGAGAGCTCTCCGCCAAAGAGGTAGCGCCCCAGCGGCTCCTCCTCCATCAGCCGCGCCGCCGCCAGAACTCCCAAGGCGATGGGGAGCTCGAAGGCCGCCCCCTCCTTACGGATGTCCGCTGGGGCCAGATTCACCGTGATGCGCTTCTGCGGCAGCTCGAAGCCTGTGTTCTTCAGCGCCGAGACGACCCGCACCTTCGACTCGCGCACCGCACCCTCGGGCAACCCCACGACGTTGAAGTAGGGGAGCCCCAACGCCATATCCACCTCGCACTCCACCACCACCGCGTCGATTCCCATCAACGCCCCCGACCGGACCCTCGCCAGCATGACCACCCTCCAGGTTGTGTCGGGAGGAGCTCAGCAAAGGCCGTACCAGGGAGCCCCCGAGGGGAACGACGGTGCGAACCGTCCGCGGAGCGAGACAGTCCGTCCGCACAGCGAGACGCTGTTCGAGAATCGGCCCAGGTGGCTCTGAGAGTCGCTACAGCGTGCGGAAGGTGCCGGAGGGCCGCCGGGTCCGGGGCGGCAGGTCTCCGTTGCTCTCCACGCCCGCGGAGGCCTCTTTCCAGGTGATGCGGTAGGTGCAGGCGTGCCCGTCGTAGTCGAACATCTCGACGCGCAGCTCCTTGGCGCCCGACATGCGCACTCCGGCCTGGATGATGCCTGCGGTGAACTCGGGGTAGGGGCCCACCTCGTTCATCCACACCTCGAAGCGGCCGGGGGCCAATTCCGCCACGCGCGTCTCGGTGTAGTTGTTGCCTGCCCGGAAGTTCTGCGTCGCGCGCAGCACTGTCCTCCGAGGGCCCAGCACGCGCAGCAGCGACATGACGGCGCGGCCCAGCATCGTCTCGCGGAAGCCGTCGACGTAGGCCTCACCGAGCTTGAAGGTGGCCTCGGGCAGGGGCAGACCCGGGTGCAGCTCCTCCGCGGCAATGCGGATGAACTTCATCCACGAGTCGAAGGAGTAGGCGGGCTTGAGCTTCTGGGAGACGTCCAGCCCGGCCTCGCGCAACCTCACCCGGCATTCGGGGGACAAGCGCGCTCCCAGCGCACGAACGAACAGCGCTTCAATGGTCTGCTCGTAAACCAGGAGCTCGTCGGCCATGAGGTGGCGCAATGTATCCGACGAGCCCCTGGATGCAAGCGGTGCCCACGCGGGGGCGCAGGCACCGGACAGCGAACTACGGCGTGGGGGCAGGAGCCTCGGGCGCGGGAGCCGCACCCTCCTGGCCCGGGACGACCGCGCCCTGGGGCAGATCCTCGGTCGCCATGCCCAGCACCACGGCACCGGCCGTCTTGGCGCCGTCCATCACGACGATCAGGGCACCGTAGTTGGCCTTGTCTTCGGCCATGAAGAAGACGACGCGCTCATCGCGCGGCTTGGCCGCGAGGACGCGCTTCAGGCGGTTGACGTAGTCCTCCTGGCCGCCCACGGTCTCCGAGTTGATCTTGATGGCGCCCTGCTCGGTCAACTGCACCACGAGCTGATCGTTGGTCTCGGGCGGGGTGTTCTCCACCTCCGTCTCCGGCACGCGCACCTCGATGTCCTTCTCGAGCAGTGGCGTGAGCACCATGAAGATGATGAGGAGCACGAGCACCACGTCCACCAGAGGCGTGACGTTGATGTCCGAGTTGGGGCGGGCTTGGGGTTTGACCCACTGGCGCTTTTTAGCCATGGCTATTCCTTCAGCTCCTCAACGCCCAGCGCGATGCTCTTGGCCTTCGCCTTGCGGGCAATGTCCATCGCCTTGCGCACGTCGAGCACGGTCAGCGAGGCGTCGCCCTTGAGGAGAATGCGCCGTCCCGGCGTCACCTCGAGCTCCTCGCGGATCTTGTTCTCCAGGCCGGCGGCATCGAGCTCGTCATTCTCCAGGAACATCTTCTTGTCCGGAGTGACCGAAAGGATCAGCGGGTCTTGATCCCCGCCCTTCTTCTCCTTCTCGATGTTCTGCGCCTTCGGCAAGGTCACCGACTTGCCACGCTGGAGCATGGGCGTGATCACCATGAAGATGATGAGCAGCACCAGCACCACGTCCACCAGCGGCGTGACGTTGATCTCGTTTTTGATCCCGCTACTGGGACCGACTGCCATTCCCATCGCTGTACCTGGGGCTTGGAAGGAGGGGCCCGCCTACCGGCGCAGGCGGACCCGTGGGGGGGAGGAGCAGCGAAGCCGTGTTACCCGGCCTGCTGCTGGGAGCGGGTCTCGCCACCGGTGAGGTTGCGAGCCACCACGTCCAGGAACTCGTTGGAGGACTCGGAGATGTCCACCGAGCGCGCGTCCACCCAGCCCTGCAGGAAGTTGTAGGCCATCACCGCGGGGATCGCCACGAGCAGACCGAACGCCGTGGTGATGAGCGCCTCGGCGATACCGGCGGAGATCGTCGCCAGACCACCGGCGCCCGACTTGGCCATCTCCTGGAAGGCGTTCACGATACCCATCGTCGTGCCGAGCAGACCCACGAACGGGGCCGTGGAGCCCACCGTGGCCAGCACGCCCAGGCCACGCTTCATGCTCTGCACCTCACGCTGCGCCTGACGCTCCAGGGCGCGGGCCACCGACTCCACCGCCACGTCCTTGTCGTTGGGGCTGATCCGGTAGGCAGTGAGGCCCGAGTTGATGACGCGGCCCAGGTGGCCCACGTCCTTACCCAGGTTGGTGTTGGCAGCCGTGGACAGATCGCCCTTGGCCAGGATGGCGCCCATCTTCGACGCGAAGTTGCGCGAGTCCGAGCGCGTCTTGCGGAAGACGACCATGCGCTCGGCGATCACGATCAGCGACGACATCGACATGAAGCCGAGGGTGAAGATGATGAAGCGGGCGAACAGACCCGTGTGCTCCCAGATTTGCTGCAGTGAGAAGTCCATGGCTTTGGAGCGCTCCTCCTCGAGCGCGGTGGGGGGGCGACAGAATCTACTAGATTGACGTGGGTGTAAAACCGAGGCCTACCCGGCAGGTCCCTAACGAGGCAGGCTCAGCTTGATGTTGAAGGTGTAGTCCACTTGGACCGGACGGCCCTGGAAAGTGACGGGCTTGTAGCGTGCCGCATACAAAGCGTCCAGCACCGCCTGTTCCATGTGTGGCAAGGGCTTGATAATACGGCACTTCTCCACCTTGCCCTCGGTCGTGATGACGCACTTCACGATCATCAGACCCTGCACGTGGGCCTCCAGCGCCTCACGCGAGTACTGAGGAATAGGACCCGACAGCTTCTCCGGGCGCGTCATTCCCGCGCCGAACGGGAGCACGTCCGTGCCAGTGCTGCCCACCTGGCCACCGAGCACGCCACCGAGCACGCCACCCACGACACCGCCAACCACGCCACCCTCGACGCCACCCTCGTCGCTCTCGACCTCTTGCTCGGTCTGCTGCTCCGGCTCCGGCTCCGGCTCCTTCTCAGGCGGCTTCTCCGTAGGAACTTCCTTGGGAGCCACGAACTCCTTCTTCACCTTCTTTTGCTGCTTCGGCTTGGCAGCCGGAGGAGGCGGCGGCGGAGGTGGTGGCGGAGGAGGCGCCATCGCGGCCTTGAAGGTGACCTCGATCTCCTTCTCTTCCACGGGAGGAGGACGGGTAGACAGCCACAGGGCCAGGGCGAAGATGCCCACGTGGAGCACGATGGAGACGACCGTGCCAGTGCCAAACCGCGACTTGGGCACTGATCCCCGATCAAGGACAGAGTCGAACATGCGCGATCACTCCCTACTCCGGTGGGCGGCTTTTCCGATCACGCCCGCGGAATCAAAGGCGTGCCACAATACAGAAATGCATTCCGGGTTCAAGCGAGGGGGGGCTAGGACTCGACGGCGGAAACGCGCAATGCCCCAGCAGTAGCCAAAAAGCAACCATCTATTGACAACTTAGGGACGTCAGGTAATTTCCCGCGGCATTTTTACTTGCATCCGCCCACCTTGGAGGGGTTCGGCATGAGAGTATCCCGTATACTCCGGGAAACCGGAGTTGTGCTGTTTGCTGGTCTCTTGATTGGGACTACAGCAGCAGCTCAGTCGTCCAGCAGCGTCATCATCGGTACAGTCGTCAATGCTGACCCTAGTGCAAACAAGGCCCCTATCGCTGATGTGGTAGTGACCGCGACCTCGCCCAACCTTCAGGGTGAGCAGACGGTGGTTACTGACAACAGCGGCACCTATCGTATTCCCCAGCTTCCCCCCGGCGACTATACCCTGCGGTTCGACGCCCAGGGATTCAAGCCGTTTGCCCGCTCGGCCATCCAGCTGCGCCTCAACCGCACGATCCGCGTGAACGTGGAGCTGCTGCCCGAGGCCTTCACCGAGCAGATCGAGATCACCGGTACCCCGCCGACGATCGACGTGGGCTCGACGACCACGGGCGTGAACGTGGATCAAGAGTTCATCCGCCGCATCGCCGTGAACCGCCCGGGTGGTAAGGGCGGCGCGGCGCGCTCCTTCGAGAGCCTCGCGGAGCTGGCTCCGGGCGCCCAGAACGATCAGTATGGCGTGTCCATCAACGGTGCCACGTCTCCTGAGAACGGCTACGTGGTGGACGGCCTGTCCACCAACGACCCGGCCTTCGGCATCAACGCCAGCCCGCTCTCCATCGAGTTCGTGCAGGACGTGAACGTGGTGACGGGTGGTTACCTGCCGGAGTTCGGCCGCTCCACCGGTGGCGTGATCAACGCGGTGACCCGCTCGGGCTCCAACGAGTTCCACGGCTCCGTGTTCGCCAACATCACCCCTGGCACCTTCGAGGGGCAGCGCACGCTCGTCATCGACGAGGGCTCGGTGATCTCCGGCGAGAACACCCTGCGCAACCTGGGCGATCTGGGCGGCACCCTCGGTGGCCCCATCCTCCAGGACAAGCTGTGGTTCTTCGCGGGCTTCGCCCCGTCGTTCACGCGCTACGAGCACACCCGCTCGATCAACGCGCTGCAGCTCGACCAGGAGACGGGTCAGATCCTCCGCAACGAGCAGGGCAAGGCGCTCGTGACGCCCATCCCGGACTCCGCCAAGAAGTACTTCGCGGACGCTCGCTCCTTCCAGTACATGGGCAAGCTGACCTACCTCATCAACCAGGATCACAACGTCTCGCTGTCCATCACCGGCACCCCGTCCAGCACGGGCGGCGCGGGCAAGCTCTCCATCGATCCCCGCAGCGGCGGTCTGCCGGCCGCTCGCGTGGCGCGTCCGGGCTCCTTCGGCCTGACGGAGACGATCGCGAGCACCACGGCGGTCGGCCTGAAGTACGCCGGCGCCTTCATGGACAAGAAGGTCCTCATCGACGTGAACGCCGGCTACTTCCACCAGGTGGCCACCACCCAGGCTGCGGACGGCAGCGAGACGGGTGACATCTACGGCAACGGTCTGGCCGGTCTGTCGCGCGCGACCTATGTGCAGGATCGCTCGCTGACCTTCTTCGAGGACGTGCCGCACGCTGACCAGTACTGCAAGGTTGTGAACTACGTCGACGAGGACGGCGAGCCTCAGGTCGCGGATCCTTGCGCGGTGAACAACTACGCGGTGGGTGGCCCCGGCCTGCTGACGGATGGCAACCTGGACCGCTACCAGGCCAACGCCAAGGCGACCTACCTGCTCAACGCCCTGGGCACGCACGTGTTCAAGGCGGGCATCGACGCGGAGTTCCTGTCCTACGGGCAGAGCAAGTCCTACAGCGGCGGCGTGGCCTTCCAGGAGGCCAACATCGGTGGCCGCATCGATCCGCGCACGGGTCTGGCGCTCCCCAACCCCACCTACGGCTGGAACGACTTCCGCCGCTACGGCTACCAGACGGGTCCTGACTCCGCGTTCGTGCAGGAGATCCAGTCGTCGACCTCCAAGAGCACCACGGTGGGCGGCTTCCTGCAGGACAGCTGGTCCATCGCCAACCGCGTGACGGTGAACGCCGGTCTCCGCTACGACGTGCAGGCCATGTACGGCGGTGACGGGCAGCTGGCCCTCGTGCTGGGCAACCAGCTGTCGCCTCGCGTGGGCGCCATCGTGGACCCGCTGGCCAACGGCCGCATGAAGTTCTTCGTGAACTTCGCCAAGTACTACGAGCAGGTTCCGCTCAACATGCTGGATCGCGCGTTCCCGCCCGAGCGGCGCTACAACGCTGTCCACGTGTCGCCCACGGATGAGGGTGAGAAGATTGGCGAGGGGAGCGGCGACGGCTGCGATCCTTCCTCGCGTGAGGGTCAGCGCACGGGCTGCTCGGATCAGGCCTACATCGCCCGCCGCTCCGAGGCGAGCTCCAACCCCAACCGCCTCTACTCGGGCGGCAAGGTGGAGAACGAGCCGGTGGATCCGGATCTGAAGCCGCAGTCCTCCAACGAGTACGTGGTGGGCGGCGAGTACGAGGTGCTGGCCAACACCCGCTTCGGTGCCACCTACACGCACCGCAACATGGGCTCGGTCATCGAGGACATGAGCCGTGACGGTGGCAACACCTACTTCCTCGGCAACCCGAACTCGGGCTTCGCTCAGGACTTCCCGAAGCCGGTTCGTAACTACGACTCGGTGACGATGTACCTGAACCGCTCCTTCGCCGACGGCTGGCTGGCCCAGGCGAGCTACACCTGGTCGCGGCTGTACGGTAACTACCCCGGTCTGTTCCGCCCGGAGACCAACCAGCTCGACCCGAACATCCTCTCGGACTTCGACCTGATCGAGCTGCTGCCCAACCGCTCGGGTCTGCTGCCGTTCGACCGCACGCACTCCGTCAAGCTGTTCGGCGCCAAGGAGTTCAACATCACCAACGCGCTGTCCTCCAGCGTGGGTCTGTCCTACCGCGGCAACTCCGGTACGCCGATCAACTACTACGGCGCGCACCCGGACTACGGCCAGGATGAGGCGTTCGTGCTCCAGCGTGGCGTCGGTGGCCGCACCCCGTGGGTGAACACCATCGACTCCAACATCGGCGTGAACTACCGCATCGGTAAGGATCAGGTGATCTCGTTCACGATGGACGTGTTCAACCTGTTCAACTTCCAGACGGCGACGGGCGTGGACGAGTCCTACACGTTCGAGTCCATCTACCCGCTGGAGGGTGGCAAGCCGAGCGATCTGCCGAGCAAGGTGGTTATCAACACGGGTGACCGCGAGGCGGATCTGGCCGACCCGGTCTACCTGACGGCTGACCAGCTCAACCCGAACTTCAAGCAGCCGAACCGTTACCAGGCGCCGCGGCAGTTCCGCTTCGGCATCCGGTACACCTTCTAACCACGGCCACCGATCTGACGACAGGGATCAAAAGAATCATGAGCAACAAATTCGTATCTGTGGCCGTGGCACTGGTCGGCGCGGGCTCGCTGCTGACGGGTTGCAACTTCGAGCAGCCGAACGCGGGCTGCATCGTTCAGGATGCAAGCTTCGCGAACTGGGTGGCGAAGTACGAGCTGAAGAACCCCGAGTCCATTCCCACCTCGTGCCAGGCGAGGCTGACGATTGGCAACGGCGCCACCTTCGGTGGTGGCGGCGAGCAGTGGGGCGTCTTCAAGTTCGCTGATCCGGATAAGGCGGGTTCGTCTGTGCTGACGATCCGCCCGGCGGGCCTGTACTCGCGCGCCGCTCTGGACATCTGCGATGCGGACACTCAGGCGCGCCTCATCAAGGCAGCGGAAGGGGAGAGCGCGAGCGAGATTCAGGCTCTCAAGGATGCACTGGCCCGGGAGTGCACGCCGGATGAGGGGCAGAGCACCTACGCGCAGACGGCGGTGGGCAGTCTCGCCGAGGAAGTGGGCTCGGATGACTTCTGCACGACGTCCAACTGGAAGGCGGGCTGGGTGGAGCCTCGCCCGACGGGTCAGCTGAACCCGGATGTCGCGCCCACCACCAAAATCTCGTACCTGTTCGAAAACGTGAAGGTGTACGCCGCTCCGTCGGCTCCGGGAACGCAGCTCTCCGCGGACCTGAAGTACACCCGCGACGAGTGCACCGCGGAGTTCAAGGTGCGGGCGATCTGGCCGGCGGTTCCTTGCAACCCCAACTCGGAGCGCGCTTCCGAGCGGTGCGGGGATCGTTCGGGTATCAACCCGAACTTCGCGGTGGTGTGCGACACGAGCTTCCGCATCAGCAACGCGGTGGATTCGAGTGGCGCGTTCGTCTACCCCGGCACGTGCGTCGCGCAGAACGAGATCCCCTCCTTCAAGTAACAGCCTCCGGCTGAAGTCCGGCTGAAGCTGTGTCCGCGGCCCCGATGGCCCTCCCCACTTGGGAGTGGCTGCTCGGGGCCGCGGTGTTGAGAGAGGACTGAGCAAGCTCTGGAGGAGCATGGAGGGCCGTTTTTCACTCTTGGAAGGTGTGCGAGCGAGGCTCGCGGACGAGCAGGGAACGCTCCGGAAGGAGGCCCCCTACCGGGTGGCCCTCTGCTACCCGAGCCCCTACCACGTGGGCATGAGCTCGCTCGGCTACCAGTCTATCTACCGGGAGATTCACCTCCACCCAGGCGCCACGGCGGAGCGGACCTTCCTCCCGGATGACGTGGAGGCCTACCGCCGCACGAGGACGCCACTCTTCACCTATGAGTCGGGGACCGCCGTCTCGGACTTCCCCATGCTGGCCTTCTCCGTGGCCTATGAGCTGGAGCTGACCGGCCTCTTTACGATGCTGGAGATGGCTGGGTTCCCGCTGCTGAGGGAAGAGCGGGACGAGCGCCACCCGCTGATCGTGGCCGGTGGGCCGTTGACCTTCTCCAACCCGGATCCGCTGGAGCCCTTCGTAGACGTGCTCGTCCAGGGGGAGGCGGAGGAGCTCATCCACACCTTGCTGGAAGCCGCCCGCTCGATGGAGCGCGAGGCGCTTCTGGGGTTTCTCGCCCGCACGCCAGGCTTCCGGGTACCCGGGCGGGGAGGGGCCCGCTACTTCGTTTCCAAGGCTGCCGACGCACGGCTGCCCGCTCGCTCGCAGATCATCACGCCGAACACGGAGCTGCGCTCCATGTTCCTCATCGAGCCAGAGCGCGGTTGCTCGCGTGGCTGCCATTACTGCGTCATGCGGCGGACGACCAATGGCGGCATGCGGACGGTCCCGCCCGAGCGGGTGCTCTCGCTCGTCCCTGAGCATGCCAAGCGGGTGGGCCTGGTGGGCGCTGCGGTGACGGACCACCCGCGCATCGTGGAGCTTTTGCGCACCCTGGTGGACTCAGGGCGTGAGGTGGGGGTGTCTTCCCTTCGCGCGGATCGGCTCACCCAGGAACTGGTGGACACCTTGCGCCGGGGAGGGGCCAGCAACCTCACCGTTGCTGCGGATGGCGCCTCCCAGCGCATGCGAGACCTGGTGGACCGCAAGCACTCGGAGGAGCAGATCCTCCGCGCGGCGAACTTTGCTCGGACGGCGGGACTCAAGCAGCTCAAGGTCTACAACGTCGTCGGTCTGCCCTACGAAGAGGACGCGGACATCGACGAGCTCGTTCGGTTCACCCTGGAGCTGTCGCGCATCATCCCCGTGGCGCTCGGTGTCGCCCCCTTCGTGGCCAAGCGCAACACGCCTCTGGATGGGGCGCCCTTCGCGGGCATCCGTGAGGTGGAGTCGAAGCTGGAGCGGCTCCGGCGCGGCCTCAAGGGGCGTGCCGAGGTCCGGCCTACATCTGCTCGCTGGGCCTGGGTGGAGTACATGCTCGCCCAGTGTGGTCCGGAGGCAGGGTTGGCCACGATGGACGCGTGGAAGGCGGGTGCCAGCTTTGCCGCCTTCAAGCGGGCCTTCGAGGCTCGAGCCTGTGTGCCGTACCAGGCCCGGCGGGTCGAGGACGGACGGCGCAATCCCACCGTCTGGCCCTCTGTCCCTACGGTGGTGCCCGTGGCGGCGCAGGGCACGTCCTCGGGCAACGATGCCCGGCCCTCGTAAGGGGGTGCACACATGTCACGGGGGAAGACACGTCTTCCGCCGCGCTCCTTGGCGCTCTGCTAGAAGGCCGCTGGCGCCATGGACTGGCGCGATGAGGAGAGGCTACCGGTGAGCACGGAGCGCGTGGAAAAGGCTTGGCAGAGCAAGGGTCTCCAGGGGTACTCGATCGAGGCGATCCTCGGCACCCTGGGGCATTACGGCATTACGGTCAGCGAGGCCGACTTCCGGAAGCTCGTCGAGACGGGCTACCCCCAGGACATCGCCCTGGAGTGGGGAAAGAAGTGGAAGGGCACGGGGCCTTTCAAGCCCTTCCACTATGCCGCGGCCGAGGAGCTGTGGCGCCGCTGGGTGCCGGAGCGCCTCTCGCCTCCCGATTTCGCGGTGGCCCTGGCCGAGCTGATGGGAGCGCTGACGTCGCTCATCTCGGGGAAGCAGGAGGCGCCGGTGCAGGCCGCCTTCGACAAGATGAACGCCATCCGCCAGCGCATGCCGTTGGATGACAAGGGGCAGCCTCAGCTGGCCTTCGTCGAACGCGCGCTCGGGGGCTTCGATGAGAAGGTCGCCGAGATGTTCGACTCGATGGCCGAGGTGCTCGCGAAGATGGGGCAGACGGCTCATGCGGATGCGTTCGCCGAGTTCGAGGAGTTCCTCCTGCCCGATCGCCGTGGCATTGCCACCGCGATTGTCCGCGCGAACAAGAACGAGCGGGACACGGCGCTCGCGGACCTGGAGGCGGTGTCGGTGGACACTTCGCGGACGCCGATCTCCCGGATTCTCGCGGTGGATGCGCTGATCCACCTGGGGGCCTGGCCTCAGGCTGTCTCGAGGGCTCGCCCGATGATGCTGCAGGCCGAGAAGGACGGGGACATCCACCTGGCGATCGACCTGTGCGCCCGGCTGGAGCACGTCTACAAGGCCACGGGAGACCGGGCGGGACTGCAGGCGCTGGCCAGTGATGCGGCCCGGCTCAACGAGATGCATGACCGCATGCATCCGGGCCACCGGCACCGCCGCTGACGCACGCGTCCGCTGCTCTCCGGCTCAGGACTATTCCGAGTCGGTCCCAGTAGGGGCGAGCGGCACGGTCTCGGAGGTCTCCTTCTCGGAGGAGACCTCCTCGGCTTCAGCCTTTTTGCCAGCGCGGCGCTTGAGCGGAACGTGCAGGACGCTCGGGACTGCCTCGAGCACTTCGTGGCAGGGCACCACCGCTCCCACCGTCGTGTAGCGGATGGCTCCTGTCTTCGTCGACGTCTGCTTCAGCGCGTACGCCTTCGCCCGAGGCAGGAACCACTCCCGGACGTCTTTCAGCGGCAGTACGTGTAGCTCCGCCTGCGAGAGGAACACGTACACCAGCAGGTCCGCGCCGCTGTAGAGGAAGCAGCCCGGGGTGTCCTTCTCCACGTTGGACACCAGCTCGAACCAGTAGCGCCGGCGCGTCTGCCGGTCGCCTTTCACCTCGATGCCGCGGACCTCGCCGGAGGGCAGCTCCCACAGCAGATCCACGCCTCGGTGCTGGAAGCGCGGATCCTCCTGCACGTCATGCACGCGCGAGCCGGGCGCCGTCTCCAGCATCCATGACCAGGCGTGTTGCACCGCCCGGTCCGCCGCCCCCTGCACCCCCCTCATGCTGAAGCTGCGAGGCATGGGCTAGCGGCGCAGCTCCACGCCCGTGGCCACCATCTGCACTTCGCGCGGCTTGCCGTCCGCCCCACGAGGAATGATGGCGCCCTCGCTCTCGTAGTGCTTCGCGCGGTCCTCGCTCAGCTCGGCCACCTGCACCACGCCCTCCACCCGCGCCTGCGAGCCCGCCGAGTCCAGCGGCACGAAGAAGCCGTAGTCCTTGAACGTCACCCGCACGCCCGGGCCCTTCGCGTCCTTGGCAGTGGCCAGCTCCATCCAGCAGCCCTTGCGCTCGCACGCCTTGCGCACCTGGCCCTCGAGCAGCACCGTCTTGCCGTTGTGCTCCTGCGGCTTGGCAAGCAGGTCCGCCAGCTTCACGGCCGGAGCCCCCTTGAGCGCCTCGCCGCGCGTCAGCTTCCAGTCCTCCTTCGGCGCCGCGGTCTCGGCTTGGGGCGCGTGGTGGCAGTCCGCCTCGGACGTCTTCGCGGGCTGCTTGTTCGTGGCAGGGGCAGGGTCGCCAGCAAGGGCCACGCACGGCACGGCGACCAGCATCAACAGAGCGGAACGGAGGGTCTTCATATACCCTGGCGCATAGCCCAAAAGTCTCGGGCGGGGCAAGGCGGCCCGCCGTCCCTGTCCACTCCTCCATACACTCGCGTTACACTGGCTCCCGTGAAGGTCACCCTCCCTGCACCCAACCGGAAGTTCAGCCTCGTGGATGGCCTCGGCCTCGCGGGGCTCGTCGGGCTGCTCGTGGCCCGGTACATCCCCGTCGCGAAGATCATCCCCTTCTGGGGCTGCATGCTGCGCGAGACCACCGGCTGGCCCTGCTTCGGCTGCGGGCTCACCCGCGTGGCTGACCGGGTGGCGCACCTCAACTTCTCTGGTGCCTGGGAGGCCAACCCGCTGGGCACCGTGGCGGCGCTGCTCTTCGCCCTGCTGGCCGTGGTGGCGGTGCTGCACATGGTCTTCGCCCTGCCCATCCCTGACGTCCAGCTCTCCCCGCGCGAGTGGGGGTGGGTGCGCGTCGCGCTGCCCATCGTCATTCTCGTCAACTACGCCTATGTGGTGGTGAAGACGAAGTTTCCCCACCTGCTGATGTGAGCCCCGCGTGCTCCCGGCCTTCCTCCTGTTGGGCTACCTGGCGGGCTCCATCCCCTTTGGGGTGCTGGTGACGCGCTGGACGCGCGGGGTGGATGTCCGGGAGCAGGGCAGCGGCAACATCGGCGCCACCAACGTCGCACGCGTCGCGGGCAAGAAGCTGGGCGTGCTGGTCCTCGTGCTTGATGCGCTCAAGGGGACCCTGCCCGTGCTGCTGGCGCTGCGGTTCCTGCCGGACCACCCGCTTGCGCACGTGGCCGTGGCGTTCGCTGCGTTCCTGGGGCACTGCTATCCCGTGTGGCTCAAGTTCCACGGGGGCAAGGGTGTTGCCACCGCGCTCGGTGTTCTCCTCGTCCTCGTTCCCTGGGCCGCACTTGCTGGGCTCACGGTCTATGGACTGGTGCTGGTGACGACCCGGATGAGCTCGCTCGGCTCCCTGTCAGCGGGCGTGGCCGCGGTCATCACGGCGGTGCTCACGGCCCGAGCCCCGGAGTACGCAGTGCTCTCAGGATTGCTCTTCGCCTTCATCCTCTGGACGCACCGGAGCAACATCCTTCGCCTGCTGCGCCACACCGAGCGCCGGCTCTGAGTCCTCCTTCTCCGAAGCGGGGCCCTTCATTCCGATGCGGTAGCCCAGCAGGGTGCAGGGGATGGGACCGTTCCACACGTCCCGGCGAGCCGAGGGCCGCGCGTGGAAGGCGCTCTCGAAGGCCGGGTTGCCGGAGAGCACGTAGATCCGCCATCCATCCAAGGTCCGGAGGTTCTCCCCGAGCTTGAAGTAGAAGGACTTCATGCCCTTCTGGCCGCCCGTGCCGATGCGCTCCCCGTAAGGAGGGTTGGTGATGAGCAGGCCGCCGCCCTCGGGCAGGGGAAGGGGCTTGGTGGCGTCGCCCTCGGTGATCTCGATCTCCTCCGAGAGCCGCGCGGCCTGCACGTTCCGTCGAGCGGCATCCAGCGCCTCGGGATCCTTGTCGAAGCCCCGCAGCGCCACGGTCACCTTGCGCTCGTTCCGCCGGGCGTCCGCGCGCAGATCCTCCAGCAGCTCCTTGGCTCGGGCTCCCAGGTGCGGCCAGCGCTCCACCGCGAACGAGCGGCCAATCCCCGGCGCTCGCCGCCGTGCGATGAGCCCTGCTTCAATGAGCAGCGTGCCGGAGCCGCACATGGGGTCCACCACGGACTCCTCGCCGGTATAGCGAGCCGCTCGCAGCAATGCCGCGGCCAGGGTCTCCTTCAAAGGCGCGGGAGTGGGGCGCACGCGGTAGCCCCGGCGGTGCAGAGGCTCGCCGCACAGGTCCAGCGAGAGCGACAGCCGCTCGCGCGCCAGGTGGGCCACCACGCTCACGTCCGGGTTGCGCGTGTTCACGTCGGGCCGAGCCCCCAGCGTGCCGCGCATCCGGTCCACGAGGGCATCCTTCACCTTGAGCGCCACGAAGCCCGAGTGGCTGTGCTCGCTGTCCTTCAGCGTGGCCTCCACCGCGAAGGTGTTCTCGGTCGTGAGGTGCTCCTCCCAGGGCACGCTGGCCGCCGCCTCGTAGAGTCCCTCCGCGCCGTGGGCCTCGAACTCGCCCAGCGGGTAGAGCACCCGCATCGCGATGCGAGACCAGAGGCACACGCGGAGCGCCTCATCGAGCGAGGCCAGGAAGCGCACCCCGCCCCGGTCCTGGCGGATGCGGCGAGCGCCGAGCTCACGAAGCTCCTCGGCCAGGAGGTCTTCGGTGCCGCGGGCGGTGGTGGCGAAGAGAGCGAGGCGTTCAGCCATGACAACGCCCTTAACGAACCCGAGGCCGCTTGGAAACGGAGAAGAGACTTATTCGCCCACCACCTCATACATCGTGAAGGTGGCGTCCTCCGCGACGCTGGCAGCCCTGGCGACCTGGAAGTCCGGGGACTGCAGGTAGGCGCGCAGTGCCTCCCTGTCCCGCCAGCGTGTCACCAGCAGGAACTCCGGCTGGCGCTCGTAGGAGCGCAGGACCTCCAGGCCCAGGAACCCGGCGTGCGCATCCACGAGCCGTGAGCGCTCCCGGAAGCGGGAGACCAGGCCCTCGGCCTGGTCGGGAGGAGGGCGGAAGCGCGAGATGGCGACAATCATCCCTTCACGTTCTACATCGCACCCGCGCCGGGCATGTCTCCCACGGCGCGGATGAGCACCTCGCGGGGCTTGGCGCCGTCGGCCGGGCCGACCACGCCGTCACGCTCCATCCGCTCGATCATGCGGGCGGCGCGGTTGTACCCGATGCGCATCTTGCGCTGGAGCATGGAGATGGACACCGCGCGCATCTCGCTCACGGTGGCGAGCGCCTGGTCGTACAACTCGTCGGACAGCTCGTCCTCCTCGCCACCGCTCTCCACGTCCTCGTCGCGCGGCTTGAGGATGGACTCGTCGAAGACGGGCTTGCCCTGGGCCTTGAGGTGGTCCACCGCGCGCTTGATCTCCGTCTCGGAGACGAAGGCACCGTGCACACGCTGCAGGTGGGCGCTCGTGGGCGGCATGATGAGCATGTCGCCCATGCCGAGCAGGGCCTCGGCGCCCACCGTGCCCAGAATCGTCATCGAGTCCGGCTTCGAGCGCAGCATGAAGCTGATGCGCGTGGGGAAGTTGGCCTTGATGATGCCCGTGACGACGTCCGTGGACGGGCGCTGTGTGGCGACCATCAGGTGGATGCCGGCGGCGCGGGCCATCTGAGCCAGGCGCGCCACGTAGGTCTCCACCTCGCGGCTGGCGACCATCATCAGGTCCGCCAGCTCGTCGATGATGACCACGATGTACGGCAGCTTCTTGAGCTCCTTCTTCTCGGGCTCGGCGGGCTCGGCGGAGTCGGCAGCGGCCTCCTCGTTCTCCGAGGACTCCTGGGCCTCCAGCTCCCCGGCCTCGTTCTCCGCGTCGTCCTGAGCGGCCTCCGTGGGCTCGGGCTCGGATGCCACGGCCTCGCGCATGTCCTCGAGGTCGTCCTTGGGCGCGGCGACACCGGGGCCCTCGTCGCTCGTGGCGGCGGCTGCGGCGGGAGCGGCCTCGTCCTGGGCCACGTCCACCACGAGCACGTTCTTCGGCTTGGAGGGCTTCTTCTCCGCCGCGGGCTTCTCGGCCGTGGACACCACGGTGGCGGTGCTCTCCACCAGCTTGTTGAAGCCGGCGATGTTGCGCACGCCCGCCTCGGACAGCATCTGGTAGCGGCGCTCCATCTCCTCCACCGCCCAGCGCAGCGCGAGCGCGGCCTTCTTCGGGTCGGTCACCACGGGCAGCAGCAGGTGGGGGATGCCCTCGTAGACGGACAGCTCGAGCATCTTCGGGTCCACCATGATGAAGCGGACCTCCTCCGGCGTGGACTTCAGGAGGATGCTCATGATCATCGAGTTGACGGCCACGGACTTACCGGAGCCGGTGGTACCCGCGATGAGCAGGTGCGGCGCCTTGGCCAGGTCGAAGACGTACGGCATGCCCTCGATGTCCTTGCCCACGCACATGGTCAGGCGGCTCGAGCCCTTCTGGAAGGCGTCCTGCTCGGCGATCTCCTTGAGGTAGACGGTCTCGCGATCCTTATTAGGGACCTCGATGCCCACCACGCCCTTGCCGGGAATGGGGGCGACGATGCGCACGCGCATGGCCTCCATCGCCATGGCGAGGTCATCCGCGAGCGCGGCGATCTTGCTCACCTTGATGCCGGGGCCCGGGAGGAACTCGTACATGGTGACGACAGGACCGGGGCGGATCTCCACCACCTCGCCCTGGATGCCGAAGTCGGCCAGCTTGGCGCGCAGCTTCTCCGCCGTGACGAGGAACGCGTCCTTGTCCAGCTCGGAGCGCTCCTTCTTGTCGCACTCGAGCACGTCGAGCGGCGGCAGCGAGAAGCTCTTGCGGCCTCCGACGAACTCGAACTCGTTCTCCTTCTTCTTCGGAGCGGTGGGCTTGGGCGGCGCTTTGGGCTCCACGATGAGCGGCATGCGCGCCAGCGCGGACGCAGGCGCCGGGACAATGGCGGCAGGGCTCGCAGCAGCTGGAGCCGCAGTGGGAGGAGCCGCGGCCAGCGCAGCAAGCGGGTTCGCCGCCGCAGCGGGAACGGGCTCCGCGGCAGCCGCGGACGCAGCCAGGGCAGAGGCCGGCACGGGCGGCACGGAATTGGACGCGGCCGGCGGGGTGACGATGTTCGGTCCCTTGCGCTCGCGCTTGCGGGGAGGCTCGGACGGGGCCGCATTGGCGGCGGCAGGCACCGCAGGGGTGGGCGCGAGGAACGAGGCCCAGGCCGGATCGGCTCCCGGCGCCGGACGCTTCTCGAGCTTCTCGAGCTTCTCGGGCAGGGCGAGCACAGGAGCCCCAGAAGGCAGCTCGTCCGGCGTCTCCTTCTCCTTGAGACGCGCCTCGCGAGCCGCCTCCTTGGTCTCCTTCGCTGTCTTCTTGGCGAGCTGGAGCTGCTCTTTCTCCTGCTCCCGAGCCAGCCGCACGGCCTCCTCGGCCATGGCCTCGGCCTCGGCAGCCTCGGCCTCGGCGGCATCGCGCTCGGCCTCCTCCAACTCCTCCTCATCCGCCTCGAGCTGCGCGAGGAACGCCGCCTCCTCCTGCTTCTCCTGCTCGAGCCGCTCCTGGCGCTCCTTGTAGGCGACCTTCTGCGCCTCGAGGAAGGCCACGAAGGACTCCTGAGCCTGGCGGCCGAGCACGCTCAGCCCTGCCCACGCCAGCGCGCACAGCTTCAGGAAGGTGTACTGGGTGCCGACGATGAGCGCTGCCACGGACACGGCGGTGACGAGAATGACGGTGCCCACGGTGGAGAACAGGCCCTGCATCAGCCCACCGAGGCTCGCACCCACGGCACCACCGGGCGGATGCGCCCAGCCGGGATCGCCTCCGAAGATGAGCTGCGCGAGCACGGCCACGCTGATCGTCAGCATCGTCAGCGCGACAATCTGAGGCAGGCGGCGGCGCTCGCGGTTGCCCACGAAGATGACCGCGGCGGCATAGAGGCCGCAGCTGGGAACGAGGTAGGCGCACACGCCGAGCAGGCCTCGCAGGGACTCGGCGACGAGGTGGCCCATGGGGCCGACCAGGTTCCGGAACCCGGGGCCCACCCGGTCGTGCGCATCAAAGGATGCCACCGACAGCAGAGAGATGAGGGATGCGGCGAGGATGAAGACGCCCAGCAGCGCCTTCCGTCCCGTCCCCCCCGTCTGCATCTTCTTCTCCGCCAGCGCCTTGCGACGCGTAGCGATGTCCTGCCTCGACAGGACCGTCTTCTCCGCCCTGGTGGACGACTTCCTGGCCGCCATGACCTTCCTCTTGAGACTCGTAGCAGGCTGTAGCGACTGCCCGGGCGAGTGTAGGGAGGGTGGGGGACGGGTCAATTTTCCGGCCGTTGGATGCACGGCAGGGCGCTCACCAATTTGAGGCCCTACGGCTCTGGAGTCAGTATGGTGCCCGGACCGAAGAGGGCAGGCGGGGTGCATGGACGTCCGATGCGAGCGCTGCAAGACGCAGTACGAAATCGATGACTCCCGGATTTCCGAGACGGGAGTTACCGTCCAGTGCACGACGTGTCACCACGTCTTCGTGGTGAAGAAGAAGGCACTGGTCGTCACGGTGCCGGTGAAGCCGGGACAGGTGCCCGCGGCGCCCGCAGCTCCAGGAGAGCCCACGGCGCCTCCTGTGGGGGGGCCTCCGCCAGGACTGCGCCCACTCTCGCCGCCCATGAGCACGCCGCCCCCGGTGACGGCTGCCCCCAGCCCGGAGCCTGCGGTCCAGGCTCCACCTTCGGCCTCGCCGCAGCCCTCCGCCCAAGTGCTGCCCCCAGCAGCTCCGGGGTCGCGCGAGTGGCGCCTCCGCCAGCCCAGCGGCAACACCTTCACCTTTAAGGACCTCACCACCCTCCAGAAGTGGATCGTCGAGCGCAAGGTGGCGCGCGATGACGAGATCTCCCTGACGGGAGAGACCTGGAAGCGGCTGGGGGACATCGCGGAGCTGGCAACCTTCTTTCAGGTGGTGGACGAAGCTCAGCGGGCCGTCGTGCTGCAGGCTCAACTGGGGATGACTCCAGGCACTGCGGCGCCCCTGGAGTCCGCTCCCGCCGCACGAAAAGGGAGCAAGCTGCCAGTTGTCCTCGTCGCGCTCCTGGCCCTGCTGGGGGTGGGAGCACTTGGGTACTACTACCTGGTGGTGATGCCTCGTCCGGAGGATGAGGCTCTGCGTGCGGAGGCCACCGCGCGGCTCGAAGCCGAGCGTCTCGAGAAAGAACGGCAAGCGCAGATCCGCGCCACCCAGGCCGCGGCAGAGGCCCAGCTTCGAGCCGATGCCGGGAGCACGCCAGCTCCCTCGGAGGATGGGGGAGTTCTGGCGGGGACGCCGGGAACAGGCGATGGCGGCACTTCGGAGGACGCCGGGACCGCCCAGGACGCTGGAACGAGCGTGGATGCTGGCACGGCCCTGGACGCCGGGCTCGTGGACGCGGGCGTCGCCACGGACGGGGGCGCGGTGAAGCGGCCCGCTCCCGTCCGGGACTTCGATTATTGGGTGGCTCAAGGAGATCGCCTGCGCGAGCGTGAGCGGCCCCAGCAGGCCCTGGATGCCTACGCGGAGGCGGCGGAGATGGAGCCAGACCGGGCGGAGCCGTATGCGGGGCGGGGATTTGCCTACCTGGACCTGGGAGAGCCTCGTCAGGCGGAGACCGAGTTCAAGGAGTCCCTGAAAATCAACCCGAATTACGGGGATGCCATCATGGGACTTGCGGAGACCTACCGCTCCCAGGGAAAGAAGGCAGAGGCAATCCGCTACTACGAGCGGTACCTTGCGGTCCTGCCGAACGGCCCCGAGGCCGCGGTAGCACGCACCGCGATCGAGCGTTTGAAGGAGTGAGGAGAACACATGGCTGACTTCGACAAGCCGTCGTCCACCGAGGAGGAGTACTTCGCCCGCGAGGATATCGAGAAGAAGCGCAAGCTGGCGCTTCAGCAGGCGGAGGAACTGGCGGCCAAGCGCCGCGAGGAGCTGATGCAGCTGCACTACATGAAGTGCCCCAAGTGCGGCATGGACCTGCAGACGCTCAGCAAGGGCTCGGTGGAGATCGACACCTGCTTCAACTGCCACGGTGTGTGGCTGGACGCGGGTGAGCTGGAGTCCATCATCAAGCAGGGCCCCGAGGGGGGCGGCAAGGTGATGGGCGCCGTCCTCAACCTGTTCAAGCGCAAGTAGTCCGGAGTCCTCCGCATGAAGCTCACGATCGAGCAGGTCCGCCATGTGGCCAACCTGGCGCGGCTGTCGCTGACGCCCGAGGAGGAGCAGCGCTACGCCACGCAGCTCTCCGCGGTGCTGGACGCGGTGGCGCAGCTGCAGGAACTCGACGTGAGCGGTGTGGAGCCCACCTCGCATGCCACGCTCGCGGCCTCGCTGTTGCGCGAGGACGTGACGCGGCCGTCGCTGCCGCCGGAGAAGGGGCTGGCCAATGCTCCTTCGAAGGTGGGCACCAGCTTCGCGGTTCCGAAGATCATCGAGTGAGGCCATGGAGCTGACCGACCTGTCGATGCTGGAGCTGGCGGCGAAGCTGGCCGCGGGAGAGGTCTCCTCGGTGGAGGTGACGCGGGCGTGCCTGGCGCGCATCGCCCAGGTGGATGGGAAGGTGAAGGCCTTCCTGTGCCTGGACGAGAAGGGCGCACTGGCGGCCGCCGAGGCCAGTGACGCACGCCGAAAGGCCGGCAGTCCGGCCAGTCCGTTGGATGGGGTGCCCATCGGGGTGAAGGATCTCTTCCTCACGGAGGGCGTGCCGACGACGGCGGGCTCGCGCATCCTGGAAGGGTTCAGCCCTCCCTACGACTCGACGGTGGTGGGCCTGCTCAAGAAGGCGGGCCTGCCCATCGTGGGCAAGCTGAACCTGGACGAGTTCGCCATGGGCTCGTCCAACGAGAGCAGCGCCTACGGCCCCACGCACAACCCCTGGGCGCTGGACCGGACGCCGGGAGGCTCCTCGGGAGGCTCGGCGGCGGCAGTCGCGGCGCGCGAGGTGTTCGGCGCGCTGGGAACGGACACGGGCGGTTCCATTCGCCAGCCCGCGGCGTTCACCAACCTGGTGGGCATCAAGCCGACGTACGGGCGCGTCTCCCGCTACGGAGTCATCGCCTACGCCTCGTCGCTGGACCAAGTGGGGCCGATGGCGCGCACGGTGCCGGACACGGCGGCGCTGCTGCAGCTCATCGCCCAGCACGATCCGCTCGACTCCACCTCCGCGCCGGTGGAGGCGCCCAACTACAGCGAGGACCTTGAGGGCGGCGTGCGCGGTCTGAAGCTCGGCGTGCCGCGCGAGTACTTCATCGAGGGCATGGACCCCGAGGTGGAGGCCACGGTGCGCCAGGCCATGGCGGCCTACGAGCGCCTGGGCGCGACGCTGGTGGAAGTGTCGCTGCCGCACACGAAGTACGCGTTGGCCACGTACTACCTGCTGGCTCCGGCCGAGGCCTCCAGCAACCTCGCGCGCTACGACGGCGTGCGCTACGGGCTGCGCGCCAAGGACGCCAAGGGCCTGCGGGAGATGTACGGCCAGTCCCGGGACCGCGGCTTCGGCTCCGAGGTGAAGCACCGCATCATGCTGGGCACCTACGCCCTGTCGGCGGGCTACTACGACGCCTACTACGTGCGCGCGCAGAAGGTCCGCACCCTCATCCGCCAGGACTTCACGAAGGCCTTCGAGCAGGTGGATGCGATCCTCTCGCCGGCCTCGCCCGTGCCGCCGTTCAAGCTGGGCGAGAAGACGGACAACCCGCTGTCCATGTACCTCATGGACGTGTTCACGCTGCCGTGCAACCTGGCGGGGCTGCCCGGCCTGTCGTTGCCGTGTGGCTTCACGAAGTCGAACCTGCCCATTGGGCTGCAGATTCTCGGCAAGCCCTTCGACGAGGCGCGGCTCTTGCGCATCGCTCGGGCCTTCGAGCGTGAGCACGACTTCTCCCGCCGCCTCGCCCCGCTCTAGAGGAGCGCCCCAGGTACCGTCATGCCCCTGAGCGATTTCCAGCCTGTCATCGGCCTCGAGGTCCACGCCCAGCTGCTCACGAAGTCGAAGATCTTCTGTGGGTGCTCCACGGAGTTCGGCGCCGAGCCGAACCGCAACACATGCCCGGTGTGCCTCGGCATGCCTGGGGTGCTGCCGGTGCTCAACCAGCGGGTGGTGGAGTTCGCCGTCCGCACGGGCCTGGCGCTGGGCTGCACCATCAAGAAGACGAGCATCTGGAGCCGGAAGAACTACTTCTATCCGGACTTGCCCAAGGGCTACCAAATTACCCAGTTCGACCAGCCCATTTGCGAGTGGGGCAAGCTGACGATCGACACGCCCGAGGGCGAGAAGGTCATCAACATCCGCCGCATCCACATGGAGGAGGACGCGGGGAAGAACGTGCACGACGCGGCGGTGGGCGAGAGCCTGGTGGACCTGAACCGCGCGGGGGTGCCGCTGCTGGAGATCGTCAGCGAGCCGGATCTGCGGAACGCGGACGAGGCGGTGGAGTACCTCAAGGCGCTGCGCGAGGTGCTGGTGTACCTCGGGGTGAACGACGGGAACCTGGAGGAGGGCTCGTTCCGCTGCGATGCCAACGTGTCGGTGATGCGCAAGGGCGACACGAAGTACGGCACGCGCGTGGAGCTGAAGAACATCAACTCGTACCGCTTCATCAAGCAGGCCATCGAGTACGAGATCAGCCGGCACGTGGACGTCATCGAGGCGGGCGGGAAGATCGACCAGGAGACGCGGCTCTGGGACACGCAGCGCTACGAGTCGCGATCCATGCGCTCGAAGGAAGAGGCGCACGACTACCGCTACTTCCCGGAGCCGGACCTGCCGCCGCTGCACGTCGCGGATGCGCTGATCGACCAGATGGCGCAGGGGCTGCCGGAGCTGCCGCGCCCGAAGCTGCAGCGGTTCATGAGCCAGTACGGGCTGCCCGCGTATGACGCGAAGTTGCTGTGCTCCGAGCGCCCGCTGGCCGAGTTCTTCGAGGCCTGCGCGCAGCACTCCAAGGACTACAAGAAGCTCTCCAACTGGTTCCAGGGGGAGCTGGCGCGCCTGCTGAACGAGAGCGCTGGAGCGGTGACGATCTCCACGCTCAAGTTCACGCCAGCGCAGCTGGCGGAGCTGCTCACGGCAGTGGAGAAGGGGACGCTGTCGAACAACGCGGCCAAGGACGTGCTCGGGGAGATGTTCCGCACGGGCAAGGCGCCGGACGCCATCATCGCGGAGAAGGGGCTGGCGCAGGTCAGCGACTCGGGCGCGGTGGAGGCGGTGGTGGACGAAATCCTCGCGAAGAACGCGGGCGAGGTGGAGAAGTACCGGGCCGGCAAGAAGCAGATCTTTGGTTTCTTCGTGGGGCAGGTGATGAAGGCGATGAAGGGCAAGGGCAACCCCACGCTCGTCAACGACCTGCTGAAGAAGAAGCTCGGGGACTGAGCCCGGGCCGCCTCACGCCTGTGGGGCGCGCGATGCGTTCCCGTGGAGGTCCAGGGGCACGGTGACGTGCAGGACGTCCTCTGCCCGGGGAGTCGCGGATTGGGCGAGGACCCGCACCTCGCCTGGGCGCACGCGCTCGAAGATGAGCGAGGGGGCCTCGAAGACGTTCTCGAAGAAGCTCCCGACGAGCTGAGGGTTCACCGCATAGCGCACGCGCTGGAGCGCCGCGAGCTGGGAGTAGAGCCCCTCGTTGAACCACTGCTCGCACCGCAGTTGCGTCTCTCCGGGGGCGTTGAACGCCCACGGTCCATCCCAAGCCCACGCGTTGGCCGAGGGCTGCGCGATGATGTCCGCCCCCAGCGCATCCAGCACCCGCGCGGCGGGCACGAACGAGGGCTCCTGTGAGGTGTGGGCCTCGCGGAAGCCGTCGTAACAGATGAGCGTGCCGAGCCGGCCGAAGGGAGTGGGCACCACCTCCAATTCCTCGGGGCGCCCTGGGCTGAGGCGGACGACATCCTCTTGCGTGGGCACCAGGTTCACCTTCCGCGTCACCGCGACGCAGCGGCCCTCGGGAGAGAACGTGTAGCTCGTGTTGTACGTGCGCGCGTTCACCGGCACGAAGTCCTCGGTGTCCGCTCCGAGCTTGCTCCGGGGCAGCAGCGCACTCCCGCCGACAACCCACAGGCCGAAGTCCCGGGCTATTCCCGAGAACGTGCGCCACATGGCCCGGTGCACCCGGCCTGCCACGGCGGCATAGAGGCACTCTTCGAGGGAAGACGGCCGGTAGCGCAGGGCCGCCGAAGCCAGCGCAAGGGCCTCGGTCAGGGCCACGCGGATCATGGCACCCTGGGTCGTCCGGGAGCGGCGCACTCGGTGGAGATGGCCCATGAGCCCCAGGGGAGCGCCGACCATCTCCGGCCAGACGGCCAGGGCCGGGTACAGCGGGCGCCCCAGCGCATCCCGAGCCCGGAGCGTATCGATTCGACGGGCGAGGGCGCGGTGCCGGTCAACGAAGCGCTCCTCGCTGGAGTAGTCCTCCAGCGAGATGCAGGGTTGGACAGCGAACAGCTCGACGTGCGTGCAGGGGAGGGGGGCGTCCACTGAGACGCCAATGCTACTTGATCAGCCCAATCTCCCTCAGGCGCTGCTGGAGGAACGTATCCGCGGTGATGGGAGGCAGGCCTGTGCCCGTGGCCGCCAGCGGCAGCGTCTCCAGCAGACAGTTCGGATACGGGTGCACGAAGAAGGGCATCGAGTAGCGCGTGGTGTCGTCCTCGGCGCTCTTCGGGTTCACCACGCGATGCGTCGTCGAGGGAATCACGTTGTTCGTCACGCGGCTGAGCATGTCGCCCGAGTCCACGACGATCTGCCCGCGCAGCGTGTCCACGGGGATCCACTCTCCATCCCGCGTGAGCAGCTCCAGCCCCGAGGCGGTGCCCTCGCACAGCAGGGTGATGAGGTTGATGTCCTCGTGCTCGGCGGCGCGCACTCCGCCGGGGATGAAGCGCTCCTTCAGCGGCGGGTAGTGGATGAGCCGCAGGATGGAGTTACCGTCCTGCGCCATGGCGCTGAAGGTGTCCCGCGCCACGCCAAAGTACTCCGCGAGTGCGTGCAGCATCACCGACGCTGCCAGGTCCAACTCGCCGAAGAGCTTCAGGGTGCTCTCCTTGAACGACGGCACCTCCTCGGGCCACACGTTGGGGCCATAGTGCGGAGAAAAGTGCGGGTGGGTGGGATTCAGTTCCCGGCCCACATGCCAGAACTCCTTGAGGTCGCCCACGGTACGGTTCTTGGCGTGCTCCTGGCCGTAGCCCGTGTAGCCGCGCTGGCCGGCGCCACCGGGGACGGTATAGCGGCGCTTCTTGTCTTCTGAGAGATTGAAGAAGCGCTCTACGTCCGAGTAGGTGCGGCGGATGAGGCTGTCCTCGATGCCGTGGCCTTCCACGGAGACGAAGCCGAACTCCTTGAGGGCATCTCCGAAGACCTGGACGAAGCGAGCGCGTTCCTGTGGGGTCCCGGAACGGTAGTGGGCGAGGTTGACGAGCGGGATGCGACGGGCCGGGTTGGACATGGTGCGTCACTCTACCTATCTCCTTGGATCTCTTGAGTGAAACCGTCCGTGCATCGGACGAGCCCGTCCGCTACCCTGGCGGACAGGGGGGCGCTCCTTCCGGGGCTCTTCACTCCAGGGTGGCGCTAGACCCCTGGGCCGCTTTAAAACTCCCACTTCTGGGGCAGGATGACGGCATCTGATCATGCGTACGTTGGTAGAGACTGCCTGCAGGCACACGCCAACGCAGCGCACTGCATGAAGAGGCCTGTCCTGGGCCAGCGAGGATTGCGCACCCGCCATGGAGGATGAGCACAACTCCCCAGACATGATGACGGCGGATGAAGAGGATCCGCTGCTGGGGACGCAGCTTGGAAGCTTCCGCTTGGTGCGGCGGCTCGGGCGGGGCGGCATGGGCACCGTCTACCTGGGCGAGCACGTGTCCATTGGCAGCCGCATGGCGGTGAAGGTGCTGCACGAGCACCTGGCCGCCTATCCCGAGCTCGTCCAGCGCTTCCACGCCGAGGCGCGGGCCGTGAACCTCATCGGCCACGAGAACATCGTCAGCATCTTCGACCTGAACTCCGCGCCCCCGCGGCCCTACCTCATCATGGAGTACCTGGAGGGGGTTCCGCTGTCCTCGATGGTGGGCACGCCGGTGAAGGCGGAGGTGTGGATCCCCATCCTGTCCCAGGCCTGCGAGGCGCTGCACGCGGCCCACTTGCGCGGCATCGTCCACCGCGACCTGAAGCCCGACAACATCTTCCTGGTTCAGCGGGCCAAGGGCGCGCCGCCCTTCGTGAAGGTGCTCGACTTCGGCATCGCCAAGCTCATCGACGGGGCGGGGCCGCAGACACAGGCGGGCATCATCGTCGGCACGCCGGAGTACATGTCGCCCGAGCAGTCGCGCAGCCTGCGGCTGGATGGGCGCGCGGACGTCTATTCGCTGGGCGTCATCGCCTACCAGATGGCCACCGGGAGGCTTCCCTTCATGGAGGAGGGGACGGCCGCCCAGCTCGTGGCGCACCAGACGATTCCCCCACCGCCTCCGCGGTCCATCTACGCGGGCGTGTCCATTCCCGTGGACGCGGTCATCCTGCGCTCGCTCGCCAAGTCGCTGACGGACCGGTACGAGAACGCCCTGGCCCTGAAGGCCGCCCTGGAGGCCGCTCTTGCGGAGGAGCTCCGAGGGCCGCCTCCTGAGCCTCCTCCGGCGCCGCCGCCTCCGGTCGCCAGCCCGGTGCGAGAGACGCCGTCGCGCCGCCGAGCGCGTCCGGTGGAGCTGCCCGCGCGGGTGGTACTCCGTCCGGGGGCGCAGCCGGAGCGGCTGGTGTGCTCGGACATTGCCCGCGGTGGACTGTTCCTCCGCACGCAGGGGGAGCTGCCCCCGCTCTTCTCCCGGGTTCAGGTGACGCTGGAGCTGGGGCGCGGGGCGCTCACGGCCAACTGCGAGGTGGTGCGCCTCGTGACGCCGGAGCAGGCCCTGCTCTGGGGCATGGCGCCCGGCTTCGGGGTGCAGTTCGTGGATGCCTCGGCCGACTTCAAGGCGGCCATTGACCAGCTCCTCAAGGGAGGCACGGGCAATACCCCGCAGGTGGCGGTGGCCGAGCCCTCCAAGGACGTAGAGGCCGAGGTGCTGCTGGAGGGCTTCCGCACGAACCTCCAGAAGGACCACTACTCCCTGCTGTCGCTCCCGCAGGACGCGAACCTTGAGACCATCCGGACCCGCGTGCGCGTGGCCCTCGGGGAACTGGAGGGTCTGAAGGGCCGCCCACTCTCGTCCTCGCAGCGCGCGCTGCTGGAGTCGGTGCTCACCCGCGTGCGGGATGCGGGAGAGACGCTGACGAACGTGACTCGCCGGGCGATGTATGACGCACTGCTCGGCAACTTCCGGGGCGTGGAGAGCTGCCTGTCCGCGGGCCTCACCGTCACGCAGCTCGAGGCTCTGCGCAAAGACTTCCTCGTCCGGCGGCCCAACGCGGCGGGCACGGCACGCGTCCACATCCTCACGGGCAACGCCTACGAGAAGAACGGCCAGCTCGCGCGCGCCGTGGAGGCCTACGAGCGGGGGCTGGCGGTGGATCCGCTGGACCTCGCCCTGCTCCAGCGGTACCGCGCGTTGCGCCGGGCCTTGTCGAGCCGCCCCTCGCCTTGAGCCGGCGGAGCCCGGGCAAACGAAGGCCCCAGACACCCGCGAGCGGGGCTGGGGCCTGAGGAACTGCGGGGGGCTTCAGTTAGCGGGGGTTCACCAGGCGCGCGCCCTGGCGAACGCTGTCCTCGCCCACCGACGAGAGGCACGTGTCGCTGATGTTGGCGAGGTGGGAGAGCGCGCAGCCCGCGAACGAGTTGGTGAACTGCTGCTCAGTGGCCGCAGTGCACTTATCCAGATCCGCCACGCAGGAGTTGAAGTCGCGGATCTTGTCCTTGTCGGCATCCGTGCAGGACTTGGTCTGCTGCTCACACTGCTCGAGCTGCGCCTCCGTGGGCTCGGTGTACGGCGTGCCGTCGTTGAACGACGAACAGGCCTTGGTCTTCTCGTAGAAGTCCTTGTCAGAGTCCGCCAGGTCATCGCACAGAGAACCACCACAGCCCATCAGGGACAGGGAAACCACAGCGAAAGCACCGATCAGCCGCTTCATGTATTGACTCCTTGGTATCCAGCAAGTGAGGGCGCGCATCCTAGCGGGGGATTGGGGGCTGGCCAGAAATGCATTCAAGCAGGCATCAGCTCCGCTGTTTGCTGTATGGATGTGGGCCTGAGCCCTGCATCTGCCTTGACTCCTAGGATCATCTCCCGTAGATCGGCCCTCCTTTGCGTATGCGGACGGCCAGCCGTCCGGAATGCGCGGTGGATTCCACGGGTTGACCCAACCCGAATCGACTCGAGGGTTAGACGATGTACGCAGTGATTCGCACGGGCGGTAAGCAGTACCGCGTGGCCGAGGGCGATGTCCTCCGCATCGAGAAGGTTGCGGGCAATGTCGGCACCGAGGTGACCTTCAACGACGTCCTCATGCTGGGCGGCTCGGACTCCCCGAAGGTGGGCCGGCCGACGGTGGGTGGCGCCAAGGTGGTGGGCAAGATCCTGGCTCAGGACAAGCACCGCCGCGTCCTCCATTTCCGCAAGGAGAAGGAGGGCTGGACGCGCCGCCGGGGTCACCGTCAGCCGTACACCGAGGTCAAGGTTACCTCCATCTCCGGCTAAGGTCGGGTCAACTTTTCCCGGGCGCCGCGAGGCCGCTCGGTTCTCGTAGGACAGGTGTCATGGCTCATAAAAAGGGACAAGGCTCGTCTCGCAACGGGCGCGACTCGAATTCGCAGCGCCGCGGTGTGAAGGTGTTCGGCGGCGAAGAGGTGTCGGCGGGGAGCATCCTCGTGCGGCAGCTCGGCACGGTCATTCACCCCGGCACCAACGTGAAGTTGGGGCGTGACTACACCCTCTACTCCACGGTGGACGGAGTGGTGAAGTACGAGCGGCTCGGGCGCGACCGGAAGAAGGTCTCGGTCTACCCGGCCCAGGCGAGCGCCTAAGCGGCGTCTCCACGGGCCTGCCCTCAGGCGGGCCCGTCTGCAAGCGAGCGGGTCGCTCCCGGTCCAACGCCAGAAGGCGGCTGGACGCGAGGGCGGCCCGTTCTGCGTTTTTGAACATGGATCCCCCCTGAGCGGGGAGAGGCCAGCGTATGAAATTCGTCGACGAAGTCCGCATCTTCGTGAAGGCGGGGGATGGCGGTCATGGCGCCGTCGCCTTCCGGCGGGAGAAGTTTATCGAGCGCGGTGGGCCCAGCGGCGGGGATGGGGGCAACGGCGGCTCGGTGATATTCGTGGCTGATCCGCAGCTCACCACGCTTTTGGACTTCCGCTACCAGCAGCACCACCGCGCCAAGAACGGCGAGAACGGGATGGGCAGCGACTGCAACGGGCGCGCGTCCGACGACCTGATTCTCAAGGTGCCGTCGGGCACGCTGATCCGGGAGGCAGACTCGGGCGAGCTGCTGGCGGACCTGAGCGAGCCGGGGCAACAGTATGTGGCGGCGCAGGGCGGGCGGGGTGGGCTGGGGAACATGAACTTCGCCACCTCCACGCGGCAGACGCCGCGGTTTGCCCAGGAGGGGACGAAGGGCGAGGAGCGCACGCTGATCCTCGAGCTGAAGCTCCTGGCGGATGTGGGGCTCCTGGGCTTCCCGAACGCGGGCAAGAGCACGCTCATCTCTCGGGTGAGCCGGGCGCGGCCGAAGATCGCGGACTACCCGTTCACCACGCTGGTGCCGAACCTGGGCATGATCCAGTACAAGGACAACCTGTCCTTCGTGATGGCGGACATCCCCGGGCTGATCGAGGGCGCCAGCGAGGGTGTGGGACTGGGGCACCAGTTCCTGCGGCACGTGGAGCGCTGCAAGGTGCTCATCCACCTCATCGACCTGGGAGCGGAGGGCGAGGGGCGTGATCCGGTGAAGGACTACGACATTCTCAACCGCGAACTGGAGAAGTACAGCGCGGAGCTGTCGAAGAAGCCGCAGGTGGTGGCGCCCAACAAGGTGGACATCACCGAGGCGCGCGAGCGGCTGGAGAAGTTCACGGCGGCCATGCGCAAGCGCGGGGTGGCGGTGTTCCCCGTGTCCACGGCGACAGGCGAGGGGCTCCAGGCCCTGCTGGACGTCACGGCCGAGGTGCTCTTCACGGGCCGGACGGGCAAGCTCCAGGTGGAGCGGCCTGAGAAGCCCGCGAAGAAGGCTCCGGCCAAGAAGGTTTCCGCTGCGAAGCAGCCTGCCAAGAAGGCAGCGGTGAAGAAGGCTCCGGCCAAAAAGGCAGCGGCGAAGAAGGCTCCGGCGAAGAAGGCTCCGGCGAAAAAGGCTCTGGCGAAGAAGGGTGCAGCCAAGAAGGCTCCGGCGAAGAAGGCGGCAGCCAAGAAGGCGGCGGCGAAGAAGGCCCCGGCCCGTGGGAAGACGGGTGCGCGCGCGAAGACCGTGGCGAAGGCGGGGCGGAGGTCCTGAAGCGATGAGTGGAGGTGGGCCTCGCTACGAGCCGTTCGAGCAGAAGCAGGTCGAGCCGGAGTCGTTCCTGCTCGACGTGCGCAAGGAGAAGATCGACCGCGTGGTGGAGCAGCGGACGCGGACCTTCACGGTGGTGTTGGACCGGCTGGAGGACAGCTTCAACATGGCGGCGGTGCTGCGCACCTGCGAGGCCATGGGCGTGCAGGAGGTGCACATCGTCATCAACCCCGAGGCGCCGTTCTTACCGAACTCGCGCGTGGCCCAGGGGTGCGACAAGTGGCTGGACGTGAAGCAGTACAAGACGTTCGCCGAGTGCCGCGAGCACCTCAAGAGCCGTGGGTTCGCCCTGTACGCCTCGGCGATCCGCGAGGGCGCGGCGAGCCTGTACTCGCTGCGCTTCGACTCGAAGATCGCGATCATCTTCGGCAACGAGCGCTATGGGGTGAGCGAGGAGGTGCTCGCGGGCGTGGACGGCACCTTCTGGATCCCCATGCGGGGCTTCAGTCAGAGCGTGAACATCTCCGCTGCGGCGTCGGCCTGCATCAGCCGGGCGATTGCCTGGCGGGAAGAGCACCTGGGGAAGGTGGGAGACCTGACTCCCGAGGAGGCCCAGGCCCTGCGCGAGCGCTTCTATGTCCTGGCTGTCAAGCAAAGGAAGCGGATTTTCAAGGGAAAGCAGCCGTGAATGAGGGGGGCGAGGCCCCCGTCTGAAGCGCTAGAAGCCATCACGGGCCCATGGGGCCTGCTCGGAGATCGCACCGCCATGCTCATCGACACCTTGCTCGCCCTCCTGCTGTCCGCGCAGCCTGCTGCGCCGGTGGCCCAGGCGCAGAAGCCCGCAGCGGCCGCCGAGTCCAAGCCCGCGGAGGCGAAGCCTGCTGGTGACCCCGCTGCGAAGCCCGCGACTCCTGCTCCCGCTCCGGCGGCTCCGGCTCCTGCGGCGGCCACTCCTGCGGCCGAGCCCAGCAAGCCCGCCGGGACGGTGAAGGGCAGCGTGGCGCCGGACGTGAAGGCGCTGGTGGAGCGGATGCAGGCCTTCTACGAGAAGACCACCGACTTCCGGTCGGACTTCAAGCAAGACTACAAGTACAAGACCTTCCGCCGGACCCAGACGTCCACGGGGACGGTGACGTACAAGAAGCCGGCGCTGATGCGCTGGGAGTACGAGAATCCCTCGAAGCGCACGTTCGTGTTGGCGGGCAGCAAGGTGTACGCGTACGACCCGGAGGCGCAGAGCCTCACAGTGGCGAGCCTGGACACGAGCAAGCTCTCGGCTTCGGTGACGTTCCTGTTCGGGCAGGGGAAACTGGCCGACGAGTTCAACATCAAGAAGGGCACGTGCGCGGATTGCAAGGGCACGCTCCTGGTGCTGGACCCAGCGCAGCCGGATCCGCGCTTCCGTCAGGTGCGCCTGGAGGTGGACACCAACACGGCGCAGGTGCTCAAGAGCACGGTGGTGGATCCGGATGGCAGCGAGAACACCATCTCGTTCCTGAACCTGAAGCAGAACGTGGGCATCTCGGCGGATAGCTTCAAGATCAACCCGCCCGAGGGCACGCGCGTCGACGACTTCACCAAGCCGAAGAAGTAGCCCGACGTGCGCCGCGCGCTCCTCGTGGCCCTGTGTGTCCTGGCCGGTTGCCACCGGAGTACGGTAGCTGCGCCCGAGAAGGGCAGCTTCGCCGGGAAGACCTTCCCGCTGCTGTCCTCCCCAGCGTTGCGCCTCGTCATTGCAGGCAGCCTGGGCGCGAAGCAGGTGCCGATCATGCTCGATGTGGATCGGCCCCTATCGGTGGTGGCCCCCGCATGCTTCGAGGGAGCACCGCCTCCCATCGAGGGGCAGGTGCGTGCCCCCGACCCCAACGGCATGAAGGAGTGGGCGATGGTGCCGCTGCCGGGCTTTCGCGTGGGTGACGTCGCGCTGCCGGGCTTTTCCGCGGGCCTCACTCGAGAGCCGGTCTGTTCCGTGACGCTGGGCATGGACGTGCTCCACCCGTACGCGCTCACGGTGGATCCGCTGCGCCGCGAGGTGTCCTTTGCCGTGTCGCGCTCCCGAGAGGCGTACATGGCCGAGCTCACCGCGCCCGGCGCGGACCCCTCTCAAGAGGCGCACGTGCTGGAGCTGAGCCGCGAGCCCAAGGGCGACTGGCCGTTGCTGGCGGGCCGGGTGGTGCAAGGCGAAGCCCGCTTGACGGGGCCCTTCGTGCTCTCGACGCGCGATCCGTTCTCTCGAATCGCGGTGGGCGCTGCCGAGGCGCAGGGCCTGAAGCCGCTGGAGACCGCCAGCGGCCAGCCCGCGCGCGCTATGTGGGTGGATGCCGTGGAGGTGGCTCAGGGCGTGGGCGTGCGTTCGCTCCCGGTCGAGACGGGCGGGTGGGCCTCTCCGAGTTCGCTGGGGCGCCTGGGGCCGGATGTCTGGGGCCGCTTCCGGGCAACCATTGATGCGCAGGCGGGTGTCCTTCTGCTCCGCCGGCCTCGAGTGCTGGCCTCGGGAGCGCGCCAGCGCTGCGCCCGGCCTGGTACTGAGGGCTTTGACGAGGAGTCCTGCTACGCGCTGCACTCGCGGAAGGAGCCGGATGGCTCGCTCACCGTGACAGCAACGACCTTTCGTGACTTGCCTGAGGGGGGACGGCTCTACGTGGAGCCTCTGGGGGAGGACGGGCAGGCCCTTCGAACAGGCTGCCGGGTCGGCTTCACCTTCATGCCGGGGAGCCGGGGCGCGACGACGCAGCACCGCCTGCCGTGGCCTTCGCTCGCCCGATCCCTGCCGCAGTGCCACGCGGAGCTCTCGGCGGCGAAGGGCTACGCGCTGGCCCTCGTGGAGGATGGGATTCAGCCGGAGTGCCCGCTGACGTGCGCCTTCGTCCATGAGCTGCGCACGCGGCGCACGCTCTGCGAGTGCCAGCTCTCTCCGCTGGAAGAGGGCATGAGCGCTGCGAGCCGCAAACCCAAGCTGCCTCAGGCTCCGCCTCCCGAGGAGCGGGAGCGGGAGCCCGAGGATCCCAAGTAGAAGCCCGCGGGCTTCAACCTGGAGTTAGCGGGGAGATGTCCAGGTGGCCATGGCGGTGGGGGCCGCGTCCCGGGCCTTGTGCTTGCGCTGCTTCGGATCCGGACGCTCCACCACCCGGCCGACGAGATCGTAGTCGTGGGCCTCGGTCACCTCGATGGTGACGAACTCGCCGGGGTAGGCGAGGCCATCATTGATGTAGACCTGCCCGTCGATCTCGGGAGCTTGGCCCTCGTGGCGGCCCACCAGCAGGTGCTCGGTCTCGGGGCTGGGGCCCTCCACGAGCACCTCGATGCGCTTGCCCACGAGCTTCTTGTTCTGCTCGCGGTTGATGCGCTTCTGGATGGCCATGATCTCGCGCCAGCGGCGCTCGATGGTCTTCTGCGGCACCTTGTTCGGCAAATCGAACGCGGCGGTGCCCTCCTCATCGGAGTACTGGAACACGCCGAGCCGCTCGAAGCGCTGCGTCTTGACGAACTCCTTGAGCAGCTCGAAGTCCTCTTCCGTCTCGCCTGGCAGGCCGACGATCATCGACGTGCGCATCACCAGCCCCGGCACGCGGGCGCGCAGCTTGACCAGCAGGTCCGTGAGGAACTGCGAGTTGCGGCCGCGCTTCATCGACATGAGCAGCTTGTCGCTCGCGTGCTGGATGGGCATGTCCAGGTACTTGGCGATCTTCTTCTCCGTCGCCATGACCTCGATGAGCTCGTCTGGGAACACGCGCGGATAGGCGTAGTGCAGGCGGATCCACCGCACGTCCACCTTCACCAGCTCCTTGAGTAGGTCCTGGAGCTTGGGCTTGCCGGGCAGGTCATGCCCGTACGCCGTCAGGTCCTGCGCCACCAGGTTCAGCTCCTGCACGCCCTGGTCCGCCAGACGCTCGGCCTCGGCGACGACGTCCGCGATGGTGCGCGAGCGCTGGCCGCCGCGCAGCTTGGGGATGATGCAGAAGGCGCAGGCGTTGTCGCAGCCCTCGGACACCTTGAGATAGGCGGTGTACGACGGCATCGAGTTCTCGCGAGGCGTGCTCGCGTTGTGGATGTAGTCCGGATCCGGGATGACCTGGCGCGGAGAGGCCTCGGCCGCGAGCAGGTCGCCGATCTGCGCATAGGCGCTGGTGCCGAGGAAGTGGTCCACCTCGGGCATCTCCTGGGACAGCTCGCCGCCGTAGCGCTGCGAGAGGCACCCGGTGACGACGAGGGTGCTGCACGCGCCGCTCTTCTTGTACTCGGCCATCTCCAGGATGGAGTCCACGGACTCCTGCTTGGCGGGGCCGATGAAGGCGCACGTGTTGACGACGATGACTTCGGCGGCGGCGGGATCCTGCACCAACTGGTAGCCGCGCTGCTTGAGGGTGCCAAGCATCACCTCGGAGTCCACCCGGTTCTTCGGGCAGCCGAGGGTCATCATGTAAAGGCTCTTGGGGTCTTGAGGCACTGCTCTACCGCTTTCCGAGTTCCGTTCGCTCGAAGTGGTCCCCACTCCAGGCGAAGTTGATGATTGCGCCGTTCGAGTAACCGATGCTCAAGGCTCCGTCTTCTTCTTCCAGACTGACGGAGAGGGCCCGGCCCAGCGCACAGGTAGCAGCCGGCCACTCGAGCGCTCGTGTCGCCGTCTTGTTTCCTCTTCCCTGCAGAAGGTAGATGCCGAGCCGCAGCTCGTGGTCTCCCTCGCACTTGCCCTCGACGGCGTAGGGGTCCTTGCCGGAGACAACGGTGAGAAGCGTCCGCCCGCCACTGAGCAGGAGCGTCTCCGGGACATTCACATTGACCTTCTCCGGATCGACGCTGTCCAAGGCCACCATGGCGCGGAGCGAATCGGAGGTCAGGGGCTTCTCGGCCTCCACCCAGACCGGGTAATGGAGCACGCCCCAGCCCAGCCACCCGCCGCGAGTGGCCTCCAAGGAGATGACATCTTCAGGGGGCTTGAGCTTCAGGTTCTTGCGGAACTCGTCCGGCAGCTTGAGGGCCTCACCGAGCATGCCCCCGTCCTTGCAGTTGGAGAGCGGGGTGGGCTTGTCGCCCACGGCGTCCTGGTCCTCGAAGGTGACGCAGAGGTCAAACACGAGCGGCTCGACTGCGGGGAAGCGCGGGAACGCCGTGACGGGGATGGCGATCTCCAGGTTCAGCGCCTTCTCCTTGCGGTCCACACCGATCTGGACTTGCTCCTGCGCGAAGGCGGAGGTGCCGCTCTCGGCGGGCGAGGGGCGCTTGCCATCGAACGCGAACCGGAAGGTGTTGCCGATGGCGGTGGGGCCCGCGCCAGGGAAGAAGAGGGTCAGGGTGAACAGGTCGCGCGCGAGGAGCTGATCATCCGTGGCCTCTACGCCCACGTAGAGCGTGTCCTTGCGCCAAGCCACCCGGGTGTTGAAGCCCGCGGACTCGGTCGAGGCGGGAGCACGGAGCGTGAGGGCCGGAGCGAGGTCCTTGAGGACGCCGTCCAGCTTGGGCGCCTTGGCGAGGGCGGGGACAACCTTGGTGGGGCGCTCCTCCTGCGCGGAGGCGAGTGCGGGCGCGATGAGGAAGCTGAGGGCGAGGAGCAGAGCGCGCATGGCTATTCCCGGAAGTTGGTGAACTGCATGTCCAGCTTCAGCCGCTCCTGCTCCTTGCGGAACAGCGCCATGGCGGCCTGCAGGTCGTCCTTGTTCTTGCCGCTGATGCGGAGCTCGTCGCCCTGGATGGAGCCCTGGAGCTTCAGCTTGGACTCCTTGAGGAGCTTCACCAGCTCCTTGGCCTTCTCCACGGGGATGCCCTGCTGGAGCTTGATGTTCTGCTTCACGCTGTGGAGGCCCGTCTTCTCGATGTCCAGGAACTCGAGCGCGTGCAGGGAGATGCCGCGCTTGGCGAGCTTGGCGAGAAGGACTTCCTTGGCTGCCTTGACGCGCTCCTCGGTGTTGGCCTTGACGGTCAGCAGGGCGCGATCCGGGGAGATGACGATGTCGGGCTGGGCACCCTGGAAGTCATAGCGGGTGCTGAGCTCCTTCTTGGTCTGGTTGACCGCGTTATCGAGCTCGGCCTGGTCAATTTTTGAGATGACGTCGAAGGAAGGCATGGGCCCCAGGGCCCTTATCACACCTTGACGACCATGGGCACCACCAGCGGGCGCTTGGCGGTGTAGAGCTTGAAGGCCCGGCGGACGGCCCGAGTCACCTCTTCTCGCACCAAGGCGTCATCCCCGCGCAGCTGTGGGGACATCTGCAGGAAGATGTTCCGGGCCTCGTCGGCCACTCGGGGCAGCAGCACCTGTTCGTCCAGGGACAGTCCGTGGCCCGACAGCTGGGGGCCCGCCATCAGCGCCAGCGAGGCACGGTCGATGACGACGGCGGCGACGACGAGCCCTGTTTCCGCCAGCTTGGTGCGCTCCTGAAGGGACTCGGGGGTGACAAGGCCGCCGCTGTAGAGGTCCTTGTGGACGCGCCCGGTGGGGACGTTGCCGGCGAACCGGGCCCGGCCCTTCTCGAAGGTGACGAGGTCTCCGTCCTGGGCCAGGAGGAGCCGCTCAGGAGCGAGCCCGGCTTCGCGCGCGGTGGCCAGGTGGCGGTGGAGGTGGCGAAGCTCTCCGTGGATGGGGATGAAGTGCTGGGGGCGGACGAGATCCAGGACACGCCGCTGCTGCGGCTTGCTGGCATGGCCCGAGACGTGGACGCCGGGCTCCACCTGCGCGTAGACGATGCGGGCCCCAGTCCAGTGCAGCTGGTCGAGCAGGGCGCCCACGGCGCGCTCGTTGCCGGGAATGGGGCGAGAGCTGAGGACGACCATATCCCCGGGGTCCAGCCGGACGGCGCCATTGCCCGAGGCGAGCTGGGCCAGTCCGGCGCGCGCCTCACCCTGAGCCCCGGTGGAGAGCAGCACCACCTTGTTGGCCGCGAGCCTCGCCACCGCGTCCAGCGGGACGAAGAGGGATTCGGGGACGTCGAGGTAGCCCATCTGCCGCGCCAGCTCCACGTTGCGCGCCATGCTGCGGCCCTGGAGGGCTACTTTGCGCTCCAACCGCTCGGCGAGTTTGAGAACAGTGCGCACACGGTGGAGGTTGGAGGCAAAGAGGGCCACGACGATGCGGCCCTGGGCCTCGTGGAAGAGGCGGTCGAAGGTCTGCTCGACCACGCGCTCGCTGCCGGTCTCGTTGGTGAACTCCGAGTTGGTGGAGTCGGACAGGAGGCAGAGGACGCCCTGCTCGCCGGCCTCGCCCCAGCGCTCGAGGTCTGTGCGGAGGCCGTCGATGGGATCCGGGTCCAGCTTGAAGTCCCCCGTGTGGATGAGGGTGCCCTCGGGGGTGCGGACGATGTAGCCCACGGCATCCGGCACGGTGTGAGTGACGCGGCTGGCCTCGACGGTGAAGACGGAGCCGACGGAGAACGGGGTGCGCGGCTCGATCTCCCGCAGGTCCGCGATGACACCCAGCTCGTCCAGGCGCTGGCGGGCCATGGCGAGGGTGAAGCGGGTGCCATAGACGGGGACGTTCACCTCGCTGAGCAGGTAGGGGAGGGCGCCCGTGTGGTCCTCGTGGCCGTGGGTGAGGACGATGCCTTTGAGCTGGGAGGCGTTCTGCCGGATGTGACTGAAGTCCGGGACGATGATGTCCACCCCTGGGGCGGCCTCGGACGGGAACATGAGCCCAGCGTCGATGAGGATCATCTCCCCACGGCACGCGAGCACCATCGCGTTGAGGCCGATCTCGCCCAGACCTCCCAGGGGAATGACATGGAGCATGCCCTACTGATTATGGCCTGTGGCCCGGCGCCGCCCGAGCGTTTTAAGCGAGCGCCTGCCTTCTTGCCTGCTGGGAGCCTGATCCACTCAGGCTGTGGTAGGAGGTTCGGGCGGCGGGCGGGAGATCCAGGCCGCGATGAAGAGGTCCAGGTCGCCGCGCAGCACGTCCTTCACGCGAGGCGTCCCCGCGCCGGTGCGAGGGTCCTCAACCCTGGCACCGCGGCCCGTGAAGTATCGCCGCACCTCGTCCGTGCTGACGCCCTGGCCGGACACCACACGGGTCGCGATGTCCTTCATCTCGTCCATCTCGCCCGCGCCCGTGAGAGTGAGCACGCGGCCCGTGGAGGCATCCTTCACGGTGACTTCGGTGCGTACGCGCTCCAGGAACGTGCCTTCGTGCTTCCTCACCGGGCGGCCGTCGACCTCCAGGGCCTCTAGGACGCCGGGTGTTCCACCCCGGTGCACGCGGACGTAGGCGCGCTGCCGCTTCTCGTCCTCGATGCGCCGGTGCATACCCGCCTCGCCTGCGAGGAAGCTGTAGGCGCCCGGTCCCGCGACGCGCACGACGACGCGGGCGGGAGACTCGGCCTCCGCGACGAGCATGGCCTCGTAGCCGCGCTTCTCCGCCCAGCCGAGGTACATGGTTGCCAGCTCCTGCACCCAGGCGTCCTGGGCCTCCATGGACTCGCTGGCGCAGATATCCACCAGCGCCTCATTGTCATTGGCGGAGGCGCCCGAGGCATGGAGCGCCTCGGCCATCTGGACCTCGCGCGCCACGTCTTCGACCTGCTTGGCCGCGGACGCGAGCTGCATCTCATTCTTGGCCTCGCGCACCAGGCGGCGGGCGAAGGTGGCAGCCTGCTCAAGGCGCTCCAGCTCGTTGATTTGCGCCTCCACCGTTCGGAATGCCCGCAGGGTGGCTGCCGCGCGCTCTGGATCATCCCAGAGGTTGGGCGCCTGGGTCTCGGCGAGGAGCTGGTTGCGCCTCTCCTCGAGCTGTGGACGGTCGGCGGACGCGGACAGTGCCCGGGCGCGGCCGACGAGCCGATCCATTTCGTGCAGCAGCGACTTGCGATCCAGCCGCCGCTTGACGGCTGCGGCCTTCGACGTGGGCAGAGACAGCTGTGCCGTCGCCTCACGCGGAGGAGAGATCGGTTCGGCAACAGCCATCACCTTGCCGCCAGGGCGAGCCTCCACGCGGACAGGCGTACCTGGCCGCAGCGGCCGGCGGGCGATCTCCACCGCGAGGGCCGCCGTGAGCGTCTTCTCGATCTCCCGCTGCAGGTAGCGCGCGCCGAACTGCGGCGAGTAGCCACGGTCCACCAGCAGGTCGACCACCTCGGGCGTGACCTCCACATCGAGGGCGCGGGCGCGGATACCCTCGCGCTCCAGCACGCGGCCCACCTCGCGCTGGGCGATCTTCCGGATTTCCACCTTCGAGAGCGGCCGGAAGTGGCAGATGGCGTCAAAGCGGTTGAGGAACTCTGGACGGAACGAGTCTGCGATGCGCCGGTCGACCTCGGAGACGAGCTCGTCCTCGCGGCGGCTCGCAGCGAAGCCCAGCCCGGACTCCCGGTACACCTCGGCGCCTACGTTGGAGGTGGCGACAATCAGCGTGTTGTTGCAGGAGACCGTCTCTCCCGCGCCGTTGACGAAGGTGCCCTCATCGAACAGCTGAAGGAACCGGTCGTGCACGCTGCGCGCCGCCTTCTCGAACTCATCGAGCAGCAGCACGGTGAACACCTTGCCATCGAGCAGGTTGGTCAGCTCTCCGCGCTTGGTTTCCATCGCGGGCGCCCAGGACGCGCCGAAGGGAACACTCTCGTCGCCGTCGTTGGGGAAGTCCGCCATGTTGAGGCGCACCAGCCTGTCGGCGGAGCCGAAGAGGTACTCCGCGAGCAGCTTGGCCAGCTGGGTCTTGCCCACGCCCGTGGGGCCCGCGAAGAGGAACACGCCGAGGGGACGGCGCGGATCGTTCAGGCCCGCCTTGAGCAGCGCCACCGAGCGCAGCACCGCCGACACCGCATCCGTCTGGCCGAGCAGCCGCTCCCCGAAGAAGCGCTCCGTCTCGTCCAGGTCCAGCGGCATCGCATCGTCCACGACGAAGCGGGGCAGCCGTGTGGCCGCGCAGAAGCGGGTGAGTACGTCCTCGGGCCCCACCCGGTCGCGAGCGGCCCCCGCAGCCTCGGCGGCGGTCTCCTTGAGGAGCTCGATCGCCTTGCGAGGCATGCGCTGGGCCAGGAGGAACTTGGCCGACAGCCGCAGCGCCACGTCGCACGCGGCCGGGTCGATGGGCAGGTGCATCTCCCGCTCCAGCTCCTCGGCGACACGGCCGAGGATCCAGCGGGAGCGCTCCAGCGGAGGCTCCTGCAGCGGGATGAGGTGGAGTCGCTCAGCCAGGGCCTCGTCCGCGCGCAGAAGCTCCTGCACGCGCTTGGGCTCGGTCTCGAAGATGAAGCGGATGCCTCCGGTGCGCAGGGCGCGAATGGCCACGGGCGCCAGCGGGCCGCCGAGCGCCAGGGGCAGATCCCGGATGTAGACGATGGGGCAGGCGTGGCGGCTCAGGTGGCCGAGCAGCTCTTCGAAGCTCTCGGCGGCCTGACGCTGGGTGCTGCGCGCCAGGATGTTGGCGGCGGACACCTCCACCAGCCGGGCCTGGGCCACAGCGGCATCCACGCGGCCCTCGGCGATACGACGGGCCACTTCCTGGACGAGGGCGCTCTTGCCCACGCCCGGCTCGCCCGAGAGCAGAGGGTGCTTGCCGCCTCGAGTGAGCAGGCCCAGCACTTCGGAAACGGCGGCATCCACGCCATGCGCGGGCGCAAGCTTGCCGTCCCGCGCGAGCGCGGTGAGATCGCGGTCGATGAGTCGCTCGTTGTCCTCGCTCTTCCTCGTCGCCATGTCTGAAACGCCCCCGAGGGCGGCACTCTAACCTGCTGAACCGCAGTGGTGAGGGGACAATCCCCAGTCAAGAGCGGAAGGCGGAGGACTCGAACCTCAGACCGGGAGCCGGTCCGCACCCGCTAGCAACGGGGCCTGGTGCCATCACCAGTTCACTCTTCCAAAAAAGCGGAGCGAGGTGGAGTCGAACCACAGGCCCGTTGGACCCTCCTGGGTTCCAGCCAGGTTGCCGGCCGCCCGGCAATCACGCTCCAAAACGGCACTGCACATGCGGAAGACAGGGGACTCGAACCCCAAGCGCCGAGCACTCGCACCGCTTTCGAAACGGGCCACCGGCCTCCGGTGTTGGTCTTCCAGAAAAGGTGCTGGCAGCTGCGGACCCGCCTGCCAGCGCGCGGGGAGGCTCTACAGGTGGGGGCCGCCTCTGGCGCACCCCCGCTCCACCTTGTGCTCCGTTCCGGGGCGGAGCGGTGGCGGGGACCACCTCTGGTGACCCCCCATTTCCCGGGCCTCACTCCTCCAGCTCCGTGTGCCAGTAGGCGACATCACGGAGGAACTTCCGCCACGAGACGGGCATGCCCTTCTCGTAGATGAAGGTGAACTGCAGCGACTCCGGCAGCCGCTTGGGCTTCACCGGCTGCGTGCGCAGCGCCATGCCAGCCTGCGCGGGCGTCCGGTTGCCCTTCTTCTGGTTGCAGGGCACGCACGCGATCACCACGTTCTCCCAGGTCGTCTTGCCACCCTGGGCGCGGGGAATCACATGGTCGTACGTCGCCTCCGGCCGCGACACCTTCTTATGGCAGTATTGGCACTTGCACCCGTCGCGCAGGTACACGTTGTCGCGGCTGAACTTCACGCCGCGGTGCCGCCACCGGAAGAAGCTCACGAACCGAATGATGGACGGCATCTTCAGCTCGAGAGTGACTGAGCGGACGAAACGGTCCTCGTACTCCTCGACCACCTCGACCTTGCCCTGCCAGATCAACATCATCGCGCGTTGCCACGGAACCCGTGCAACGGGCTCGTAGGCCTGGCTCAACACCAGCGTCTCCATGACACGGGGCCTTTCGGGAAATGTCCGCGGCGAGGTTCGAACTCGCACGTGAGCTGGGTTTGAGCCAGCCGCCTCTCCCATTTGGGCCACGCGGACGGTTGTTGGGAGCTTCTGAGAAGGAAGTACCGCGGGCGGGATTCGAACCCGCAACCTCTGCATTCTGAGTGCAGCGCCTCTACCAAGGTTGGGCTACCGCGGCATGAAAGGGTGAAGTGCCGGAAGAGGGAGTCGAACCCTCACTCGCCAGACTCTCGAGCTGGTGCCTCTACCTATTGGGCTACTCCGGCATTTGAGTGCACGCCCTGGGGATCGAACCCAGCGAAATCGGTGTGTGGGACCGACGCCGTCTCCAGCTGGCTCGGCGTGCATGAGAAGTTGCGGAGCAGGGAGTCGAACCCTGCAGCCCTGGCGTATGAGACCCGGTGGGGCGTCCGGCCCCTCTCCGCATCAAAATCAACGTGCTGCTGAGTGCCCCTGGCAGGAATTGAACCTGCGGCCTCACGGTTCGGAGCCGTGCACTCTCATCCACTGAGCTACAGGGGCAAAACTGAAGCGGTCCCGGCAGGACTCGAACCTGCGACCCCACGGCTCGCAACCGTGTGCTCTCATCCACTGAGCTACGGAACCAAAAAGACAAGGAAGTGGACCCGCCGGGATTCGAACCCGGGTCGCTCGGGTGCAAACCGAGCATTCTCCCGCTGAACTACGGGCCCAAAATTCACTGCTGAGTGGAGCCGCCGGGGATTGAACCCGGGACCTCTCGGATGCGAACCGAGCGCTCTCCCGCTGAGCTACGACCCCATGAAGCTGCTGGCGGGACTCGAACCCGCATTGTCCTGAGTGGCGCTCAGGTGCCTCACCTCTCGGCCACGGCAGCAAAACCTACGTCGGTACTTCGAGAGCCCTCGGCCGGAATCGAACCGGCGACACCCTGTTTACGAAACAGGTGCTCTGCCTACTGAGCTACAAGGGCAAATGGCAGGCCGCCAAGGAGTTGAACCCTGCTGCTCGGATTTGGAGCCCAAGCTGCTCCCGGAGCGCGACCCATCAACCAGTGAAGAAGAAGTGCCGTCTCCTGGAATTGAACCAGGTCCTCCTGCTTTTCAGACAGGCGCGCGAACCATCTACGCCAAGGCGGCAAAACATCGACTGCGAGCGCTCCTGCAGGGAATCGAACCCTGTTCACGTGGTAGACGGCCACGCCGCGATCCAATCGCGTCCAAGAGCAAGGGAAGGGTGCTTCACTTCAGTCGGGGCACCTGGACTCGAACCAGGATTGCTCGCGTATCAGACGAGAGTCTTTGCCTTTGGACCATACCCCGAAGTGCTACAAGTGTTACAAGTCTGGGTGGCAGGACTTGAACCTGCGACCTCACGGATCCGAACCGTGCGCTCTACCAAGCTGAGCCACACCCAGATAAACAAGTCGGGATGACTGGATTCGAACCAGCGGCCTCACGCACCCCAAGCGTGCGCTCTCATCCAAGCTGAGCTACATCCCGATGAAACATGCTGCGAGCGCCTCGTGCGGGAGTCGAACCCGCCTTTCCACATTGAGAGTGTGGCGGCCTAAACCGATAGCCGAACGAGGCAAAAAGACTGGAGAGGCTTGTGCGGGAGTTGAACCCGCCACCAGACGGTTTTGCAGACCGCCGCCGCCCCGGGCGGAACAAGCCAAGATGCTCGGAGGGAGGGACTCGAACCCTCAACCCCGCGGTTAACAGCCGCGTGCTCTGCCAGTTGAGCTACCTCCGAATACTGCTTCAGCGCCGAGAGAAGGATTCGAACCTTCGTTTACGGGTTCAGAGCCCGCCGCCCTGCCAATTGGACCATCTCGGCATACCGACAAGGTGAAGCGGGTGACGGGACTCGAACCCGTGTCACTGGCTTGGGACGCCAGAGTCTTGCCACTAGACGACACCCGCGTGTGCTGCGAGTACCCCCGGAGGGAATCGAACCCTCACCGTCCGCTTAAGAGGCGGATGCTCGACCAATGAGCTACGGAGGCGTTTGACCGCCCCCGTGCAAGCGGGCGGACGAACTTCACCACTGCGATTCAGTTGTCAGAGAACAAGGGACTGCCTTGGAACTGCTCACACTGCTGAGTGGGGATGCTGAGAGTTGAACTCAGTGGGCCGTCGAGCGGCTCCGGAGTTACAAGCCGGTGCGTCTCCGTAACGCGCTACATCCCCAGGAAGTGATGCGAGGTGATGCTTTGAAAACAGCGAGGCCGGGTTCCCCTTCGGGAGCCCGGCCTCTGTGCGACGTCACCTCGGGAGGGGAGGAGCCGTCGGCATTCAGAAGCCGGGTAGTCTGTTCCAGTACCACTGGGATTCGACCGAGAAAACCGGAGCGGTGACCAGACTGGGACGCGGGAGCGAATCGATGCAACCGGCAAAGTTGTCAGTGTGCTTGGGGTTCATCGCGCTCTGCAGCGTCACCGTTGTCATGGTCACCGCTCCTTTCAGCGAGAAAAGACGCGGCAATAAATGCTTCCTGACGCGCACGTGGATTTTCCACGCGCCCATCAGGCTCGAGTTCTTTTGCTGGCTTCTTTAAAGCGCTCAGCCAGCTTTATTAAGGAAGGGAATCTGTCTTCCTTTCGATGCCGAGCTGCGTGCCGAGGCCCAGGGCGGGAAAAAGAAAAAGGCCCCGGAGCACGAAGCTCCGAGGCCTTTTCATGTACCGATACTGGGCGCCGCCGACTCCAGATTCTCCGCCGTACCGCACCAGCTTCCCTGCTTCGCTGGGGCGCCGAACGGGACCTTCGGCCGCAGGTAGATGCGATCCTCGCCGCGTGCCCCACGGAAGCGGTCCACGACGTAGTTCTGGAAGGCATCGTCGCGAAGGTGGACCAGGTGCATGCCCGGCACGCCGCCGGAGCGCACGACTTCCACCGCGATGCGCCGCACGTCTGCGTCCGACACGTGCCCGTCCAACTCCACCGGCACGTCGGCGGACATCCCGTCATAGGTGATGTTGAGCGTCGTCATCGCCATCACATCCTTTCACTTGGAGCGGACCGCGAGTCGCGGCCGGTCCAGGTGGCCTGGGACGCGTACCTTGTCGCGTTCCTGACAGCCCCGACCAGTCGAAAGAGGGACAGACAGGCGGGTATGCTCCGCGCCCATGAAAAGAACCCTTCCTGGTGTCAGAGTCGCTCTCACCCTCATGGCCCTCCTGGGGGTTTCCCTGGTGGGCTGTAGCAGCGAGGACGTCGCCCCGACTCCCGCAGGCGGGAGTGTCGATGTTCAGTTCGACGTGGCCGTGCCCGCCAGCACCCCCTGTAGCGCCACAGTGGAGGTGGTCGGCAATGATCCGGCGCTTGGGGGTGGAAAGTCTCCGGGTCTGGCGCTCAAGCGTGACGTGGACGGCCACTTCCGGGGCTCGGGTACATTCACGGTGGGGAAGGTACTCACCTACAACTTCGTGCTGACCCATCCCTCCGCGCAGGAGCCCATCGCTTTCCACAGCTACATGGTGGAGAACCGCCGGAACATCCAGCGCCAATGGACCGTCAGCAAGTGGTCCGTGGCCCCGGACCCGGAGCACTTGCCTACCCTCTTCGTGGTCGATGTGCCCGCAAGCACGCCCGCGAATTCGGAGATCTGGCTGTCCGGCAACCAGGAGTCGTTGGGCAACTGGAATGGCGCGGGTGTGCAGCTGGCTCAGAGCTACTCGAGCGAGCGCAGTTATGTCACCTGCCTGGAGTTCTCGCCGGGCACCAACCTGGAGTTCAAGGCGACCCGCGGTTCGTGGGACTCGGTGGAGAAGGATGCCCAGGGTGGGGAGATCAACAACCGCTTCCACCGCGTGGACGCTCCGTCCACCGTGGCGGCCCAGGTGGGCTCGTGGCGTGACCTGGTTCCCGAGGAGCCGCGTCCGGACACGCTCACCGGCAACATCAAGTACCACGAGGTGGACGGGTCTGCTTATGGCCTGAAGAATCGCCAGCTCATTGTCTGGCTGCCTTCCAACTACGACACCGACACGAACGCCCACTACCCGGTGCTTTACATGCATGACGGCCAGAACCTGATGAATGTGAAGACGTCTGCCTTTGGTGTTGAGTGGGGCGTGGACGAGACGGCGCAGCAGCTCGTCGAGGCCGGGCAGATCGAGCCCATCATCATCGTGGGCATCTACAACACCGTGGACCGTGTCCTCGAGTACACGCAGATGCCCAGCCCGCCGCGCGACGGTGGCAAGGCGGATGACTACGGTCGCCTGCTGGTGGAGACCATCAAGCCGCTCATCGACTCGACATATCGGACGAAGCCGGAGCCGGAGTACACCGGTCTGGCGGGCTCGTCGCTGGGGGGGCTCGTGTCCATGTACTTGGGCCTCACGCACGGCGACACCTTCACGCGGCTCGGCGTTATCTCTCCCTCCGTTTGGTGGGCCAGTCGAGACATTGTCTCGCGCGTCAACGCGCTCTCCGACAAGAAGCCGCTGCGCATCTGGTTGGACATCGGGACCGAGGAGCTTGGGAGCGACGCGGATAACCAGGAGACCGTGGACGACACTCGGTTGCTGAGGGATGCGCTCATCGCCAAGGGCTGGGTGCTGGATGGCGACCTCAAGTATCTCGAGGCAGAGGGCGGCCGGCACAACGAGGCTTCCTGGCGGGCCCGCATGGACCAGATCCTCAAGTACCTCTACCCGGCGCACTGAGAGGCCGCACGCCCGGTCCGCAAGGAGCCGGGCGGCAACCTACGTAGGAAGTAGGGTTCATTCCTCCTGACCTGGTGGGTACACTGGGTCAGGAGGTGGTACATGGACCTGAAGCTTCTGCATGACTGGAACGTCACGCCCCAAGAGGCTGTGGCGCTCCAGAACTCCCTGCGTGAGCGGCTCGTGCTTCGAGCTCCCTCGGGGTTGAGAGTGTCCCGAGTCGCCGGTGCGGATATCTCCACCGAGCGTGGCAATGACACCGGGTACGGGGCCTTTGTGGTCCTCGACGCGGAGTCACTGGCCCCTGTCTCTCAGCAGGGTGCTGAGGCCCCGCTTGGCTTTCCCTACGTGCCAGGTCTGTTGTCGTTCCGGGAGCTACCCGTGCTCGCGGCCGCTTGGATGCGCTTGGAGTCCGCGCCCGATTTGCTCGTCTTCGATGGGCAAGGCACAGCTCACCCTCGCCGCATGGGAATTGCCTGCCATGGCGGTCTGCTCTTTGGCGTGCCGTCCATTGGGTGTGCCAAGTCGCTGCTGGTGGGCTCGCACGGTCCCCTAGGTGAAGAACGCGGCGCAACGGCGGAGATCCGGCACCGAGGTGAGGTGATCGGCATGGCGGTGCGGACGCGCCGGGGCGTCAGTCCCGTCTATGTCTCTCCTGGCCACTTGATGGACCTGCCCACCGCCGTGGAGTGGGTCCTTCGCTTGAGCCCTCGCTACCGCGAGCCGGAGACGACACGGCACGCGCATCGGCTCGTCAATGTGCTGCGCCGCCAGGCCCATGGAGGTTTGCAGGGTGACGTGTGTGGCCAGTGGGGAAGGGCATGGTCACCTTGAAGCCGCGACGGAGGTTGTCCATGGCTGAGAATCGTGAACCCACCCAGGCCCCCGAGGTGAATGCACGGCAGGGGACCACTCAGAGAGACGTACCCCTAGCCCGCAAATGAGAGGCGCCACCTCCCCGGAGTGCTCCGGAGAGGTGGCGCCTCTATTGGCTCAGGCCGCCTTCAGCAGCGGCGTGCGCATCACGCGCTCCACCCAGCCAGACTGGCTCACGCCAGCCGCCTTCGGCGCGTCCAGCAGCGCCTTCAGCACCCGCGGCACCTGGTAGGGGTCCGCGAACTGGTCCACCGACACCTCGCTGAACGGCACCTGCAGCTGGCCCGCGCACGTCCGCACGGTGTTACCCCGTGCGCTCGCCACGCTCACCATCAGCGCCAGCGCCGCCACCGTGTAGCCGCACTCGCGGAAGGCCCGCGCGAACTGGTCGCCGGCCTCGCCCGCCTCGTCGCCCACCACGATGACCACGAGCTTCGCCTCCGCCGGCACCTTCACGCCGTCCCGGTGCAGAGCGTGCACCGCGGCCGCGTGCGTCGTACCGCCAGACGCCTTGATGCCCTGCAGCATGTGCTGCACTGCCATGCGGCTGGACACCTTCGGCTTGAGCACCGTGCCCACCGTGTCGAACGACGCGATGTGCAGCTTCTCCAGCGGGAAGCCCGCGAGGATGCGCGTGAGCGCCTCCTTGGACTGCTCGATGGCCCCCTCCATGGAGCCGGACTTGTCGATGAGGAACATCACCCGCACGTCCGTCTCCGCCGTCGCCTCCGCCACTGCCTGCCGGGCTGCGTTGTCGCTCGCCTCCTCCAGCTTCTCTCGCAGCTCCTTGCTCCGGACGTTCTTCGCGATGTGGAGCGCCCGCTGGTCCGTTGCCGTCTGCACGGCCTTCTCCCAGCGCGCCCGGATGGTGGGCTCCGACAGCAAGCCCAGCTCCTCCAGCGTTGGCGTCATCATCCGCATGTCCCGGTCCGACAGCGACGGCAGCAGCGCCACCATGATGGCCGGCGTGAGCCCCACGTCCTTCGGCAGGCGGCCCACCACCTCCTTGAAGGAGAGCTTCTGCGACTCGATGGTCTCGCAGATCTCCGCCTCGGAGAGCCCGTCGAAGCGCTCGCGCTTGACCAGCCGCAGGCCCTCGAGGCCCACCGCCCGGTGGCCCCCGCTGGACTGCTTCTGCTTCCAGCCGAGCACCTCGAAGAACGCCTGCGTCTCCGGCTTGTAGCCGGCCTTGCGGGCGAGCTTCTTCAGCGTCTCCTTGAAGCCGGCCTTCACCAGACCCTCGAGCATCGGCAGGTTCTTCTCCCGCGCCTGGAGCCACTTCTGCGCCACGCGCTTCCAGCGGCCCAGCGGCGGCCGCTTGGAGCCGGGGTCACCGAACCCCGCCTCGCGGTTGAGCCGCGCGATCTCCGGCGTCTCGAGCAGCTCGGCCACTCGCAGCACCGCCTTGGGCGTGAGCATGCGCGTGGACTTGCGCTCGTAGTGCAGGATCATCGCCTCGCCGATGGCCCGGTGGTCGTCGTCGAAGAAGGCGACCGTGCCGTCGTCCTCACGAACCGGCTGACCCGCGTGGCCCTGCACCAGCATCAGCGCGCAGGTCGCCACCTTCAGGTCACGCCAGTCCGTCTGCGTCAGCGCGTAGGACGCGAAGTGCGCCATCAGGTCCGTGTTGAGCTTGTAGATGTCCAGGATCTGCCGGTACAGCTTCACCGCCGCCGGCACGAAGAGGCCCGGGCTCACCCGCGTCGCCTTGGCCGGGATCGCCGCGTTGCCGCGGGGCGCCGGCTGCCAGACGCCGTTGAGGTCGAGGCCCGGCCGGTTGTGCCACAGGTGGGCGGAGCCGTTGAGCACGAGCTCGAGCAGCCGCTCGGCGGGCCCGCGCTGTGCCTCCGGAATCATCGGGGTGTTCTGCTTCGTCGTCATGGTCCCCTCCGGGAACGTGTTGCGGGTGAGTCGGAACGAAGCGGGCACCGGAACCAGCCGGTACCCGCCTCGGGTGGAAGTAGGTGAAAGGGAAAAGGTGCGCCCGAGTGGCGAAGCCACGACGACCCTGTGGAAGGGCAGTGCTCTACCAGGCTGAGCTACGGGGCCATGGAGCGGCCCCGGCGGGAGTTGAACCCGCGACCCCTGCAGTGCTTGTAGGGCCTCACCGGCCGGGCGCTCAATCAGATGAGATGCAGGCTCACGAGAAGACGTTCACGTCTCCGTGCACCGGGAACAGCGCGACGTCTTTGCCGCCCCGGTAGGACTGCCTCGCGGGTACCGAGACGAGCTCCCACGAGGGGAGAACCACCGCGGTGAGCGAGCGTCCGTAGACACAGCCCGTGTCGATGCCGACCGCGTGCTCTGTCACCAGCGGCTTGTCGAACACCGTGTGCCCGAAGATGACGCGCTCGGGGCCCTTCCAGTGGTGCGTCCAGAATCGATGCGTCGCTGGCGCCTTCGAGGGCCAGTAGCTCTTCTTCTCTGGAGGCTGGATGCACTGGGCGTGGAGCAGGTGGTACGGATCCTGCGACTCGATGGGCTTGTGGGGCATCACTCCCGCGTGCACCACGACGGCGTTGTACTCAGGCAGCCGGATGTAGAGCGGGAGCTTGGCGAAGTAGTCCAGGTGCTCGGGTTCGAGCGCCCGCCGCGTCTCCAGGTGGTCCGGCGAGAGCCGGTCGTCCGAGCGGCGGCGCTGTTGAAGGTGCGACTCCTCGTGGTTGCCCTGGATGGCCTCGTACTTCATGGCCAGCTCCACGCACTCGCGGCGCTTGGGGCCTCGGTCCACGAGGTCTCCCGCGAAGATGATGCGGTCGCTGGAAGTCGCGCCCACCTTGGCGAGCAGCTCGAGGGCCTCGTCGTAACAGCCGTGCAGGTCGCCGATGACGATGGTTCGGGGAGACATGGGACAACACCTCAAGAATGGAGCGCCCGAGTGAGGAAGCCGTAAGTTGCGCTGAATTCACGGTTCAGTGTCGGGACCCCCCGACGGCATCGCCCTGATGGGAGAAGGGTGGAGTCGAACCACCGGAGCTTGTAAGGCCTCTTCGGCCAGGCACTCTAAAAGAGTTGCCGCCAAGGACGCCGCCTCCCCTGGTTCCTGACGGCGGATTTTCCGGCTCCAGCCTTCCCCGGCCTTCTGTCAGGAACCTGGAAAAGCCCCCGTCTTGCTCTGCGACGCCCCCCTACCTGTCCGTTCACCGGCGGTGGGGGTCCCCGTCATCGGAGGATGCCTGCGGATGCCATCGTGGTACCTTGCCGAGCCGTGGATGCCCCGCCCACCCGCCAGGTGGGGAGGCACTGAACTCCTCGGCGCTACCAGGTTCCTTCGGTGTACGACCAGCTCTCGGATGACGAATTGTTCGCGGAAGTCTCCCGACGCCGCGCGGCCGGCGAGTCCTTCAATGGACCGCTCGGCGCGCTTGTCGAGCGGTGGGGCCGTCCCGCCCGTTATGTCATCGGCAAGATCCAGGCCAGCTATGGCCGGGGCTCTCCCGCGGATGGGGATGAGCTCTTCCAGGATGCCGTGGGGAAGTTCATCTCCCGCGGCCTCGACCAGTTTCGCGGCATCTCCGAGCACATGCCCGGCAAGGCCGCTTCCCCCAAGACGTTCTTCCTGCGAATCGTCAAGCACGTCGCCATCGACTTCTACCGGCGGCAGCGCGAGGAACTGGCCCCAGCGCCCAGCGACCCGGACGACACCATGGAGGAGTCTCCTTCCGAGATGGCGCAGGCCGTGGAGAAGGCCAAGCGCACCGAGGAGCGCTCGGACGCTCAAGAGCTCTACTGGGCAGCGTTTGCCCGCCTCCAACAAGAGCACCCCAAGGAGGCTGGCGCGTGGGAGCTGTACCACCACCAAGATGTGGAGGACCACGAAGAATGCGCCCGTCTGCTGAACATCACCGTGGTCAACTCCTACAAGCGCGTCAGCCGCGCGCAGGCCTACCTCAAGCTGTATCTGCTCGAGTTGAAGCAGACAGCCGAGGGAGGGGACTGAGTCCCCGCTTTTCGTTCCATCTCTTCTCTCGAGGTTCGCGATGAGTGACGCTCTCTCCCGTTATCAGGCCCGGCATCAGCAGCTCTCCAGTGGTTCCTCCTCCGTGGGAGGTACCCTCGAAGCCGCAGGAGATCTGCTTCGTCGTAGCTCTCGCGTCGGAGTGCAAGCCGTGGAGCCAGCGCTGCGCGCGGTGACTCGACCTCAGATCGAGACATGGCTGCAGAGTCAGAAGCCCGCCGAGCTTCGGACCCAGTTGCTCAAAGCCGCCGAGGAAGCTGTCGAGGTCGCGCTGGGAGAAGGTGGCGACGAGGCGGAGATGTGGCGAACTTCGGCGATGGATGGGTTGTCCGCGCGAGATCGCGCCGCCTCCGCCGCCCGCGCACTGGGGCAGTGGGAGGCCCTCCACGGAGCCCTGACGGGGCCCGCAGCGCAACGGCGGGACGATTTTCTCCAGGCCCTCGGGAATCTCGATAACGCGCTCCGCCCGAGGGCCCGCTGGTTCATCCCCCTGAACCCGCAACGCAGACAAGAGCGCGACCTGCTCGACTCTTCCGAGCAAGCGCAGGCCTGGTGGTTCTCTGCCCGGGCCGACTGTGATGACTTGGTGGCTACCTGGACGCAGCAGCCCCAGTCCCTCTCTCCTCACCTTCAGAGCTGTGCCGACTGCCGCGACGATCTCGCGGACACCGCCATCGTTGATCAGCCTCCTGCCCGTCACGTGAGCGCCGATGAGCTGTGGCGCCTCGACGTGGGACTGCTGTCCACCGACGAGCGCGCTCGCATCGAGTCGCATACCGCTCAGTGCTCCGACTGTGCCCAGGCTGTGCTGGCCCTCGAGGAGGGTGACGCCGCCATTGATGAGGCTCTGGAGATGGAGGCAGAGGGCTCCACGGGGCCGGGTCTTGCCGCGCGCACCTCGCGGGAGGCTGTTCCTCGCCGCCCCGGTGCCCGTCTCCCCGAGCAGCGCGAGGTGCTGGAGGAGCGCCGCGATTTTCGCGTGCTCCTCGTGCGTGAGCGCCAGCGCGTGAGGCTCCTGGTGCAGCCGCTCTCTGGCCGCACCGTCACTGCCGCCGTGTTCACTGCTCCCGGCAAGCCCTCGATCAAGCCGACTCAGGGGCCCGAGGGGATTTCCTTCGAGCTCGGCGCCGACGGTGGTGGCACGCGCTCCGCTCACCTCACCGTGATGGCCGGCGGAGAGACCCTGGAGCGCGACTTCTCCTACTGAGAGATGTTCGTCCCCGCCCGCATCGCATCCCGCGGCGTCATGGGCGGGAGCGGCGGCGGAAGCCCACCGGGTGGCTTGTTCCGCCGGAAGCCGTTGCCCAGGAAGGACAGCGACAGCTGCACCGGCGGTGGCGTCTTGCTCAGCGCCGCGCCGCACACGTCCAGCCGGTCCGTGGTGCGCAGACCTTCGTACCGCTGGTAGCGGATGCAGGTGGGATCCTGCTTGTAGTCCGTGTCGCGGACCAGCTCGCGCTCGAGGATGCCCGCCTTCATCGTGAGCTTCTCCGGATCCATCTGGATTCGCACGGGATCAATGCCCCAGTTGCCCTCGATGAGCGTCCGCTTGCCGTCCGCCGTCACCTTCAACGCAATGGGCCGGCCGAGGTACATGCCCTTCACCTCGTTGCCCTGCTCGGTGACTTCCTCTTCGAGGATGTTGCGCCAGATGCCATCCGCTCCGCGCGTGTAGCTCTTGTCCATGTTCACGCGGCCCAGGTTGAACCAGTGCTCGCCCACCTTGCCCGTGGCCAGCTGGTTCTCCTTCGGAGTCACCGCCGCCGCGGCCGCCGCCTGCGTGGCCTCCTCCAGGCCGTGCGGACCGCCCTGCGGCACCGCCGGGCGCGCAGCCAGCAGGTCCGTCACCGGCACGGTGCGATCCACCACCTCGAAGCGCACGCCATCCAGCCACGCCTGGCCCGTGCCGCTCAGCAGCAGCCCCGCCATGATCGCGTTGGACTCGGGCGGCACGTCGAGCACCACGTCGAACCGCTTGCACGGCGTGGTGCCCGACAGCGAGCGCGACTGCATGTTGTCGAAGCCCAGCGGCTGCTTGGAGTCCTTGCCCTCCACCCGCATCCACAGCCCCGCCCACCCAGACACGTCCTTCACTCGCACCGTCGCCGAGAACCGCAGCCGCTTGCCCCGGAAGTCCTGCGCCCCGAAGGCCTGCATGAACGTACCGTAGCCCGTGTCGTTCCCCGTCTTCGCGCGCAGGAAGGCACTGCGGGTGCCCTCGCACGGCGAGTTCGTGTCCACGCCCGCCTCGTAGAGGTTCGGTGCGCTCTGCGTCACGAACCAGCCCACCGGCAGCGACTTGGAGTCCCCGCTCAGCTTGGGCGACACCGGCTCATCCGCCCGCGCCGCTCCTGCCGCACTCACCACCCACGCCAGGATCAGCGCCCCGAGATGTCTCTTCCAGGATGTCATGGCGCCATTCCTCACAGGGACGCGGGACGCGATGAGAGCGCCCCCGCCGGAATCCCCGTGCTCCCCTCGTAGCGGGGCACCTCGCCCATGCCGAGCGGGTACTGCACCAGCAGCCCTCGCGCCGCAGCCTCCGACGCGCAGGACTCTTGCGTGGTGAGATCCGGGCACGCCACCACCGTGCTCGGCAGATCCATCGGCAGCTCCAGCGTCAGCACCGCCGGAGAGGGCTGCTCCACCGGCTGCGACACCGCCGCGCCAGGGTGATGCACCATCAGCGCCAGCGCCGCCGCCGCCGCCATTGCCGGGCCTACGACGACCGCCGCTACTCGCGCCACGCGCCAGCGGGCCGGGCGTACGACGTTGTCCTCTCGCGGCGCCGCGCTGGCTACTTCGCGCAGCTGCTCCTCCAGCATCGCCTCCTGCTGCAGCAACCGGGCGCACGCCTCGCAGACCAGCGTGTGCGCCTCGAGCTTGCGCTCGCGCTCGGGATCCAGCGCACCCAGGATGTACTGCTCCGCGTCAGACGGAGTCAGGTGCGGTTCAGTCATGGCTCTCCTCCTCGAGCGCGGTTCGCAGCTTCTTGCGCACCTCGCACAGGATCTGTCGCACGCGCTGCACGGACAGGCCGACACGCGCCGCGACTTCGGCATGGGGTAGCTCCTGCCCATCGCAGGCCAGGAGGAACACGTTACGGGCGCTCGGCGAGCACCCCGCGAGGGCCTCGTGGGCCCGGGCCAGCTGCTCCTCGGACAACAGGCGCCGCTCGGCCGACACAGTCGGATCCACCGGGTGCTGCCGCTCGGGCAGCTCCTCCACGTTGCCCGTGATCGCCTCGCGCCGGGCACGGCGGGCATCGTCCGCGGCCAGGAAGGCCGCCTGGGTGATCGCGAGGTTGGGCAGGCGCAGCTCCGTCAGCAGCCCGCGCTGCTGTTGTTGGATGAGCCGCGTCCAGGCCTCCTGGGCCAGCTCATGGGCCCGGTCCACCCGGATCCCCTTGGCCAGCAGCGATACCACGACGCGCCGGTGGTGGCGCGCGATGAGCGCGTCCCAGGCCCGCCGGTCGCCTGCCAGCGCCCGCTGGGAGACATCCTCGTCCCCCTTTTGGGTGCGCTCCACGGCGTCTCCGGCGTCCTCTTGCTGTCGGCCCATTATCGGCAAGCCCTGCACAGCCGCTCCCACCATCGCGTCTTCCTATGTTCTCGGTGGCTTCCCCGGGCAGTGCTCCTCCCGGGTGCTCTCGAAAACGTCCGACCCCCACCAGCATATCGAATCGGATGGAAGAGGGTGTGGGACAAGGTGGGTGCCTAGCCAATGGATGGGCTGTCGCCCGAGCTCCAGGTCTGTGTAGACAAACGGACTACCCCTTGGGCTCGGGCGCAGACGTTGCCCTGGTCATCGAGAATCTTGGCCGAGGCGAAGAGGGTGCTCTTGCCGTGGGAGTCGATCTCCGCCTCGGCGCGCAGGGAGTTGCCGGTGGCGGGGCGCTGGAACGTCATGGAGAGCTGCAGGGTGGCACAGCGCTTGGTGGGGTCCAGCAGCGCCGGGGTGCAGCCGAGGACCAAGTCAAAGAGGCCCGCGAGCACGGCACCGTTGATGGCCGAGGCGGTGCCCAGGCCTCCTCGGTGGTGGTGCTGGAGCTCGGGGATGGCGGCGACCACCTTGCGGCCCTCGGGGAAGGAGAGCCGCACTCCGAGGTGGCGCATGGGGGCGCTCTGGCTGAACTGCTCCGCGTAGCGGTCGAGCTGGGCCTGCGTGGGGCGGGACGGGGTGTCGGACATGGAGGCGCCACTTTATGCGAGCCCAGGCCTCGGGTGGCGGATGGCGGGCAGGCAGGCGGACACGGCCCCGGCGTGCGGAACGTCCGTCACGGCGCGCGGAAATTCGTTAGAGAAGGCCTTCTGTGAATCCGCACGAAGCCGCCCTGCTCGAAGACCTGAACCCGCCTCAGAAGGAGGCCGTCCTCCATGGGGACGGTCCGCTGCTCGTCCTGTCGGGGGCCGGCAGTGGCAAGACGCGCGTCATTACTCGCCGCGTCGCCCACCTGGTGACGGTCCGCCGCGTGTTCCCCTGGCGCATCCTCGCCGTCACCTTCACCAACAAGGCCGCCCGCGAGATGCGCGAGCGTCTGACACAGCTGCTCGGCGCTCAGGCCCATGAGCTCGTGGTCAGCACGTTCCACTCGTCCGCCGCCATGATTCTCCGCCGCGAGGCCGAGGCCGTGGGCCTGACTCGCAGCTTCGTCATCTATGACGATGGGGATCAGCTCGGGCTCGTGAAGCGCGCCATGCGCGATGCCCGCGTGGAGCCGCTGCTGCAGCCGCGCGAGATTCTCCACCGCATCGATCAGGAGAAGAACGCCGCCCGCCTGCCCGAGGACATGCAGGTGGACATCGACGACATACGCGGCATGGTGGTGAAGAAGACGTATCAGGCCTATCAGCGCCTGCTGCGCGCCGCCAACGCCGTGGACTTTGGCGATCTGCTCCTGCTGCTGGTGACCCTGTTCCGCAAGCGGCCGGATGTGCTGGCCAAGTACCGGCAGCGCTTCTCTCATGTGCTCGTGGACGAGTTCCAAGACACCAACCCTGTCCAGTATGAGCTGCTGCGCCTGCTAGCGCCTCCGCCGGGCGCCAACCTCGTGGTGGTGGGCGATGATGACCAGTCCATCTACCGGTGGCGCGGCGCCAGCGTGGACAACATCCTCGGCTTCCCTCAGCAGTACCCGGGGGCCCGGGTCGTCAAGCTGGAGCAGAACTACCGCTCGGACAAGAACATCCTCGAGGCCGCGCACGCCGTCATCTCTCACAACCGGCGGCGCATGCCCAAGAAGCTCTGGAGCGAGCGGCCCCCGGGCGCGAACCTCGATCTGCTCATCAACCGCGATGAGCGCGCCGAGGCCCAGGAGGTCGCCCGGCGCGTTCTGGCGCTCCAGCGCGAGGGCTTCATCAAGTACTCCAGCATGGCCGTCTTCTACAGGGCCAACGCGCAGAGCCGCGTGCTCGAAGAGGCCATGCGCCTGGCCCGTGTGCCGTACACCCTGGTCAGTGGCCGCAGCTTCTATGACCGCGCCGAGGTTCGCGATGCCGCCGCGTATCTGCGCCTCATGGTCAACCCGCGCTCGGATGCGGACCTGCTGCGCGTCATCAACACCCCGGCCCGTGGCATCGGCGACACCACCGTGGAGCGGCTCTCCGACTACGCCGATGCTCAGGGCATCAGCCTGTATGAGGCCATCGAGCGGCCGGAGAAGATTCCCGCGCTCAATGCGGCGGCCGCGCGGCGGCTGGGTGGGTTTCATGTGCTGGTGTCTTCCCTGAACGCGTTTGCCCAGAAGGCCCAGGATGCCGCGGGCGCCGTGGACGAGATGTTGAAGGAGACCAAGCTCGTCGAGTCCCTCATGGCCGAGGGCAGCGATGAGTCCATCACTCGCGCGGAGAACCTTCGCGAGTTCTTGGGCGCGGCGCAGGAGTTCGACCTGAACCGTGCGGCTGCTGCCGTGGCTGCCGCAGCGGCTCAGCCCGCAGAGGGCGCCGAGCCTCCGCCTCCCGAACTGGATGCGGCTCCGCTTACCGCGGATGTGCCTCCGCTTCAGGCGTTCCTGGAGCAGATCAGTCTGGTCGGTGAGGCGGATGCGGAGGTGGGGGAGGGCCGGGTGGCGCTCATGACGCTGCATGCCGCCAAGGGCCTGGAGTTCGATGCTGTGTTCCTCACCGGCATGGAGGACGGGGTCTTCCCGCACTCGCGCTCGCTGGCCGTCGAGGATCCCGAGGACAGTGAGGAGATGGCCGAGGAGCGGCGCCTCTGCTACGTGGGCTTTACCCGTGCTCGAAAGCGGCTGTTCATCAGTTTCGCGCAGTGCCGCTCTCTCTTCGGTGAGCTTCGCTACAACCCGCCCTCTCGCTTCCTGCGGGACGTGCCGCAAGGACTCTTCGGCATCGAGCAGGAGGTTCAGGAAGCCCCGCGTCCCATGCCCTCGGCTGTGGCTCCGCGCCGCCGCTCGTATGACGAGGACGATGGGCCGCGCGTGGATCGCTCCTACTCGCAGGCCGCCGATGGCGAGGGGATGGGCGGGGACGTGCGGGGCATGCGCGTGCGCCACGAGCAGTTCGGTGTGGGCCGCATCATCTCCGCCGACGGCTCGGGCCCCAATGCGAAGGTGACGGTCGAGTTCGGCGGTGGCGTGGGCCTCAAGCGTGTCATCGCCCGGTTCCTCATGCCGGGCTGAGAGGACCTCCAAGAACCCGGTGGCAGCCCGGCGGCAGAAGGTGCCGGGGCACTGCCGGGGCGATAGAGTGCGCGCATGCGATTCACCCACATCGGCTTGGAGAATTGGCGCAACTTCCTTGAGGTCGCTGTACCTCTTGAGGGCCGCGTCTTTCTTGTGGGGCCGAATGCAGCTGGGAAGTCCAATTTCCTCGACGCCATCCGCTTCTTGCGCGATGTCGCGGATGTCCAGGGTGGTTTTCAGCGTGCTGTCTCCTCTCGCCGAGGCGTGTCCCAGATCCGCTCCCTGCACGCACGCCGGTACCCGAATGTCGCGGTGGAGGTGATGGTCGATCTCTCCGACGGCAAGCCGTGGGGATACCGGCTGGAGTTCACTCAGGACAACCAACGCAGGCCTGTGGTCAAGCGGGAGATCGTCACACACGGTGATGACACACTGCTGTCCCGGCCCAACAGCGAGGACAAGCGCGACCCTGAGCTCTTGACCCAAACGCACTTGGAGCAAGTCAATACGAACCGGCGGTTTCGCGAGCTGGCGGATTTCTTCGCCAAAGTGCGGTATCTGCACCTTGTTCCTCAACTGGTGCGTGAGCCCGATCGCTCAGCTGGGCGGGTGAATGATGCATTTGGTGGAGATTTCTTGGAGCAGCTTGCGAGAGCGCCCTCCAAGACACTCAAGTCACGATTGAAGCGAATCACTCATGCGCTTCGGGTAGCAGTTCCCCAACTTCAAGAGCTGGATTTGAAGAGGGACGAGCGAGGGGTTCCGCACTTGTTGGGGCGGTATAAGCACTGGCGTCCCAATGCAGGGTGGCAGAACGAGACACAGCTCTCCGATGGGACGCTGCGGCTCCTCGGGTTGCTGTGGGTCTTTCTCGACGGCACAGCCCCCCTGCTGTTGGAGGAACCGGAGCTGTCTCTTCACACCGCAGTTGTCCGCCATATCCCGCAGATACTCGCTCGCTTGAGCCGGAAGAGTGACCGGCAGGTGCTCGTGAGCACCCATAGCGCCGATATGTTGTCGGATCCGGGGATCGGTGCAGAGGAGGTTCTGGTACTAGAGCCTCTCAAAGAAGGGACGCGGATCGAAGTGGCCAAGGATGTCGAGCAGATCCGTTCCCTTCTTGAAGGAGGAATGTCCATGGCCGAGGCAGTCATCCCAAGGACAGCACCCGTGGGAGCAGAGCAACTTCCACTCTTTGGGGATGCGCTGTGATACCCGTGTCCATTGCAGTGGAAGGGCCTACGGACACAGCGGTCGCTCGAAGGCTGATTCGCCATGTGGGCCTTTCCGAAGGTCCCATTTATCCAGCGGGCGGTAAGTCCAAACTCGACCAGAAGCTGCAGGCCTACAACAACGCCGCGCGCAGCGCTCCCTGGTTTGTGCTCAGGGACATGGACCAGGACGCGCCGTGTGCCCCTACGCTTGTGGGACGTTTGTTGAAGGCACCCGCACGCCTTATGCGGTTCCGGATTGCGGTTCATCAGGGGGAGGGGTGGCTGCTCGCGGATGCGGAGCGGATGGCTGCCTTCCTTCATGTTCAAGTGTCGACTGTCCCCACTTCTCCCGACACTCTCGTCAATGCCAAGCAGGCGTTGATCAATCTGGCTCGTGGTTCACGGTCACGGGAGGTTCGTGTCGGCATCGTTCCTGCGGAAGGGTCCACGGCTTCTGTGGGGCGTGAGTACACGTCCATGATCGCAGAGTTCGCACGCGACCAATGGCGCCCAGGTGTCGCTGCCAAGCGCAGCGAGAGCCTCGCTCGCTGTATTCGTGCTCTTCAGTCCTTACCCTCCTGAGGAGAGAAGGTGTTCGCGTGTCCATACCGTCGCCATTCGAAGAGCTGCTCGCGGTCGCCAAGGGGCCCGCGGGCGAGGCCGTCCTGGTCGTCACCGGCGCAGGCGTCAGTCTGGCCAGTGGCATTCCCACTTTTCGCGGGACGGACCCCGGCGCCGTCTGGGCCAATGACGTCACCCAGAAGGGCACCCGCGCTTACTACCGCCAATCGCCCCATCAGTCCTGGCTCTGGTACCTCAAGCGCTTCGAGTCCCTGAAAGGCGCCCAGCCGAACGATGCTCACCGCGCCCTGGCGCAGTGGCAGCAGCGGCAGCAAGCCCTCGGCCGGGAGTTCCTCCTCGTCACCCAGAACATCGACACCCTCCACGAGCAGGCCGGGAGCCGCGATTTCGTGAAGGTGCATGGGAGCTCGGATCTCGCGCGCTGCACTCAGCTGACCTGCACCCACGGCCCGCCGTACGGCACGCTTCCGATGGCGGAGGTGGACTTCACCGCGCTGTACGCGAATCCCAGCCGCGAGACCGTGCCGCGTTGCCCCGTGTGCCAGAGCAAACTGCGCCCCCACGTGCTCTGGTTCGATGAGTACTACTCGGAGCATGGCTCGTATCAGTTCGACCGCGTCATCCGGCAGGCGCGAAAGAGCCGGCTGGTCGTCTTCATCGGGACGTCCTTCTCCGTGGGTATCACGGCCATCGTGACCGAGGAGGCCCGGATACACGGCGCTCATGTGTTCAGCATCGACCCCGCTGGGACATCTCCCTCTCATGACATCCAGGTCGTGGCGGAGGGGGCAGAGGTGGCGCTCCCGCGGCTCGTGGCGTCGCTCTAAGCAGTGCCGAGTTCACGGCTCGGGCGGACGGAGGCTCCAGGAGAGCACCCGCCCGTCCAGCCCCAGCACGAAGAGCTGATCCCCGAGCACCACCGGCTGCGTCCTCATCGGTGTGTCCGTCCGCAGGGTGAGCACTGGGGCTCCTCCCTGGCGCTTCAGCGTGAGCACGAGCCCCTCGCGTCCGCTCGTGGGTACCACGAGTTCCTCCCCGTGCACGGCGAGCTGCGTCACGAGCGGAGAGGGGAGGGGAATGCTCGACAGCCGCTTCCCATTCGAGGGGGACACCGCCAGCAATTGTGGAGGCTCGGTCGCTCCGACCCAGAGCACCCCTTGCACGAATGTCGGTGGGCTCGTGAGCACCGGGGCCGGGGACTGCTCCCAACGCAGTGCGCCGTCCGTCATCCCTACCGCCGCCGTCTTCCCTGTCCGCGTCGACACGTACAGCGTGTCGCCCTCCCGCGTCATTCCCAGCACGGGCCCCATCAGTCGGCGCCAGCGGACCTCTCCGTTCTCCACCGAGAGGCCCACCAGCCCCGCCTCTCCCAGCGACACCGCCAGCACCCCTCCCGCTAACTCGGGCGCCGGGAGCCTCTGGCCGGGTTCCAGATGCGTTTCCTCCGGCTTGGGCGCGGGGCGCCTCCACTTCACCTGCCCCGTATCCATCGCATGGGCTCGCACCGCTCCGTCCGGCCCCAGCACGTAGACGGACGCCTCATCCGCGACCAGCCCCGTCATCACCGGCGGCTCTCCCGTGAGGCGCCAGCGCTCCGTCCCGTCCGCCAGCCCCAGCCGCACCAACTCCCCTCCCACCGTCCCCGCAAGCACGCTGTCCCCCACCACCGCCGGCCGCCCCGCCACCTCCTGCCCCAGCTTCACCCGCCACACCGGTTCGCCCTTCCGATTCAGCCGCACCAGCGCGCCTGCCTCGTTGCTCACCAGCACGCCGTCCTCCAGCCCCACCAGCCCCGCTCGCGAGGACGCGTCCGTCGAGAACTCGAAGACCCGCTCCGGGCCTCGCTTGCACCCCATCCCTCCTGTCACAAGGAGTACGAGCAATAGGTGGCTACATGGACAGGCGCGCCTCAGCATGGTTTGAGGGACGCATCTTCCGACCCGCACGAGGGTTGGCAAGCAAGGAACCTCGACCATGGCCTCCATTCGCGACGACGAGCTCCCCAGCGCCACCGGAATCCCTTCCGCGGCTCGGCGCACCGACATCTCCCCACCTCCCGCCATCGAGGTCACCGAGGAGCTGCTGCACGCCCTCCCCAAGACGGACCTGCACTGCCACCTCGATGGCTCCATGCGCCTGAAGACCATCCTCGAGCTCGCCGAGCAGCAGAAAGTCTCGCTGCCCGCCGATTCCGTGGACGGCCTGGCCCAGGCCATTCATATGGGCCAGGTGTGCAAGAGCCTCGAGGAGTACCTCGTGGCCTTCGACGTCACCCTCTCCGTGCTCCAGACGGCCGAGGCCCTCTACCGCGCCGCCTATGAGCTCGCCGTGGACGCCGCCTCCGAGAACGTGCGCTACCTGGAGGTCCGCTACTCGCCCGCACTGCACCTGCAGAAGGGCCTGAAGATGACCACCGTCATCGACTCGGTGCTCGAGGGGCTGCGCGCCGCCAAGCGCGAGACGGGCATCAAGTGCGGCGTCATCGTCTGCGGCATCCGCCACATCAACCCCCAGACGTCCATGCGCCTGGCCGAGCTGAGCGTGGCCTACAAGAACCGCGGCGTCATCGGCTTTGACTTGGCCGGCGCCGAGGCCAGCTTCCCCGCCAAGGACCACAAGGAAGCCTTCCAGCTCATCCTCAAGAACAACGTCAACTGCACCGCCCACGCGGGTGAGGCCTTCGGCCCCGAGTCCATCGGGCAGGCCATCCACTACCTCGGCGCCCACCGCATCGGCCACGGCACGCGCCTGCGCGAGGATGGAGACTTGCTCAACTACGTGAACGATCACCGCATCCCGCTGGAGGTGTGCCCCACCTCCAACGTGCAGACCGGCGCCGTGCCGAGCCTCGCCGCCCACCCGCTCAAGTTCTACTTCGACTACGGCCTCCGGGTGACCATCAACACCGACAACCGGCTCATCACCGACACCACCGTCACCAAGGAGCTGTGGCTGGCGCACAAGGAGCTGGGGCTCGCGCTCGAGGACCTCACCACCGTCATCGTCTCCGGCTTCAAGAGCGCGTTCCTCCCGTTCCGCGAGAAGCAGGACATGCTGCGCGCCGTGAACCAGGAGATCGCCACCACGCTCGCCGCCTTCGAGAAGCGCCCCACCGCCGTCAAGAAGCCCGCCTGAGCGCTCAGGCTGCCGCTGGGCCATCGGGCTCTATATAAGAGTCTATTTCGAGGTCGTGGAACCAAGTGACGATGCCCAAGGCAGGTGGAGCAACGCTAGGTAAGCGTCGTCTCGCCTCTCCCATCGCACCAGCAAGGGGCGGAACCGGTGGAGGAATGAATGGGAGCGCTCGACCACCCAGCACTGCGTCTTCTTGCGCCGACTCCCCTTCGGCGGCCGCGCTGGTGGGCGGCGCCTCCTCACTTGCAATGTGAAGCCCAGGCGGGCTGCCCAAGTACGCACTTGCTGGCAGTCGTACCCTGCATTCAGGCACAGGTGCAGGCGCCGACAGCGGGTCGATCTGGGGCGCTTCATCGGCACCGAGTCAAAGGTGTGCTGCACCAGCTTGAGTCGTTCGTGCTGGCGCCAGCGACCACGAGGCTGAGGGGGAAGCCCCGCCCATCGGTCAGCAGGCTCCACTTGGTGCCTCGCTTGGCTCTGTCGGTGGGATTGGGTCCAATTTTTCCCCTCCTAAGCTAGCGGGGCTTTGCCCTGAGCGCCGTCCATGCACAGCCACCTCCAGTTGATCTGAGGCATCCCCTCAATCTGAGGCATCCCCTCATATGAGGCCAAAGACTTCGCGGAAGACGGGCTGCTTGCAGACGTGCTGAGCGAAGCGCCGCACCTCCTATAGGATTAAGCCCATGGGGTAGGCACCTTCATTCCCTACCTACCGAAGTAGGCTCTTACATAACTCCAAGTGCTTGGCGTTCCCATCTGCTGGGCGTGCCCGAACTATTCCGTCGCAGAGACTGCCAATAGATGTTGACGCGTCAGCCGAGAGCACTTGCGCGTCACTTGCGCGTCACTTGACGTAAGACTGCGGCCCGAGTTCTCGTTCTTGGCCTATGCCTAGGTCGCCCAAGGAGCACTGGCACCTCTAGGCCCGCTACTTGCACGGCTTGCCGACGCACACGCCGCAATGCAGAGCCCACTCCGCCTCGAGTACTTACCTCATGAATAGCCTCTGGACAGGCACAGGCTGGTTACAAGCAGTATTGTGGAGACACTAGCACGTGCCTGCTTGGCTGTTGTGAGCCCTCGCCTTACCAGCGATGTCAGTCGTCGCATGTTTGGAGGCAGCCACCGCCTCAGCGGAAGACCTCGCAACTCTTAACGCGCCGCTGGCACAGAATCCTTACACCCCCGCGGTCGCTGTTGTTATCCGTAGGAGCGTGCCTCTTCCCTGAGCCCTAAACGAGTCTTGAGGTGAGAGGAAAAACAACCAGCATTCAAGGAAAGACTCGTGTCAGCTACCTCTAAGACTAGGCTAGAAGCGATTGCGAAATTTGTCATTACCTCAGCGTTGCTGTGGCTCGCGTGCGGCGAGGTGCCGCAGGGCGAGAACGGAGCGGTGCACCACGAGTGGCTCGTACCCAAGGAGCTCCAGGCCGCAAGCAATGAGCCGTGGAAAGCCACGGGCGCTCTGGCCAACGTACGATATGCCCACAATGCGACGGTGTTATCCAACGGCCAAGTGCTGGTCACTGGAGGCGTTGGCTCAAGCGACGTTCTCGCCAGTGCGGAGGTGTACGATCCGGCCACGGGAACGTGGAACCCTACAGTCTCTCTGGCCACGGCGCGTTGGTTCCACACGACGACACTGCTGCCTAACGGCCAAGTGCTGGCCACTGGAGGCAGTGGCTCAAGCGGCGCTCTCGCCAGTGCAGAGGTGTACGATCCGGCTACGGGGACCTGGAGTACCTCTGGCTCTCTAACTGTGGCACGCCGGTACCACACAGCGACGCTGTTGCCCAATGGCCAAGTGCTGGTCACCGGTGGTTTTGGCTCAGGCGGCTACCTCGCAAGTGTGGAGGTGTATGATCCGGCAACGCAAGCCTGGAGTACCACTGGTGCTATGGCCAGTACACGCTATCTCCACACGGCGACGCTGTTGCCCAATGGCCAAGTGCTGGTCACCGGTGGTTTTGGCCCAACCGGAGCTCTCGCTAGCGCGGAGATGTACGATCCGGTCACAGGGGCCTGGAGTACCACTGGCGCTATGGCCAGAGCACGCTATCTCCACACGGCGACACTGTTGCCCAATGGCCAAGTGCTGGTCACTGGGGGCCGTGATTCAAGCGGCGCTCTCGCCAGTGCAGAAGTGTACGATCCGGCCACGGGGATCTGGAGTACCTCTGGCTCTCTAACTGTGGCACGCCGGTACCACACAGCGACGCTGTTGCCCAATGGCCAAGTGTTGGTCACCGGTGGTTTTGGCTCAGGCGGCTACCTCGCAAGTGTGGAGGTGTATGATCCGGCAACGCAAGCCTGGAGTACCACTGGCGCTATGGCCAGGGCACGCGAGTACCACACGGCAACGCCGTTGCCCTCCGGCCAAGTGCTGGTCACTGGTGGCAACGGCCCAGGCGGCCCGCGCGCTAGTACGGAGGTGTACGATCCGACCACGGGGACCTGGAGTACCACTGGCGCTATGGCCAGTACACGCAATTACCACACGGCAACGCTGTTGCCCAATGGCCAAGTGCTGGTCACCGGTGGTTTTGGCCCAACCGGAGCTCTCGCTAGCGCGGAGGTGTACGATCCGGTCACAGGGGCCTGGAGTACCACTGGCGCTATGACCGTAGCTCGCGAATACCACACAGCGACACTATTGCCTAACGGCAAAGTGCTGGTCACCGGCGGCTTTGGCTCAAGCGGCTACCTCGCAAGTGCAGAGGTGTACGATCCGGTCACGGGGACCTGGAGCACCACCAGCGCTATGGCCAGTACACGCATGAGACATACGGCGACACTGTTGCCCAATGGCCAAGTGCTGGTCTCAGGCGGCGCTCTCGCAAGTGCAGAGGTGTACGATCCTGTCACGCGAGCCTGGAGTACCACTGGTGCTATGGCCAGGGCACGCGAGTACCACACGGCGACGCCGTTGCCCTCCGGCCAAGTGCTAGTCACTGGTGGCAACGGCCCAGACGGCCCGCACGCTAGTGCAGAGGTGTACGATCCGACCACGGGGACCTGGAGTACCACTGGCGCTATGGCCAGGGCACGTGAAAATCACACGGCAACGCTGTTGTCCAATGGCCAAGTATTGGTCACCGGTGGCTTTGGCCTAACCGGCTCGCTCGCTAGCGCGGAGGAGTACAATCCGGTCACAGGGGCGTGGAGTACTACTCGCCCGCTGGCCGTGGCACGCAGGGACCACACGGCGACGCTGTTGCCCAATGGCCAAGTGCTGGTCACCGGCGGCTTTGGTCTGGACGAGGAACTCGCCAGCGCAGAAGTGTATGACCAAGAAACAAAGGGGTGGAGCCGGACAGGCCCTCTAGCCATGGCACGCGAGTACCACACTGCGACGCTGTTGCCCAATGGCCAAGTGCTAGTCACCGGTGGTTTTGGCTGGGCCGGTCATCTCGCCAGCGCGGAGTTGTACTACGACCCCATCGCACCGGTTGCTCCGGTAGTGACCATCTCAGGCAACGGCTCGATGACCAATGACAACACTCCTACCTTCAGCGGCTTGGCGGAAGCGATTAGTACCGTCACCATCCTCGTGGATGACACTCCCCTGGGCGCCACTAAGGCGAATATGGCAGGCCACTGGACCTTCACTCCTACCGTGAAACTGGCCGATGGGGGGCACACTGTAAGGGCGCGGGCCACAGATGGAGGGGGCAACACGAGCGCCGACTCGACCACCAACACTTTTACGGTGGATGCCACTCCTCCACCTCCTCCAGTAATTGCCAAACCGGCCAATGGAGCGCGAACCAATAACAACCAACTGGCTTATAGCGGGACGACGGAAGCGGACAGCACCGTCACTATCATTGTGGATGGAATTCCAGTGGGCACCACCACAGTTGATGCAGCGGGCAACTGGAGTTTCACTCTATCCATGCCGTTGGCCGATGGACCGCACACAGTAATGGCGCGGGCCGCAGATGCATTGGGCAACACGAGCGCCGACTCAAACACCATCACTCTCACGGTGGACACCACGCCTCCGCTTGCTCCGGCGGTTGACACCCCAGTCAATGGATCGCAAACCAATAACAACCATATGACTTATGGCGGGACGGCTGAGGCGGGCATCTCCGTCACTGTCATAGTAGACGGGATTGAGGTGGGCGCCACGACGACCAACGCCTTTGGGGTGTGGCATGTCGCGCCCCCTGCGACCTTGGCGGGTGGCAGTCACACGGTAAGGGCGCGGGGTACAGATGGAGGGGGAAACACGAGTGCAGACTCAAATACTAATACCTTTACGGTGGACGTCACGCCTCCTCCTGCTCCGGTGGTGAACACACCGGCTAACGACGTGGTTAGCAGGTACAACATACCGACCTACAGCGGCACAGCCGAGCCGGGTAGTACCGTGACTGTGAGCGTGGACGGCACTGAGGTGGGCACCACCACGGCCGATACTTCGGAGAGGTGGGGTTTCACACCGGAGGTGCCGCTGCCGGATGGCCCTCATTCAGTAAGAACTACGGCAACAGACGCGGCAGGCAATACCAGTCTTGGCTCCACCACCAAAGTCTTCACGGTTGATACCACGCCTCCAATTGCCCCCGAGGTGAATGTGCCAGAGTTTGTCTATACTCAGAAGCCAACCATTTCCGGAAATGCGGAGCCTGGCAGCACAATAACAGTGTGGCTTGATGGGAAAGTTGCAGGAACAACCGATACGAACCCGAAGGGGCTCTGGAACTTCACTCCAGGAAAGGCTCTGCCTGTGGGGCAGCACCAAGTCATTGCCATTGCTACGGATGTGGCAGGCAATGCCGGTTCTTTCTTCAAGGCCCACAGTTTTACGATAATCATTAGGAGTCATTACGGCTGGAGTTGCACCACCGCTCCTTCCCTCTCAGCCACTTGGGCCTTGCTGGTACTGGCCTTGTATCTTGGAAGGAGTCACCGAGCACGGTGAATGGAGCACGAGGAGACAGTCCTTGCTGAATCATGAACTGCTCAAGCAGTCGCGGTGACCTAAAAGGCCACGACCTGCGGCGTCCCGCCTGGGGCATAGGCCGGCGTGTGCCCAAAGGGGCTGCACCGCCTCTATACCGGCCCGGCGCACAGCCCGCGTGACATCTGTCAGCAGCCCTACCCTCCCTCTCTGCACCAGCACTCACCTAAACTAAAAGGCCCTACCTGATGGGGTAGAAGGTGAAGGAGGAAGTGTCGAGTGGGAGTTGCCAAGAGAGATGACGGCTGATGGATGCCAGAGGAGCTGTGGGGCAAGATAGAACCTCTTCTGCCGCCCAGGCCTGCGCATCCGCTGGGGTGCCATAACCCGAGAGTGCCGGACAGGTCCGCCATGGAAGCCATCCTGCTGGTGCTGCGTACGGGGATGCAGTGGCACGCGTTGAAAGCCACCGGCTTGTGCCACCCGTCCTCGGCCCACCGAAGGTTTCGTGAATGGCTGTCGGCCGGAATGTTCTGCGAGTTCTGGCGCTTGGAGTTGGTGGCGTACGACGCGCTGGTGGGCATTGACTGGCAGTGGATGAGCATGGATGGGGCGATGACCAAAGCGCCGCTGAGAGGGAAGAGGACATGCTGCGCGCCGTGAACCAGGAGATCGCCACCACGCTCGCCGCCTTCGAGAAGCGCCCCACCGCCGTCAAGAAGCCCGCCTGAGCGCTCAGGCCGCCGCTGGGCCCTCGGGCCCTATATAAGGAGAGGGACTCGTCTCTCGGAGGGGACCTCTCTCATGGATCTGGAGCTCGCCGGTAAGGTGGTGCTCGTGACGGGTGGCTCGGAAGGACTCGGAGCCGCCGTGTGCAACCGGCTCGTCTGGGAGGGCGCTCGCGTCGCCCTGTGCGCCCGGAACTCGCGCAAGCTGGAGGCCTTCGCCGCCACCCTGCGCGCCCAGGGCGGCGAGGTGCTCGCGATTCCCGCCGATGTGTCCCGCGCCCAGGAAGTGGAGCGCTTCGTTCAGGCGGCCCATGAGCGGTGGGGCCGCATTGACGCGCTCGTGAACAACGCGGGCTCGGCCTCGGCCAAGGCCTTCCTCTCCGTCACTGACCAAGAGTGGGAGGAGGACTTCCAGCTCAAGGTGTTCGCGGCCATCCGCGCCGTGCGGCTCGCGGTGCCGCATCTGCGCTCGGCGGGCGGTGGAGCCATCGTCAATGTGCTCTCCATCAAGGCCAAGGAGCCCGGGAAGAACACCCTGCCTTCCTCCGTGTCCCGCGCCGCGGGCATGTCGATGATGAAGGTGCTCTCCAAGGAACTGGGGCCCGACAACATCCGCGTCAACGCCGTGCTCGTGGGCATGATCGAGAGCGCGCAGTGGACCAAGCGCGCGGAGACCTCCGGCAAGCCGCCCGAGGTGCTCTATGCCGAGCGCAGCAAGGAGGCCGGGGTGCCGCTGGGCCGCATCGGCCGCGCCGAGGAGTTCGCCGATGTGGTGGCGTTCCTCGTGTCGCCGCGTGCCTCCTATGTCACGGGCTCGGCCATCAACGTGGATGGAGGGCTCTGCGCGGCCGTGTAACGGGCCGCGTACTCCTTTAGAGGTACATACAGGCTCGCGCGCGCCCAGTACCAAGTAGGGGGAGCCAAGACACGCGCGATGCAGCACGCGATGCAGCAGAGGAAGCGTCACACGGCGGAGGAGCCGCTCGCCGCGTTGTACCGGCGCTTCGGGCCCACGATTCACCGCCGCGCCCGAGCCCTGCTTCAGGATGAGCAGGAGGCGCTCGACGTCACGCAGGATACCTTCCTGGACTACTTGCGTTGGCAGTCCTCGATGCGCGGAGAGGCTTCGCCCTTCACCGTGCTCTACCAGATCGCCACGAACAAGGCCTTGGACCGGCTGCGCCGCAATGCCCGCTGGTCCGGCGTGCTCGGGCCGCTCGACATCCGCCAGGAAGAGGATGACGCCCGCCCAGGACAGTGGGTCAGCGCGAACGAGGGCGGCATGGCCCGAGTCGAAGCCCTGAGGGACTTGTCCCTGCTCACCGAGAGCGAGAGTCCTCAGGCCATCAGCGCGGCCGTCCTCTACTTCGTCGAGGGCTACACCCTGCAGGAGGTGGGGAAGGTGCTGGACCTCGATCGCAAGGCGGTCTCCGCCCTGCTGCACCAGTTCGCCGAGCGCGCCCGCCAGCGCAGCGTACGGCTCCAGCCGGGAGAACGGTCATGAGTTCTGAAATCCGGTGTGTCCCGGATGCCCTTCTGGAGCGCTACCTCACGGACTCGCTGAGCGCGGCCGACCGGGACCAGCTCGAGGCTCGCTTGATGGAGTCTCCCCGGGACCGGGCCCGGCTCGAGGAGCTGCGCGCGGACTCGGCCGCATTTCTCATTCAGCATCCTCCCGCGCCCCTCGTGGCACGGTTCCGGCGGCAGCGGCGGCGGCGCGGAGGGTCGTGGCACTGGCCCACCCTGCTCACCGAGGTGCTCCTGGTGGGAGCCGCAGTGGGGATGCTGCTCGTGCTGCAAGGGGACTCTTTGCTGCGGCTCCTGCGCGACGAGCCGGACTTCAGCGTGAAGGGCTCGGTAGTCCTGGTGATGTACCGCAAGGAGGGGGACACCGGCATCCCCGTCTCCCAGAACGCACGGTTGGCTCCCAACGATGCCCTGCGCTTCGAGGTGAGGGCCCCCGCGAGCGGGTATGTCGCCGTGCTGAGCCGCGATGGGCGGGGCGCGGCGTTTGTCTACTATCCCTTCGATGGGGTGGACGCAGCCCTCTACGACGCATCCCAGCCGCTGTTGCCGGGGGCCATCGAGCTGGACGACACCCTGGGCCAAGAGGACGTCTACGCGCTGTACTCCGCTGAGCCTTTCGGGCTGGAGTGGGCGGTGGAGGCCCTCCGGCAAGGCCGCCTCCTGAAAGAGGCGGCTGAACGCCATGTCTCGGTGGGACAGGCCACCTTCGTGAAGGAGCCCCGCGTGCCGTAGGAGGCGGGGCTCCCCCCGTCAGCTCCGGGCCCTGCGGCTCGAAGCGGCGAGTGACAGCAGCAGCAGGGCCAGGCCGAACGCTCCCGGGGCTCCTCCAGCGCTCGTGCCGCAACCGCAGCCCTCGGAGTCCTCCGGCGGCGCGGCGGTGGCCGTGGAGATCTGGATGGCGAGGCGTGACTCGCCGCCGTCTCCGTCGATGACCTTCGTGATGATCGTGGCCAGTCCCTGCTGCGAGGGCGTCCAGGTGAAGGTGCCCTCCGGCGACAGCGCGCCTTCGCCACTGACCAGCTCCCAGCGGAGCGGATCGCTCTGGCCCGCAGCGTCCGAGCCCGACAACTGCACGGAGACCGGCTTGCCCGCGGTGGCGGACACCGTCTCCTGCGGCAGCGGCACCGGCGGCGTGTTGTGGATGACGACCGTCCGCGTCGCCACCGTCCGCGTGCCGCTCCCGTCCGTGCCCGTCACCTTCAGCGTGAAGCGCCCGTCATCCGCCCAGGCGTGCGAGGCCGATGCCCCCGTGCTGCTGGGAGTCCCGTCCCCGAAGTCCCATGTGTAGGTGAGCCCCGGCTGATTCGGATCGGAGAGGCTCAGCGCCAGCGTGGAGCCCTCGACGCCCACCACCGCCGGGCCCGTCGCTCCCGCCGTGATGACGGTCTCCGCGGAGCTGCGCACCCGCACCCGGAGCAGGGTGGTGGCCTCCTCCGAGGAGGTGGTGGCCTTGAGTTTCACGTCGTACGTGCCCGGTGCCGCGAAGGCGTGCACGGGCAGCTCCTCCTGCGACGTCTGCCCATCCCCGAAGTCCCACTGGAGCGCAATGTCCGCACCGCGCTCGTCCACGGCGTTGGCGTAGAAGCGCACCTGCTGGCCATCGGCCGGGCGCACCGTGTCCACCGCAGCGCTCACCGTCAGCGAGCGCTTCTCCACCGTCAGTTGGATCTCCGCCGAGGAGATCGCCCGGCCGTCGCTCGCCGAGAACGTGAAGCGCGTGGCCCCCGTGAAGCCCGTGGGTGGCGTGTAGATGATGTCCGGCGGTGTCCCCGTCAGCTTTCCCTGCTCGGGGAAGGACACGATGGCGAAGGTGAGCTCGTCCCCATCCACGTCGCTGCCCGAGAGGTAGATGGGCGTCGGACTGCCCGCCGGGACCGTGAGTGTCTGCGCCTGCGCCACCGGCGAGTCGTTGACGTCCGTCACGTTCACCGTCACGGTGGCCGGGGCCGAGGTCAGCACCCCATCCGAGGCCGTGAACGTGAAGCGGTCCTGGCCCTGGTAGTCCTGCGCGGGCGTATACGTGAGCGCGGGCGGCGTGCCCGTCAGCGTGCCGTGGCTCGGGCCCGACACCAGCGTGAAGCTCACCGGGGAGCCCTCGGGATCCACCGCCGTGAGGGTGATCGCCTTGGCCGTGTCCTCCCGCGTGCTGACCGTCTGCGCCGCGGGCCGGGGCGCGTCATTCACCGGGGTGAGGGTGAACGAGACCGTGGCGGGCGTCGACGTGGCCAGCCCATCCGTGGCCGTGAAGGTGAAGCTGTCCGTGCCGAAGTAGTCCAGCGTCGGCGTATAGGTGAGGTGGGGCGCCGTCCCCGACAGCGTGCCGTGGGCTGGGGGCACGGTGATCGTGAACGTGAGCAAGTCCCCGTCCGGATCCGACCCCATGAGCGTGATGCCGGTCGCAGCGTCCTCCTCGATCGTGAGCGACTGGGAAGAGACCCCGGGGGTGCTGTTCACCGAGGCCACGAAGAGCGAGAGCGTCCCCGGCGCGGAGGTCACCGTGCCGTCGCTCACCGTGAAGGTGAAGTTGTCTGAACCGTGGTAGCTCGTCTCGGGCGTATAGGTGAGGTGGGGCGGCGTGCCCGTCAACGTGCCGTGCGTGGGCTGCGAGGCCAGCGCAAAGGTGAGGGTGTCCCCATCCGCATCGGTGCCCGTGAGGGTGATGGAGAGCGGCGTGTCCTCGGGCGTGGTCAGCAGGCGCGCGGTGGGCACGGGCGTGTCGTTCACCGGCGTCACCGTGAGCGACACGCTGGCCGGGGTGGAGGTGGCCTGGCCGTCGCTCGCCGTGAAGGTGAAGCTGTCCGAGCCGAAGTAGTTCGCTGCCGGCGTATAGGTGAGGTCGGGCGCTGTCCCCGTCAGCGTTCCGTGCGCCGGCGGCGAGACAATGGCGAAGGTGATCGTGTCCCCATCCACATCCGAGCCCGCGAGGGTGATGGGGAGCGGCGCGTCCTCAGCCGTCGTCAGGGAGCCACCCGTCACCACGGGCACATCGTTCACCGACTCCACCGAGAGCGTGATCGTTGCCGCGGCCGAGGTGACCTGGCCGTCGCGCGCCGTGAAGGTGAAGCTGTCGGGCCCAGAGTAGTTGGCTGCGGGCGCATAGGTGAGGTTGGGCGGTGTGCCCGTCAGCGTCCCGTGCGTGGGAGGCGACGCTACCGTGAAGGAGAGGGTGTCCCCGTCCGGATCGGTGCCCGTGAGGGTGATGGGGAGCGGCGTGTCCTCGGGCGTGGTCAGCTCGCGCGCGGTGGCGGTGGGCGGATCATTTACCGGCGTCACATTGATCGTGATCGTCCCCGGCGCCGAGGTGCCCTGGCTGTCGCTCGCCGTGAAGGTGAAGCTGTCCGAACCGGAGTAGTTCATCTCCGGCGTGTAGACGAGGCTGGGCGGCGTGCCCGTCAGCGTGCCGTGGCTGGGGCTCGAGACCAGGGCGAAGGTCACCGGGTCATTCTCCGGATCCGAGGCCACCAAGGTGATCGCCTTGGGCGTCTCCTCCGGCGTGGTGAGGACCTGGGCCGTGGCCGTTGGCACGTCGTTCACCGGGGTGATCGTGAGGGTGATGGTGGCGGGCGCCGAGGTGGCCTGGCCATCGCTCGCCGTGAAGGTGAAGCTGTCTGTCCCGTGGTAGTTCAGCTCCGGCACGTACCGGAGCTTCGGCAGCGTGCCCGTGAGCGCGCCGTGCGAGGGCGCCGTCACCACCGTGTAGGTCAGGTTCACGCTCTCCGCGTCAGTCCCCGTGAGCTCCAGCGCGAGCGGGACGTCCTCCTCCGTGGTGAGGCTCTGCGGCAGCGCCTCGGGCGGTGTGTTGGAGCCTGAGCCCCCCATCCACCGCGCCTTCAGCCGCTGCACGTTGCTGCCCAGGGACGGATCGTTCACCTGGTACACCGCCAGCACGCCCGTTCCCACCGCCGAGGCCATCGCCACCTGGCTCTCGTTGGCCGCGTTCGCCGAGACGATGAACCCATCCCCGTCCATCGCCACGCCCGCCGAGGTGATCCGCCCCGCGTAGATGTCCAGGCCCGTGCCGCTGCGGCCGTCCTGCCACGCGATGAGGAACTCCGTCCCCGTGTAGACGACCGAGGGCTGCTGCTGGTGCCCCGCCGCCGCCGACACCGTGATGGGTGACGAGTCCGCGGGCGAGCCCACGGGCCGGATGCGCCGGGCCGCGAGGTTTGAAGAGGGGAACGTCTGGTAGTCCGACCAGACCAGCAGGTAGTTCGCTCCGTCGAACGCCAGCGCCACGTCCGTCTGGCTCTCGGTGCCGCCCGCGAACTGGATCCCGGGGGGATCCAGAACCCCGCCCCCTCGGCCCACCCGCGCTCCGTACACATCCGAGGTCGAGTTGTTCCGGTAGTCGCTCCAGACCACCAGGTAATTTCCCCCGTCGAAGGCGACTGCGGGCGAAGCCTGATCGTTCGTGTCCGTGCTGATGCCAATGAACGCATTGTCCAGCACGATTCCCGCCGTGTTCACCCGGGTGCCGTAGATGTCTCGGGCCGAGCCGGTGCCCGAGTCATCCCAGACCACCAGGTAGTTCGCGCCATCGAACGCCAGCGCGGGGTGCTCCTGGGCGCCGAAGCGCGGGCAGATGCTCAGCCCGTTGGCGTCCAGCACCGCCCCCGTCTTGCTCACCCGCGCCGCATAAATGTCACTGGAGGCGCTGAGCCGCGTATCCTCCCAGGCGACCAGATAGTTCGTCCCGTCGAAGGCCACCGCCGGGTTGCGCTGGTGGCCGTTCGCGCCCGAGATGGTGAAGCCCGCCGGATCCAGCACCGTGCCGTTGCCGCTCACCCGCACGCCGTAGACATCGAACCCGCTGCCGCGGTTGTCCTGCCAGACCACCAGGTAGTTCGTCCCGTCGAAGGCCACCGCCGGGTTCGTCTCGCTGTTGGCTGAGCGGCTCACCGTGAAGCCGCTCGAGTCGAGCACCGTCAGCGCCGAGCCCGCGCTCACCCGTGCCCCGATGATGTCCGCCGTCCGGCTGTCGCTCCAGGTGAGCAGGGCGTTCGTGCCGTTCGAGGCGATCGCCACCGTGGACTGCGCGCCCGTCGCCGTCGCCACTCCCACCCCCGAGCCATCCAGCACCGCCCCGTTGGCATCCAGCCGGGCGGCGTAGACATCCAGCTCGCCCGAGCGCAGGTCTTGCCAAGCCAGCACGTACTGTGTCCCCAGTCTCGCGAGCGCGGGCAGGGCCTGCGTGGATGCCGCCTGCACCAGCGCGAACCCCGCCGTGTCCAGCGTGCCTCCGGCTGTCGTGACGCGCGCGCCGTAGAGATCGATGCCCGTGGCCGCCTGGTTGCGCGAGTCCTCCCAGGCCACGAGGTACAGCGTCCCGTTGAACGCCACCACCGGGTTGGCCTGCGTCGCGCTGTTCGTGCTCACGGGGAAGCCCGAGCCGTCGAGCGCCGCCCCCGCCGTGGAGATGCGCCCCGCGTAGATGTCATAGCTGCTGCCGGAGCGATCATCCTGCCAGACGGCCAGGTAGTTGAGCCCATCGAACGCCACCGAGGCCGCCAGCTGGTTCCCCACGGCATTGGACACGAAGAACGGGCTCCCCACGGGGCTCCCCGCCGGGCTTACCCGCAGGCCCTGGAGGTTGGTGGGCGAGCTGAAGCCGATCTTCTCGTCCCAGACGACCAGGTAGTTCGTGCCGTCGAAGGCGATGGCCGGGGCGCTCATCAGCAGCGTGAAGGTCGTGGAGGTCGAGAGCGCCAGGCCGCTCGGATCCATCAGCGAGCCCGCCGGGCTCACGCGGGCGCCGTAGATGTCCGAGCCGCTGCCTCGCCGGCCATCGCTCCACACGACGAGGTAGTTCGTCCCGTCGAAGGCCACCGCTGGGGCCTGCTGCGCGTTGAGGGCCACGGCGATGGGGATGCCCAGGGGATCCAGCACGGCCCCGCTCTGGCTCACGCGAGCGCCGTACACGTCCACGTCTCCACCCCGGTCATCCGCCCACACCGCGAGGAAGTCCGTGCCGTTGGAGGCCACCGCGGGCGCCGTCTGAGACCCGCCGCCGGGATCCGTCACCGGCGTGTCCAGGCCGAACTCGGGGGAGATGGTCGGCGCGAGCAGCACGGGGAAGCTCGAGCCCGCGAGCAGCGCTGCCGGGACGCGGAACTCCACCGCCCCCGCCACGGCCCGAGCCGTGAGCTCCGTCCGCTTCCCCGCCGCGTCCGTCCAGGCCGCGTGGCTGTAGCGCACGCCCAGCCCCGAGGCGTCCGCGAAGTGCAGGCCTTGCGAGGTCTCTCCCGCGAAGCGCAGCCCCTTCACGGGAACTCGGAGCAGGAGGTCTCCCTCACCCTCGGGCATGCGGGCCAGGCGCCAGCGCTGCTCGATGCCGTCCTCCCGGTTCTGGAACTGCTCCTCGGCCAGCCCTCGGGACAGGGTGAGCGAGCCATCCTGAGACACGGTGCCGTTGCCCACGGTGCTGTTCAGTGCCACCCCGCCGCGCGAGAGGGCCAGCGGACCGAAGGTGACAGGCGTGCCCGTGAGCCCCAGGGCGCCGTGGCGCGGAGTGAAGGTGAGCCCGCCCGGAGTGACACGCGCGGACCAGGTGCTGTGGCCCGCCGTCCAGCCATGGCCCTCGGGGCGGTAGGCGAAGTGGGCGCGGCGGATGACCGCGCTCAAGTCGAACCGGGCCCCCGGCGTGTCTGGGGACATCCGCGGATGCGTGGCCTGAGGAGCCACGGGAGGGGAGGCGGGCTCCCGGCAGGCGGCGGTGAGAGAGAGAAGGGCGGCGATGAGGACGAGACGGTCCGAGCGAGAGGGACTCAAGGCGATTGGGGGGTAAGGGGCAGGTACGGCAAGGGGGCCGACCATCGCACGCGGGGAGGGGTCCGCGTAAGAGCCCATGGCGAGGCAGCCGGGCAACCCGCAAACATGAAGCGCCATTCAGATGCTAGATTCCGCCCCATGACTTCCTCCTCCCGCCCCAAGGGGCTGCTGACCCGTGGCCTGAAGCTGGTGGGGCGCCTGACCAGCCCGGAGACCCGCTCCGGCCAGCTCTTCGCCAAGGCCGAGGCCCGCCTCACCCAGGTCACCTCGAAGCTCAGCGAGAGCCCCACCTGGCTGCGCGTCAGCGGCGGGTTGATGCGCCGCCGCTTCAACCTGCGCATCCGCCGCCAGTCCCTCCAGGAGAAGGCGCTCCAGGCCCTGCGCCTGCCCGCCACCTCGGACGTGGAGGCCATGCGCGATCAGGTCCGCCGCCTCAACAATCAGGTCGAAGCGCTCGGCTCGCAGCTGGAGCTCGTGGTGGAGCTGCTTGAGAAGCAGGAGCAGCGCTCCACCAAGGCGCCCCGCTCGCGTGAGGAGTCTCCACCGCTCGAGTCCGCGGCCCGCCGCCCCGGCACCTGAGCCCCCCGAGTCCTTCCATGGCTTCCAACACCTTCCAGCGCTTCCGCTCCTTCGTCTCGGGTCAGGCCGAGCTGTCCCGTGCGCTCTCGCAGGCGCTCCAGGACCGGCCCCTCAACCCGTACCCGTACCTGCGCCCCATCATCGAGCGCGCCTCCGGCGTGCGCGAGCCGCCCGTGAGCACCACGCCGCACTCGGTGGTCTTCACGCGCGGCAGCATGCGGCTGCTGCGCTATGCCTCGCCCCACCGCAAGTGGCGCACCCCCATTCTCTTCGCCTACTCGCTGATCAACCGCTGGTACATCCTCGACTTCCTGCCCGGCCGCAGCCTCATCGAGTACCTCACCCGCGAGGGCTTCGACGTCTACGCCATCGACTGGGGCATCGCCGGGCCCGACGAGCAGCACCTCACCTGGAGCGACGTGCTGGCGGATCTGGTGCGCCAGGCCGTGCGGTGGACGCTGCGCGTGAGCGGCAGTGACGAGCTCACCCTGTACGGCTACTGCATGGGCGGCACCCTGGCCCTGGCCTACGCCAGCCTCTACCCCGAGGGCATCCGCAACTTCGTGGCCCAGGCCACGCCGGTGGACTTCAGCAAGGGCGGCATCTACTCACTGTGGACGCAGCCGGCGCACTTCGACGTGGACTCGCTGGTGGATGCGTACGGCAACGTCCCGTCGAGGGTGCTGGAGAGCGGCTTCCTCGCGGCGGCTCCCGTGCAGCGTGTCACACGGTGGCTGGACGTGTGCCGCCACATCGACGAGCCCGAGTACGTCACCACGTTCCTCGCCATGGAGCGCTGGGGCGCGGACGCCGTCCCGTTCCCGGGCGAGGTGTACCGGCAGTACATCAAGGACTGCTACCAGCAGAACCTCTTCTGCCAGGGCCGCATGGAGGTGGGCGGCGAGCGCGTGGACCTGAAGCGCATCCGTGCGTCGCTGCTCAACATCATCGCGGAGCATGACACCATCGCCTTCCCACCCATGAGCGAGCCGCTGCCGGGGTTGGTGGGCTCGCCGGACACGCAGACGATGCGCTTCCCGGTGGGGCACATTGGCCTGTCGGCCTCGAGCAAGAGCCCGACGAAGGTGTGGCCTGTGGTGGCGGAATGGATCGCCTCGCGCTCGCGGCCCCTGGAGTCCTGACGGATGCGGAATCCGATGGCGCCACTGAGTGAAGGGTCGATTCGCCTGAAGGATGGGCGGCGGCTCGCGTTCGCCGAGTCCGGGGATCCGGCGGGAGTTCCGGTCATCTTCCTCCATGGCAACCCGGGCTCGCGCTACATGCGGCACCCGGACGACAGCCTCACGTACCGGATGGGGGTGCGGCTCATCACTCCAGATCGGCCGGGGTATGGGCTGTCGGACTTCCAGCCGAACCGCACACTGCTGGACTGCCCCTCGGACATCGAGCAGCTGGCGAACATGCTGGGCCTGGGGCGCTTCGCGCTCATGGGCGTGTCCGCGGGAGGGCCCTACGCGGCGGCGTGCGCGTGGAAGCTGGGGGACCGCCTCACACGCGTGGCGATTGTCTCCGGTGCGGCGCCGTTCGACCGGCCGGGAGCGATGCGAGAAGTCAACCGGGACTATCGCAATGCGTACACGATGGCGGGGTGGCCTGAGTGGCTGCTGCACCCGCTCATGGCGGCGCACGATCGTTCGGTGCGGCGCAATCCGGATCGGGCGTTGGGGGCGCTGATGGCGCACAGCTCGCCGGATGACCGGGCGGCACTGAGCGATCCGGCGCTGGCGGCGCAGGTGCAGGGCTGGCGCTCCGAGGCCACGCGGCAGGGGGTGCGCGGCATGCGGCGCGAGGCACGGATCCTCGTGTCTCCGTGGGGCTTTCCGCTGGAGGAGATCCGGCCCGAGGTGCACCTCTGGTACTGGGATGGGGACAGCATCGTCCCGCCGCAGATGGGGCTCTATCTGGCCAAGCGGATCCCGAGGACGGTGGCGCACTTCATGCCGAACGGGGGCCACTTCTCGCTCTTCACGAACTGGAAGAAGATCCTCACGTCGCTCGTGAGTGAGGGGTAGCCGGGCAAAGGTGCGTTGATGAACGAGCAACACGATTGGGACAAGGTCAGAGAGTGGGAGAAGCGGCTCGACCAAGACCAGGTGCTCGCTCCAGACGTGACTGACCTGATCCGGCGCGTCGCGAGGGACGTGGCTATTCCCGAGGAGGAAGCACAGCGAGCGGTGGGGACCCCCATCGCTGCCACCATGCTCCTCCGGGAAATGAGCCGCCGGATCCGCGAGGGCTCGCGACGCCTGATGCGTGCCATTTCAGAAGCAAACCGCCGCAAGGAAGCGGGTGATGCCGCTGGAGCACGGAAGATTCTTGAGGAAGTCCTCGCTGCCGAAATCGTGCCTCTGTACCGGCAGCATGTGGAGGCAGAGCTGAGCTACCTGGAGTAGTTTGGGTCTCCAAGGCCCGATCTCGAAGCGAGAGATGCCCCTCTTCAAGCTGAGAGCCGGGGCTACTTCTTGCCCCAGAGGTAGTGCAGTTCCAACTCGAGCGCTTCGAAGGGCTCGGCGCGCACGCGGGTCATGCCGGCATGGGTGACGAGCAGCGTGTAATGCCCCTCTTGGAGGCGAAACACTTCGAGACTCTGGCGCTCAGGGTCCACCAGCCAGACGTATTGAACGCCCTCTCGGGCATACACGGGCATCTTGAGCGCCCGGTCCAGTGAGGCCGTCGAAGCGGAGAGCACCTCGCACACCCAGTCCGGCGCAAGTGTGCACGCCGCCGTGCGGGGAGGTTCGGGCATGCGGTGTTCGCGCCAGCCCGCGAGGTCGGGCACCAGCACCTCCTCACCCAGATGCAGCTCTGGCTCATCTAGGAGGATCCACCCGCCCGGGCCACCGCGTCCCCGATCGAACGGGCCGAGTAGCTCGCCCCCAAGTCGCGTGGCTACGACGGTGTGAGGCAAAGCGGGCCGAGGGCTGACATGCAGTTCCCCTGCGATGATCTCGCCCACCACATGCTCGGGCAGCGCCTCGATGTCTGCATAGGTGGCTGGTTTGCGTTCCATTGCTTCCCCATATTCCTCGACGCCCATCCCAGTTTCCATGCAGGCGGGGATAGCACCCCCGTCTGACTCGTCACGTCGTCTGGCTCGAAGCTACCCTCTCAGGTTGTTCCCGGAGCCGCGCGAGTGCAAGGCGGCCAGAATCGCGCCTACTTCTGCCCCGTGGTGTTCGGGCGTGAAGACGTGAACACGGGCCAGTAACACCGTCTCCTCCACTCGTAGGTGCTGTCGACGCAGGGGGAAGCTTCATTGCCCACGAGAATCCAGCAGCCACCATTGATCTCCACCTGAGGTCGCTTGCACGGAGGCTGGCGCTGGTTGGGGAGAGGATCCTTGGGGACCTCTGCGCCGATGCCATCGTGAGTGGTATTGGGCTCTGAGGCTGGCATCGGCTGCTGCAGTGCCGCCTCTCCCACAGCCGCAGTGTCGCTCTCCTGTGCTGCAGCCTGGGCCTCTCGTGCTTGAGCTCTGGCGGCTGCGAGGAGGGACTGCTCACGGAGTGCATGGCCGAGTCCCATTCCTCCGATGATCAGCGCTACGGCTGCGGCTGTGGCTGCGAGCTCCTTGCGCCATGACCTGTGCTTACGGACAGGGACGGGCGGTTGTTTCTCTTCACGCTGCTCAGAGGCACTCTGTGCGGCGGCCGCCTGCGCGGCCTCGCGCGCTTCCGTGTCCGCCGGCAGCGCCAGCCCCGTGGCAAGCTCCGCCGCACTTCCTCGGGCTGCGGGCTCCGCGGAGAGCATCTGTCGGATCCACCGCGCCAGCTCTGGGTGGAGCGGAACCAGCTTCTCGGCGGGAACCAGCTCGGGGAAGTGGGCGACCCCGTCCTCATGCTCGAGGGTGGCTTCCGCATCCTCGTCAATGACCGGGTAACTCTCGGTGGCAAGGAAGTGGGCCGTGACGCCGAGCGCATAGACGTCATCGGCCGGGACGGACGGGTACCGAACCGTGGGCTCGCGGAGAAAGCGCCACTGGTGCAAGAGGGCTTGAGGGCTCTGGTAGTAGCGAGTGCTGGGCGGCTCGGGCTCGCGGGTGAGGACAGGGGCTCCGCGATACGTGCACGAGCCGAAGTCCACCAGCCACAGGTGCCCATCCGAGGGGCGCACGAGGATATTGGCGCCCTTCACATCGCGGTGAATCCCACCGGCCGCATGGACCGCCTGGAGCGCGCTGGCGGCCTGAGCGAGCACTCGCATCTGCTGATCCGCCGTCCGAGGTTGGAGCTGTGCCCAGGAATACAGGGGCAGACCCTCCGCGAAGTCCATGACGAGGAACGGGAAGAGCGCGCCACCGGGACCGCTCCACTGACCCGAGTCGTGCAGGCGAGGAATGTTCGGGTGCTTCAGCCGCGAGAGCAGCTCCACCTCCAGCGCGAAGCGAGGGTCTCTGGGGTGGAGCGCTAACTTGAGGGCGAAGAGGCCCGCTTCAGGCGAGTCCGCCCGTTGCGCGCGGAAGACGATGCCCGAGGAGCCCTGCGAGATCCGGCCCATCAGGCGCCAGGCGCCGATGAGAGAACCCGGGGAGAGGGAGGTGGGATAGACGGGACGGGGAGTCTTCAAGCAGATGGCTCCATGATTGAAGTAAAACCCAACAGGTAGGCTCATTCAATACGACTTTGCAGGTGGTACCTACTCCCGCAGCAGAGGTATGTTCGAGTAGGAACGGGAACAGGTCTCCGCTGTGGGACAGGGGACGGCAGTCTCGTGTGCCAGGCGAGGACTCGTGTTTCTGAGGGTTTAGCCGTACCGGGCCCGAGCGCTGGTGCCAACTGGTTGGCAGTGACGAATGGTGGGGGTGCTGTCTGGTGCCAACTGGTTGGCAGTGACGAACGGCGGAGCCCGGTACTCTGTTGGATGGGTGGAACCTGCGATCGGCTGCTTCTCACGGGGTGAGAAGTCTTCATCCGGTCGCATCTTGCGGGTGTGGAGAGGGCCAGCGGGGACGGTGGCGCCCACCTACCCAGCGCGTTACCACCACGCCAGAGGAACGGGTGCCACCCCGTGGCTTCTCCTCTTCCTCGGAGCCGCCCTCTAACGTTCCGTGCTCCTGGCCAGAAGGAGCCATCCATGATGCGCAGGCGGACCCTGAGGTGGGCAGGCGCCCTATTCCTCGCGTTCCTGGTGGGCTGCAGCAGTGTCCCCAGGGTTCTTCGCGTGGAGCAGAAAGGCGGAGGCCAAGCCGTCGTCCACATTCCTCGTGAGGCGCCGCTGCAACTTGTGGTGGTGGACAAGG